>NZ_JBHWJZ010000007.1:0-314121 GCF_042731085.1 Streptomyces sp. NPDC059875
TCGCGTGGGCCTGACCCGCCGCACACCCCCCGACGGCCGGCCCCGAACGGCCGGGCCCTTCGAGGCTTTCCGCGCGACGGGGCGCCGTCAGGACGCCCAGCCGTCGAGGGCGGCGAGGAACGCCGGCACGTCGTCCGCGATCCGTCCGGACGCCGCGAACCGCCGCGACGGCAGCCCCTCGACGACCTTACGGAGCGTCTCCTCCGTCTCCCGTACCACCGGGGAGAAGTCGAGCCGCAGCAGCTTCGCCACCGCGCCCAGCGTGCTGCCCGGCCCGGCGCCGAGCACCTGCCCGGCGCGGGCGCCGGGGGAGACCGGGGCGTCGCCGTCCCGGTCCACGAAGACCACCAGGTCCACCGGAAGCGGCCGGTCCGGCGCCGGACCGGCCCCCGGACGTACCGGGAACATGTACTCCCGGCCCCGGTGGTCCGCGGGCAGCCCCGAGGCGTGCCCGGTCACCGGCGTCCCGGTGACCCGCTCGATCAGCGCCCGGTCGTCGGGGTGCGCCCGGCACTCCCACGCCCCGCTCAGGAACAGCGGTACGACGGCCCGGTCCGCGCTGACGAAGACCAGGTCCTCCGCGATCACCCGCCAGCCGTGGGCGAAGGCCGCCAGACCCAGGGTGCTCTTGCCCGACCCCGAGGCCCCGGCAAGCAGCACGGTGAACCCGTCGTCGCGGGTGACGACCACGCCGTGGATCAGGGCCATCCCGCCGTTCAGCATCAGCGGGGCGATCAGCGCCGTCCGCGACAGCTTGCGCCGGAAGCCCTCGTGGCTCGCCGACACCTCGACGAGCGTGCGGGGCGCGCCGTCCGCGCCGGCCGCCTCGGGCGACGCCGCCAGCAGCCCGGCCGTGCCCGACGCCTCCCGGGCCCGCCAGTGGATCCGGCGGACCTCCCCGCTCTCGCTGTACGAGGCCCAGGGCCCGCCGGGCGCCGGCGGCGGCTCGTCGACCGGCGGGCGGTACGCGTCCGCCGTCCGGACCCGCAGACGCACCGCCGGATCGGGGGACGGGCCGCCGGCGCCGCGGGTCAGCGCCCCGGCGAAGACGTCGAGCCCCGCGACCGGGTCGACCGTGTCCCAGAAGGATGCCGGGGCACCCGGGACGGGGGTGAACTCCCAGTCCACCACGACCCGTTCGGAGGCGAGCCGCCCGGACCCGGCCGCTGCCGGGCGGCCCGGGACGGTCCGGTCCGGGGCGGTCGGGCCCGGGGCGGCCCGACCCAGGGCGGTCGGGCCGGGGACGGTCGGGCCCAGGGCGGTCGGGACCGGGACGGTTGGGCCCAGGGCGGTCGGGACCGGGACGCTCAGGTCACTTGTCACGGTAGGCGGCCTGCCTCGCCATCGTATGGAGCTCGTCGGCCCAGTCCGCGTCCAGCGCGTCGCGGACCGCGGACCGCGCGGTCTCGATGCGCTCCGCGATGACCCGCTCCACCCGGTCGCGCACCCCGGTCCTGATGAGCACCTCGTGCAGCCGGTCGGGGTCCGCGCCGGCCAGATCGTCCCCCACCAGCTCCCTGACCTCGGGCTCGTGGCGCAGGGCGGTCGACATGAGCAGCGTCATCTTGTGCTGCTTGAAGTCCAGCTGGGCGGGCTTGCCGATCACGTCGGAGCTGCCGAACGCGTCCAGCAGGTCGTCCCTGAGCTGGAACGCCTCGCCGAGCGCGAGGCCGTACTCCTCGAAGACGGGGCGCAGCCCCTGCGCGCCGGCGAGCTCGGCGCCCATCGCCAGCGGCCGGTAGACCGTGTAGCGGCCGGACTTGAACAGCGCGATCCAGCTGGAGAGCTCGGGGTCGGGCACGAAACGGGCGGCGGCCCGCACGTCCAGGAACTGACCGATCATCAGCTCCGTGCACAGCTCGCCCCAGATGCGCCGGGCGTGCGGCGGGCAGTCGGCGAGCAGCCGCTCCGCGTACACCAGCGCGAGATCGCCGGCGAGGACGGCCACGCTCTCGCCGTACCGGCGGGGCTCGCCGCGCCAGTCGCGCTCCGTGTGCAGCGTCGAGTGCAGGACGTGCGCGGTCGGCTCGTTGCGGCGCAGCCCCGAGTCGTCCATGACGTCGTCGTGGAGCAGCGCGAAGGTGTGCAGCAGCTCCAGGGCCGCCGCCACGTCGACGACGACCTGCGCCTCCGGGTCCCCGCCGCCGGCGAGGTAGCCGGCGACGCAGAAGGCGGGGCGCAGGCGCTTGCCCCCGCTGCCCACCATGCGGCTCACGCAGTCGATCAGTTCGGCCGAATCAGCGTTGAGCGCCGCCCAGGAACGGCGCTCCTCGGCGAGGAATTCATGAATGCGTCGCTCGACCCGCGCCAAGATGCGGTCGCGTGATTCGCGGACGGCGACACCAGTGAATTCGTGACTCACTGGGAAGGTAGTGGACATGCGGATCTCCTGATACCGGGTAGACCTCAACACGCTCTTTCTCGCACACCCAAGGGCCCCCGAAAAGAGGCAGCTTGGCGTATAGGCGCTGTCCAGAGGGGGCAGCCGGCCCTGGACTACCGTCCTCGCCAGTGTGCAGACGCTGTCTGCGGAAAAACCACTGACCTGTTTGTTCTTGCGGTGTGCGTCAGGAATTCCCTGCCGTGTGCCCGTAGGTGGATGGCGAGGAATCATGGACCTGTCTCAGTCTTTTGCCGACGGCGAGCAGCTGCTTCCGCTGACCGGGGCTCAGGCCGGGGTGTGGTTCGCGCAGGCCGTCGAACCCGACAGCCCGATCTTCCGCGCGGCGGAGTACCTGGAGATCCACGGGACCCTGGACGCCGAGCTCTTCGAGCGGGCGCTGCGGCGGATGACCGCGGAGGCGGACGCCCTCCACATCCGGTTCGTCGACACCGAGGACGGCCCCCGCCAGGTGATCGGCGCCGAGCCCGCGTGGACCCTGCGCACCGTCGACGTCTCCGGCGAGGACGACCCCCGCCGCGCCGCCGAGGAGTGGATGGGCCGCGACCTGCGCCGCCGCATCGACCTGACCGGCTCCCCGCTGTTCACCTACGCGCTCTTCAAGGCCGCCGAGGACCGCTGGTTCTGGTACCACGCCTACCACCACATCCTGCTCGACGGAGTCGGCGCCGCCCTCCTGGTCCGCCGCGTCGCCGACGTCTACACCACGCTCGCCGCCGGCGACGACCCCGGGGCCACGCCGTTCGCCTCCGTCCGCACCCTCCTCGCCGAGGACGCCGACTACCGCGCCTCCCAGGACCTCGCCGACGACCGCGAGTTCTGGCGCGGCCAGTACGCCGACCAGCCCGAGCCGGTCGCCCTCTCCACCCGCCCGCTGAAGCCCTCCGCCGACTTCGTCCGGCGCAGCGCCCACCTGCCCGAGGACGTCCAGGCGGACCTCGTCCGCGCGGCGGAGCAGGCCGGCACCGCCCGCTCCCGCGTCGTCATCGCCGCCACCGTCGCCTACATGCACCGCATGACCGGCCTCACCGACGTCGTGCTCGGCCTGCCGGTCACCGCCCGGCCGGGGCCCAAGTCCCGCACCGCGCCGGGCATGGCCGCCAACGTGGTCCCCCTGCGCGTCGCCGTCGACGACGCCACCACCGTCGGCGAGCTCCTGGAGCGCACCCGGGTCGCCCTGCGCGGCCTCGTCGCCCACCAGCGCTACCGCGGCGAGGAGCTGCGCCGCGACCTCGGCCTGCCCAACGACCACCGCCGCTTCTTCGGCCCGCTGCTCAACGTCGTCCCCTTCGACTACGACCTGCGCTTCGCCGGACTGCGCGCCGACGCGCACAACATGTCGCTGCGGCTCATCGAGGACCTCGCCGTCTCCGTCTACGACCGGGGCGACGGCGGCGGCATCCGCGTCGACTTCGACGCCCACCCCGAGCTGTACGCCCCCGCCGAACTGGCCGCCCACCAGGACCGCTACCTGCGGTTCGTCGGCCGGATCGCCCGCGCGCTCGACGAGCCCGGCACGCCGCTCGGCCGGATCGGGCTCCTCGACGACGACGAACTCGCCGCGGCCGTCGCCCTCCCCGCCGCGCAGGACGGAGTCGCCGAAGGCCCCACGCTCGCCGCGCTCTTCGAGCGCCAGGTCCTCGCGTCGCCCACCGCGCCCGCCCTCGCTTTCGAGGACACCGTCCTCGACTACGCCGAACTGAACCGGCGCGCCAACCGGCTCGCCCGGCTCCTCGCCGCCCGCGGCGTCGGGCCCGAGGACCGGGTGGCGCTGCTGCTGCCGCGCTCGGCCGAGTTCGTCGTCGCGATCCTCGCCGTGGTCAAGGCGGGAGCCGCGTACGTCCCCGTCGACCCGGCCTACCCCGCCGCCCGCATCGCGCACATCCTCGACGACGCCGCCCCCGTCCGCGTCCTCGTGGACGCCACCACCGCCGCCGTCGCCGAGGCCGCCGGGCGGGCCCCGCTCGCCCTCGACGACCCGGCCCTCCACGACGAGCTGGCGTCGCTGCCCGACACCGACCTCGGCGACGCGGAGCGCACCGCCCCGCTGACCGCCGCTCACGCCGCGTACGTCATCTACACCTCCGGCTCCACCGGTCGCCCCAAGGGCGTCGTGGTCACCCACGCCGGCATCCCCGGCCTCGCCGACACCTTCATCCGGCGCCTGGGCGTCCGCCCCGGCAGCAAGGTCCTCCAGTTCGCCTCCATGGGCTTCGACGCGATGGTGCCCGAGCTGTGCATGGGCCTGCTCGCCGGCGCGACCTTCGTGCTCGCCCCGGCCGACCGGCTGCTGCCCGGCGACCCGCTGGCCGCGTTCACCCGCGAGGCCGCGATCACGCACGCGATCCTGCCGCCGTCGTCGCTGGCCGTCATGGACCCCGCGACCGACCTGCCCCCGGGCATGACCATCCTCATCGCGGGCGAGGCCGCCAGTGAGGAACTGGTGTCCCGCTGGGCGCCGGGCCGCCTCTTCGTCAACGGTTACGGGCCCACCGAGACCACCGTCTGCGCCACCATGAGCGAGGCCCTCGACGGGACCCGTACGCCCCCCATCGGCGACCCCATCGCCGACACCCGGGTGTACGTCCTCGACAGCGCGCTGCTGCCCGTGCCCCCGGGGGTCACCGGCGAGCTGTACGTCGCCGGGCCCAGCCTCGCTCGCGGCTACCTCGGCCGCTCCGCGCTGACCGCCGAGCGGTTCGTCGCCAACCCCTTCGGGCTGTCCGGCGAGCGCATGTACCGCACCGGTGACCTGGTCCGTCAACTCCTCGACGGATCCCTGGAGTTCGTCGGCCGCGCCGACGAGCAGGCCAAGATCCGCGGCTACCGCGTCGAGCCCGCCGAGGCCGAGGCCGCGCTGCTGCGCCTGCCCGCCGTGGCCCAGGCCGCCGTGACCGTGCGCAGGGACGCCGACGGCGCCCCCGCACTCGCCGGCTACGTCGTGCCCGCCGAGGCCTCCGCCGACGGCGCCGGCCTCGACCCCGCCGCCGTCCGCGAGGCCCTCGCCGAGGTCCTGCCCGGCTACCTCGTCCCCGCGACCGTCACCGTCGTCGACGCCATCCCCGTCACCCCCAACGGCAAGGTCGACCACAAGGCCCTGCCCGAGCCGGGCCCGGTCGCCACCGGCGCCGGTCGGGCTCCCCGCGGCCCGCTCGAGCACGCCCTCGCCGCCCTGTTCGCCGACGCCCTCGGCCTGGACGCCGTCCTCGCCGACGACGACTTCTTCATGCTCGGCGGCCACTCCCTCATGGCCGCCCGGATCGCGCGCCGCGTCTCCGCCGAACTCGGCCTGGACTGCGGCGTCGAGGCGGTCTTCGCCGCCCCCACGGTCCGCCGACTGGCCGGCCGCCTCCAAGGCGTCGCCGCCGAGCGCCCCGCGCTCACCCCCGTGCCGCGCGACGGCGACCTCGCCCTCTCCTACGCCCAGCAGCGCCTGTGGTTCCTCGACCAGCTCGAAGGCCCCAGCGCCGCGTACAACATCCCGCTCGTCCTCACCCTCGACGGCCCGCTGGACCGGGAGGCCCTCACCGCCGCCCTCGGTGACCTCACCGACCGCCACGAGATCCTGCGCACGGTCTACCGCGAGACCGACGGCGTCGCCGCCCAGCACATCCTGCCCGCCGGCGCCGCGCCCGAGCTCAGCGTGCGCACCACCGACGACCGGACCCTCGACGAGGAACTGTCCGAAGCCGTCTCCCACCGCTTCGACCTCGCCGGCGAACCCCCGCTGCGGGCCACCCTGTTCGCCCTCGCGCCCGACCGGCACGTCCTGCTGATCCTGCTCCACCACATCGCCGCCGACGCGGGCTCCCTCGGCCCCCTCCTCGGCGATCTCGCCGAGGCCTACACCGCCCGCCGCGACGGACGCGCCCCCGAACAGGCCCCGCTCACCGTCCAGTACGCCGACTACGCGGCCTGGCAGCGCCGCGCCCTCGGCGACGAGAACGACCCCGACAGCGCCGCCGCCCGCCAGATCGCCTTCTGGAAGCGGCAGCTCGACGGCCTGCCCGACCACCTCGACCTGCCCGCCGACCACCCCCGGCAGGCCACCTCGGCCGCCCCCGCGGACCTGGTCACGCTCGACCTCGACGCGAGCGCCCACCGCCGCCTCGCGGAACTCGCCCGCGCCACCGGCACCAGCACCTTCATGGTCGTCCAGGCCCTCGTCGCCACGCTGCTGACCCGGCACGGCGCGGGCGCCGACCTCGCCATCGGCACGCCGGTCACCGGCCGTCCGGAGGACTCCCTCGACTCCCTCGTCGGCTTCTTCACCAACACCCTCGTGCTGCGCACCGACACCTCAGGCGACCCCACCTTCGCCGAGCTCCTGGCACGCGTCCGGCAGAGCAACCTCGACGCCTACGCCCACCAGGAACTCCCCTTCGAGCGCCTGGTCGAGGTGCTCAACCCGGCCCGCTCCACCTCCCACCACCCGCTGTTCCAGGTCATGATCTCCATGGACAGCTCGGAGCGCTCGCTGCCCGCCGCCGACGGGCTCACGCTCGGCCTGGTCGACGTGCCCACCGGCGCCGCCAAGTTCGACCTGTCGTTCAACGTCCGCGAGCACCGCGCCCCGGGCGGCGACGAGGCCGGCCTGCTCGTCGCCCTGGAGTTCCGCTCCGATCTCTTCGACCGCACCACCGCGGAAGCCTTCCTGGCCCGCTTCGCCCGCCTCGCCGAAGCCGCCGTGACCGACCCCGGAGCCCGCATCGGCAGCGCCCCGATCCTGTCGGACCAGGAGGTCCACCGGCTCCTCGTCGAGTGGAACGAGACCGCCGCTCCCGAGACGATGACCGACGTCGTCGCTCGCGTCCGCGCCGTCGCCGCCCGGCACCCCGACGCCGTCGCCGTCACCGACGACCACGGCGACCTCACGTACGCCGCCCTCATGGACCGCGTCGACCATCTCGCCGCCCGACTGCGCGCCCGCGGCGCCCAGGAGGACACCGTCGTCGCCGTCCTCGCCGACCGGGGCGCCGCCGCGATCACCGCCTTCCTCGGCATCCAGGCCGCCTCCGCCGCCTACCTCCCGCTGGACACCCGCGCCCCGCACGAGCGGTCCGCGTCCCTGCTCGCCGACGCCTCGGCCGCCTTGCTGCTCACCGGACCAGGACACGAGGACACGGCCGCCGCCGTCGTCGCCGGCACCGGGACACAGGCCCTGCCGGTGGACGACCCGGCCGACGACGCCCCCGCCGTCGCCGCGACCGTGCCGGCCGGTGCGCAGCTCGCGTACGTCATCTTCACCTCCGGCTCCACCGGCCGCCCCAAGGGCGCGATGGTGCACCACCGGGGCATGAACAACCACCTGCTCGCCAAGGTCGACGACCTCGCCCTGACCGACGCCGACGCCGTCGTCCAGAACGCCCCCCTCACCTTCGACGTCTCCGTCTGGCAGATGATCGCCCCGCTGCTCACCGGCGGCCGCGTCCTCGCCGTGAACCAGCTCCTGGCCGCCGACCCGCTGGGCCTGTTCCGGCTCGTCGGCCACGACGGCGTCACCGTCCTCGAAGTCGTCCCCTCCCTGCTGCGCGCCGCCCTGGACACCTGGGACGAGGGCGCCGAGGTCCCCGCCCTGCCCGCCCTGCGCCGGCTCGTCGTCACCGGCGAGGAGCTCCCCGCCGACCTGTGCCGCCGCTGGTTCGCCCGCTTCCCCGGCGTCCCGATGATGAACGCGTACGGACCCACCGAGTGCTCCGACGACGTCACCCACGCCGTCATCACCCCCGACACCCTCGACGAGCGGCGGGTCACCGCCCCCATCGGCCGCGCCGTGCGCAACACCGCCCTGTACGTCCTCAGCGACGAACTGGAGCTGGTCCCGCCCGGCGTCCCCGGTGATCTGTACGTGGCCGGCATCGGCGTCGGCCGCGGCTACCTCGGCGACCCCGACCGCACCGCCGCCGCGTTCGTCGGCGACCCGTTCGCCGACGACGGCAGCGTCATGTACCGCACCGGCGACCTCGTCCGCCACCGCCCCGACGGCCAGCTGGAGTTCATCGGCCGCCGCGACGCCCAGGTGAAGATCCGCGGCCAGCGCATCGAACTGGGCGAGGTCGAGGCCCACCTGCGCGCCCAGGAGGGCGTCACCGACGCCGCCGCGGCGGTCGTCCCCGGCCCCGGCGGACACCGCCACCTGGTCGGCTACGTCGTCGGCGCCGACGACGTCCGCCGCGTCCGCGAGGCGCTCGCCGCCGCACTGCCCGAACACCTCGTGCCCGCCGTGCTCGTCGCCCTGCCCGCCATGCCGCTCACCCCGAACGGCAAGACCGACCGCAAGGCGCTGCCCGCCCCGGACTTCACCGCCGTCGAGCGCCGCGCCCCGCGCACCCCGCAGGAGGAGATCCTCTGCGGCGTCTTCGCCGAGATGCTCGGCCTCGACCGGGTCGGCGTCGACGACGACTTCTTCGCCCTCGGCGGCCACTCGCTCCTCGCCACCCGCCTGATCGCCCGGATTCGTACGGCCCTCGACACGGACCTGGAGGTCGCCGCGCTCTTCGAGTCGCCGACTGTTGCCGGCCTGGCCGCCCGGCTCGCCTCCGCCGGACCCGCCCGCGGCGGCGCGGCCCGCCGCGTACGCCCCGACGTGCTGCCGCTCTCGTACGCCCAGCGCGGCCTATGGTTCCTCAACCGGATGAACCCGGCCGACGGCACCTACAACATCCCCCTGGTGCTGCGGCTCTCCGGCCCGCTCGACCACGACGCCCTGCGCCGCGCCCTCGCCGAGGTCGCCGACCGGCACGAGAGCCTGCGCACCGTCTTCCCCGAGACCGACGGCGTCCCCCGCCAGGTCGTCCTCGACCCCGAGCAGGCGCGCCCCCGACTCGATGTCGTCGACGCCGCCGGACGCGACGCCGACGCCCTCGTCGCCGAGGCGGTCGGCCGCGGCTTCGACGTCACCCGCGAGGCCCCGCTGCGCGCCCGCCTCGTCGTCGTCGACTCCGAGACGCACGTCCTCGTCGTCGTCGTGCACCACATCGCCGGCGACGGCTGGTCCACCGCGCCCCTCGCCCGCGACCTCAGCGTCGCCTACGCCGCCGCCCTCGAAGGCCGGGCCCCGGCCTGGACCCCGCTGCCCGTGCAGTACGCCGACCACACGCTGTGGCAGCGCGACCGGCTCGGCGAGGAGACCGACCCCGACAGCGTCATCTCCGGCCAGATCGCGTACTGGAAGGAGGCCCTCGCCGGCCTCCCCGAGGAACTCGCGCTCCCCACCGACCGGCCCCGCCCCGCGCTGCCCAGTCACCGCGGCGGCCTGGTTCCCTTCAACCTCGGCCCCGAGACGCACCGCGCCCTGCTGCGCCTCGCCCGCGCCCACGGCGTGACCTCCTTCATGGTGCTGCACGCCGCGCTCGCCGCACTCCTCACCCGCCTCGGCGCCGGCGCCGACATCCCCATCGGCGGCTCGGTCGTCGGCCGCACCGACGAGGCCCTGGACGACGTCGTCGGATTCTTCGTCAACTCCCTGGTGCTGCGCACCGACACCTCCGGCGACCCCACCTTCGCCGAGCTCCTGGAGCGCACCCGCACGGCCGACATCGCCGCCTTCGCCCACCAGGACCTGCCGTTCGAGCGGCTCGTCGAGGCGCTCAACCCGCGCCGCTCCCTCAACCGCCACCCGCTGTTCCAGATCAAGCTCGTCCTGCAGAACCTCGACCGCCCCGAGGTCGACTTCCCCGGCCTGCACGCCGACGTCGCCCGGATCGACCCCGACATGGCCAAGTTCGACCTGCTCTTCTCCGTCGCCGAGCGGTACGACGAGCACGGCGAACCGCAGGGCGTCGAAGCGGCGGCCGGCTACTCCGCCGACCTGTTCGACCGCGCCACCGTCGAGGCGCTCGCCGGCCGGTTCGTCCGGCTCCTCGAATCCGCCCTCGGCGACCCCGACCGCCCGATCGGCCGGCTCGCCGTGATGGACGGCAGCGAGCGGCACGACGTGCTCGTCACCCGCAACAACACGGCCCACGCGACCCCCGACGCCACCCTCCCGCAGCTCTTCGAGGCCCAGGCCGCCCGCACCCCGGACGCCCCGGCCCTCGTCTGCGGCGCCGAGCAGCTCCGCTACGCCGGACTCAACGAGCGCGCGAACCGCCTGGCACACCTCCTGCTGGAGCACGGCGCCGGCCAGGACACGCTGGTCGCCCTCGCCCTGCCCCGCTCGGCCGCCTCCGTCGAGGCGATGCTCGCCGTCGGCAAGGCGGGCGCCGCCTACCTGCCGCTCGACCCCGAGCACCCCGGCGAGCGCGTCACCCGGCTGCTCGCCGACGCCCGCCCCGCCCTCCTGCTCACCGCCGCCGCGACCCTGGAGGCCGCCCCGCACCTGGCCGACGCCGGCGCCCGGGTCCTCGTCCTGGACGCCCCCGACGTCGCCGACGCGCTCACCCGCGCCCGTACCGACAACCCGGCCGACGGCGACCGCACCGCCCCCGTCACCCCCCTCGACGCCGCCTACGTCGTCTACACCTCCGGCTCCACCGGCGCCCCCAAGGGCGTCGTCGTCGACCAGCGGGCCCTCGTGGACTACGTGGTGCGCTGCGCCGCCGAGTACCCCGGTCTGAGCGGGCGCACCCTGCTCCACTCGCCGCTCTCCTTCGACCTGGGCCTCACCACCCTGTACGGCACGCTGCTCGCCGGCGGCTGCCTGTACGTCGGCGACCTCGACGAGACCCTCGACGTCCCCGGCGGCCTCACCTTCCTCAAGGCCACCCCCAGCCACCTGCCCATCCTCGACACGCTGCCCGACGAACTCTCGCCGACCATCGAGCTGATGACGGGCGGCGAGGCCCTGCACGCCGAGCAGCTCGCCGCCTGGCGCGCCCGGCACCCGCAGGTCGCCGTCGTCAACCACTACGGCCCCACCGAGACCACCGTCGGCGTCCTCGACCACCGCGTCCCGGCCGGCGCCCCGCTGTCCGCCGGACCGGTCCCGCTCGGCCGCCCGATGTGGAACACCCGCGCCTACGTCCTCGACGGAGCCCTGCTGCCCGTCCCCGACGGCGTCGTCGGCGAGCTGTACATCGCCGGCACCGGCCTCGCCCGCGGCTACCTCGGCCGCCCCGGCGGCACCGCCGAACGCTTCGTCGCCGACCCGTTCGGCCCGCCCGGCTCCCGCATGTACCGCACCGGCGACCGGGTCCGCTGGAACTCCGCCGGAGTCCTGGAGTACGTCGGCCGCGCCGACCACCAGGTCAAGGTCCGCGGCTTCCGCATCGAGCTCGGCGAGGTCGAGGCCGCCCTGCTGTCCGCCCCCGGCGTCCGCCAGGCCCTGCCGCTGGTCCGCGAGGACCAGCAGGACGACAAGCGGCTCACTGCCTACGTCGTCCCCGCCGCCGGCGCGCAGCTCGTGCCCGACCGCGTCCGCGAACACGTCGCCGGCCGGCTGCCCGAGTACATGACGCCCACCGCCGTGGTCGTCCTCGACGAACTCCCGCTCACCGCCAACGGCAAGGTCGACCGGGCCGCGCTGCCCGCCCCCGAGAACCTCGGCGGCCCGGTGACCCGCACCCCGCGCACCCCGGAGGAGGAGATCCTCGCCGGCCTGTTCGCCGACGTGCTCGGCGTCGCCCGCGTCGGCGTCGACGACGACTTCTTCGCCCTCGGCGGCCACTCCCTGCTCGCCATGCGCCTGCTCAGCCGGATCGCCTCCACCCTCGGCGTACGCGTCGGCGTCAAGGCGCTCTTCGACGCCCCGACCGTCGCCGGCGTCGCCGCCCGCCTCACCGCCCCCGGCGAGACGCGCCCCGCGCTCGTCCCCGCCGACCGCGGCGAGCGCGTCCCGCTGTCCTTCGCCCAGACCCGGCTGTGGTTCCTCAACCGGCTCGAAGGACCCAACGCCACCTACAACGTCCCCCTGGTGATCCGCCTCTCCGGCGCGCTCGACCGGGCCGCCCTGCGCGCCGCGCTCCGCGACGTCACCGACCGCCACGAGAGCCTGCGCACCGTTTTCCCCGAGACCGACGGCGTACCCAGCCAGCACGTCCTCGGCCCGGTCGAGGGCGCCGCCGTCCTGGAGGAACGCCACGTCGCCGCCGAGGAGCTCCCGCGGGCGATCACCGACACCGTCCTTGGCGGCTTCGACCTGACCGTCCAGCCGCCGCTGCGGGCCCGCCTGCTCGCCACGGACGCCCCCGACGCCGCCGTGCTCGTCCTCGTCACCCACCACATCGCCAGCGACGGCTGGTCGCTCACCCCGCTCCTCGCCGACCTGTCCCGCGCCTACACGGCCCGCACCCGCGGCGCCGCCCCCGACTGGCAGCCGCTGCCCGTCCAGTACGCCGACTTCACCCTGTGGCAGCGGACCGTCATGGGCGACGAGAACGACCCGGAGAGCCAGCTCACGCGGCAGCTCGCCCACTGGAAGGCCGCCCTCGACGGCCTCCCCGAGGAACTCGACCTGCCCACCGACCGGCCCCGCCCCGACGTCGCCACCTACCGCGGCGCCAACGTGCCCCTGGAGCTCGGCGCCGAGACCCACGCGGCGCTCGCTGCGCTCGCCCGCGCCCACGGCGTCAGCCTCTTCATGGTGCTCCAGGCCGGACTGGCCGCCCTGCTCACCCGGCTCGGCGCCGGCGACGACGTCCCGATCGGCACGCCCATCGCGGGCCGCACCGACGACGCCCTCGACGACCTGGTCGGCTTCTTCGTCAACACCCTGGTCCTGCGCACCGACACGGCCGGCGACCCGACCTTCCGTGAACTGCTCGCCCGGGTCCGGGAGACCGACCTCGCCGCGTACACCCACCAGGACCTGCCGTTCGAGCGGCTGGTGGAGGAGCTCAACCCGGTCCGGTCCCTGGCCCGTCACCCGCTGTTCCAGGTCATGCTGATCCTGCACAACACCGGACGCCCCGAGCTCGACCTGCCCGGACTCCGGGTCCAGGTCGAGGGCGCGGACGCCCCCGTCGCCAAGTTCGACCTGTCCGTCAGCCTCTGGGAGCGGCACACCGACGACGGCGTCGCGGACGGTGTCCTCGGCCAGATCGAGTACGCCCTCGACCTGTTCGACCGGTCCACCGCCGAAGCGCTCGCCGCCCGCCTCCAGCGGCTCCTGACCGCCGCCGCCGGCGACCCCGAGCTGCCGCTCAGCGGCCTCGCGGTCCTCGACGACGAGGAACTCCACGACCTCCTCGTCGTCCGCAACGACACCGACCACCAGCGGCCCGAGGCGTCCCTGCCGGAGCTGTTCCGCCGGCAGGCCGAGCGGACTCCCGACGCCGTCGCCCTCGTCCGGGGCGACCTCGCCCTGACCTACGCCGAGCTCGACGAGCGCTCCGACCGGCTCGCCCGCGCCCTCGTCGAGCACGGCGCCCGCCCCGAGGACCGGGTCGCGCTGCTCCTCGCCGACCGGGCCGCCCACGTCGTGGCGACCCTGGCCGTCGCCAAGGCCGGCACCGTCTACGTCCCGCTGGACCTCCGCAGCCCCGAGGCCCGCACCCGCCAGATCCTGGACGGCACCGCGGCCGTCCTGGTCCTCGCCGACGCGGCCACCGCAGCCCGCGTCCCCGACAGTGCCGCGCCCGTGCTCCTCGTCGACGACGGACTCCCGCCGGCCGACGCGCCCGGCGCCGAACTGCCCGTCACCCGCCCCGACCAGCTCGCGTACGTCATGTACACCTCCGGCTCGACCGGCGAGCCGAAGGGCGTCGCCGTCACCCACCGCAACGTCGCCGGGCTCGCCCGCGACCGCTACTGGGGACACGGCGCCGACGACCGGGTGCTGATGCACTCGCCGCCGTCCTTCGACGCCTCCACGTACGAGCTCTGGGGCCCCCTCCTCAGCGGCGCCCGGATCGTCGCCTCCGACGGCGACGCCACCGACATCGCCTCCCTCGCCGCCACCATGACCCGGCACCGCGTCACCGTCGGCCTGTTCAGCGAGGGCGTGTTCCGGCTGCTCGCCGAGAACCACGCGGACGCCTTCCGCGACCTGCGCGACATCTACGTCGGCGGCGACACCGCCTCGGCGACCGCCGTCCGCAAGGTCCTGGAGCAGACCGCGGGCGCCCGGCTCACCAACAGCTACGGCCCCACCGAGACGACCCTGTGCGTGGTCCACCACGCCCTCACCGACGAGGACGTCGCCCGCAACTCCTTCCCCATCGGCCGCCCGCTCGACAACACCCGCGTCTACGTCCTCGACGACCGCATGCGGCCGGTCCCGGACGGCGTCACCGGCGAACTGTACGTCGCCGGCGAGGGCCTGGCCCGTGGCTACGTCGGCCGCCCCGGCCTCACCGCCGAACGGTTCGTCGCCGACCCCTTCGGCGCCCCGGGCTCCCGGATGTACCGCACCGGCGACCGGGTCCGCTGGCGCGCCGACGGCGCGCTGGAGTTCGCCGGCCGCGCCGACGCCCAGGTCAAGGTCCGCGGCTTCCGCATCGAGCTCGGAGAGGTCGAGGCCGCGGTCGCCGCCCACCCGGCCGTCGCCCAGACCGTCGTCGTCGTCCGCGAGGACCGGCCCGGCGACAAGCGCCTGGTCGCCTACCTCGTCCCGGCGACCGGCGCCGCGCTCGACACCGACGCCCTGCGCACCCACGTCGCGGCCCTGCTGCCCGACTACATGACGCCCGCCGCGTTCGTCGAGCTGCCGGCGCTGCCCCTCACCCGCACCGGCAAGCTGGACCGCAAGGCGCTGCCCGCACCGGACTACGCGGGCGGCGGCGGACGCGCCCCGCGCAACGAGCGCGAGCAGCTGCTGTGCGCGCTCTTCGCCGACCTGCTCGGCGTGGCCGAAGTCGCCGTCGACGACAACTTCTTCGCCATGGGCGGCGACAGCATCGTCTCCATCCAGCTCGTCAGCCGCGCTCGGGAGGCCGGGCTCGTCCTCACCCCGCGCGACATCTTCCAGCACCAGACCGTCGAGGCCCTCGCCCTGGCCGCGACCGCCCCGGAGACCGACGCCACGACGGCGCCGGACGACGGCACCGGAACCGTGCCCGCCACCCCGATCATGGAGTGGCTGCGCGGCCTCGGCGGCCCCGTCGAAGGCTTCAACCAGTCCGTCCTGCTGCGCACCGGCGCCGACCTCGGCGAACGCGCCCTCGTCTCCGCCGTGCAGGCCGTCCTCGACGGACACGACCTGCTCCGCGCCCGCCTCGACCGAACCGGTGACGGCCCCTGGACCCTGGACGTCCCGCCGGCCGGCAAGACCGACGCCGCCGACGTCGTCCGCCGGGTCGACATCAGCGCCGTCCCCGACGACGCCCTCGCCCCGCTCCTCACCGAGCAGGCCGAGACCGCGCGCCGGGCACTCGACCCCGACCGGGGCGTCATGCTCCAGGCCGTCTGGTTCGACGCCGGCCCGGAACGCCCCGGACGGCTCCTGCTCCTCGCACACCACCTCGTCGTCGACGGCGTCTCCTGGCGCATCCTCGTCCCCGAGCTCATGAGCTGCTGGGCCGACGCGGAGGCCGGCCGCGAGCCCGCCGTCGAACCCGCCCGCACCTCCTTCCGCACCTGGGCCCGCCGGCTCGCCGACCGCGCCCTCACCGGCGCCGTCGAGGCCGAACTCCCGCTGTGGGAACGGATGACCGCGCAGGCGGACCCGCGCCTCGCCGACCGGCCCCTCGACCCGGCGGTGGACACCCACGCCACCACCCGCCGGCGGGCCCGGACCCTCCCGGCGGACCGCACCGAGGCCCTGCTCACCGCCGTGCCCGCGGCCACCGGCGCCGGCCCCGACGAGATCCTGCTCACCGGCCTCGCGCTGGCACTCGCCGAATGGCGCCGCGTCCGCGGACGCGGCGCCCATGGCGGCACCGTCCTGCTCGACGTGGAGGGCCACGGCCGCGCAGACGACGACGGCGCCGAACTCTCCCGCACCGTCGGCTGGTTCACCGCCATGCACCCGCTGCGCCTCGACCCGGGCGTCAAGTGGCACGAGGCCAGGGGCGGCGCCCCGGGCGCAGGAGAGGCGCTGCGCCGGGTGACCGGCCAGATCCGTGCGGTCCCCGCCAAGGGCGCCGCGTACGGCCTGCTCCGCCACCTCAACCCGCGCACCGCGGACCTCCTCCGTGGCGGGGCCGCACCGCAGATCGGCTTCAACTACCTGGGCCGCGTCCGCACCGACCACTCCACCGGCCCCGCCGACTGGGGCGCGGCGCCCGAGGACGTGCGCATCGCCCCGACGGACCCGGACCTGCCGTTCGCCCACAGCCTGGAGGTGAACGCGGTCACCCACGACCGGCCCTCGGGACCCGAGTTGACCGTGACGTGGACGTGGCCCGGCGGCCTCTTCGACGACCCCGACATCGACGACCTCACCAGTCTCTGGTTCGAGGCCCTCGACGCCCTCACGCGGTACAGCACCGCACACGCCGCCCCCGACGGGGGCGCCACCCGCAGTCTGACGACATCCGACCTCTCCCTGGTGGACCTGGACCAGGACGAGATCGACGAGCTCGAGGCCGACCTGGCCGACCTGGAGGATCTGACGTGACGCACACCAGCCGACCGGCCCGCAAGCCGTCCGGACTCGAGGGCGTCCTGCCCCTGTCCCCCCTGCAGGAAGGCCTCCTGTTCCACTCCCTGCTCGACGACGGCGCAGGCCCCGACGTCTACGCCGTCCAGCTCGCCGTCGACCTGGAGGGGCCGCTCGACGCGGACCGCCTCAAGAACGCGATGACCGCGCTGCTCCGCCGCCACGCCAACCTGCGGGCCGGATTCCGCTCCGTACGGTCCGGAAAGCCGGTGCAGTTCATCCTCCGCGAGGTCGAACTGCCCTGGCGCGAGGCGGACCTCACCCACCTGCCCGCCGACGAGCGGGAGGCCGAGCTCGGCCGGCTCGCCGACCAAGACCGCGCCGAGCGCTTCGACCTGGCCCAGCCGCCGCTGATCCGCTGCCTGCTGATCCGCCGCGAGGACGCGCTGCACCGGCTGGTCGTCACCAACCACCACATCCTGCTCGACGGCTGGTCCATGCCGGTCGTCCTGCGCGAGCTGTTCACCGTCTACGAGCAGGGCGAGAGCGCCCTGCCGCCGGTCACCCCGTACAAGAACTACCTCCAGTGGCTGGCCGCCCAGGACCGCACCGAGACCGAGCAGGTCTGGCGGCGCACCCTCACCGGCGTCGAGGAGGGCACCCGCCTCGCCCCGGCCGGCGCCGGCCGCGAGGCCCGCATGCCGGAGCGCGTCGAGACCCTGCTCCCCGCCGACCTCGGCGACGGCATCGCGGAGCTCGCCGCCTCCGGCGCGGTGACCCTCAACACCGTCGTCCAGCTCGCCTGGGCCGTCGTCCTGGGCCGCCTGACCGGCCGCGACGACGTCGTGTTCGGCACCACCGTGGCCGGCCGCCCGGCCGAGGTCCCCGGCGTCGAGTCCATGGTCGGCCTCTTCATCAACACCGTCCCGGTCCGGGTCGCGCTCGACGAGGACGAGCCGTGGTCGAAGGCGCTCGCGCGCGTGCAGAACGAGCAGTCCGACCTGGGCCCGCACCAGCACCTCGGCCTCGCCGAGATCCAGGCGCTCGCCGGCGCAGGCGAACTCTTCGACACCACCGTGCTGGTGGAGAACTACCCCGTGGACCCGGCCGCCGAGGGCGCCCGACTGGAATCCGGCCTGCGCCTCGTCGGCGCCAAGGGCCGCGACGCCACCCACTACCCGCTGACCCTCGTCGTCTCCCGGACGGCGGCCGGCGTGCAGGTCCGCATCGACTACCGCCCCGACCTCTTCGACCGGGCGGAGGCGGACCGAATCCTTCGACGACTGGAGCGTGTGCTGCGTGCGGCGGTCATGGACGCGGACCGGCCTGTGGGTGCGGTCGATGTGCTGGAAGGCCCTGAGCGTGATCGGTTGCTGAGTGGTTGGAACGCGTCGGGTGCCGTGGTGCCGGTGGGTGTGGTGCCGGTGTGGTTCGCGGAGCGTGTTGCGTTGGCTCCGGGTGATCTTGCGGTGGTGTGTGGTGATGTGCGTGTGTCGTATGGGGAGTTGTGGTCGCGTGCGGTGGGTGTGGCGAATGAGCTGACGCGTGTGGGTGTGGGTCGTGGTTCGGTGGTGGCGTTGGCGGTGCCGCGTTCGGTGGATGCGGTGGTGGCGATGCTGGGTGTGGGTCTGGCCGGTGGAGCGTTTTTGCCGGTGGACTTGGACTTCCCGGCCGACCGGATCGCCTACATCCTCGCCGACGCTTCTCCCTCGGTGATCCTCTCGACCCATGGCACCGCGGACCGGCTGCCCGACGACACCGGCGTTCCGGTGCTGCTCCTCGACACCGTCGAGCCCGCTGCGGAGTTGGCGGTGGAGTGCGGGGTGTCGGCGTCGGATGCGGCGTATGTGCTGTACACGTCGGGTTCGACGGGTCGTCCGAAGGGTGTGGTGGTGCCGCATGGCGCGCTGACGAACTTCCTGTGGTCGATGGGTTCTCAGGTGGGTCTGTCGGCGGGGGAGAAGTGGTTGGCGGTGACGACCTTCGGGTTCGACATCTCGCTGCTGGAGGTGTTCCTGCCGCTGGTGTCGGGCGCGGTCGTGGTGGTCGCGGATCGTGATGTGGTGCGTGATCCGGTGGCGCTCGGCCGGCTGGTGCGGGCCGAGGGCGTGTCGGTGATGCAGGCGACGCCGAGTCTCTGGCGTGCGCTGACCGAGGTCGACCCGGAGGCCGCCGAGGGTCTGCGGATCCTGGTCGGCGGTGAGGCGTTGGACGCTCAGCTTGCGGGCGTGCTCGCGGAGACGGGTGCGTCGGTGTGGAACATGTACGGGCCGACGGAGACCACGATCTGGTCGACGAGCGCCCTGCTGACCGGGGACGGTCGTACGCCGATCGGAGGACCGATCGCGAACACGCAGGTGTACGTGTTGGACGGGCGTCTGCGACTGGTGCCGCCGGGTGTGGCCGGTGAGTTGTACATCGCCGGCGAGGGCGTGGCTCGTGGCTACCTGGGCCGTCCGGGTCTGACGTCGGAGCGGTTCGTGACGGACCCGTTCGGTGAGCCGGGTTCCCGGATGTACCGCACGGGCGACCTGGTCCGCTGGACCGACGCGGGCGCGCTGGAGTTCGTCGGCCGCGTCGACGATCAGGTGAAGGTCCGGGGCTACCGGATCGAGCTCGGCGAGGTCGAAACCGCCCTGTCGAAGGTGGACGGCGTCGCCCGCGCGGTCGCCATGGTCCGTGAGGACTCCCCGAACGACCACCGTCTCGTCGGTTACGTCGTTCCGGCGGACGGAACGGCCCTGGATGCGGAGACGGTTCGCCGCGCGGTCGCCGACGTGCTGCCGGAGTACATGGTCCCGTCGGCTGTGGTCGTTTTGGAGTCGGTGCCGCTGACGCCGAACGGCAAGACGGACCGCAAGGCGCTGCCCGCCCCTGCGGCCTCGGGAGTGGTTCGGCGTGAGGCGCGGACGGCGCAGGAGGACATCCTGTGCGGTCTGTTCGCGGAGATCCTGGGCCTGTCCCGGGTCGGGATCGACGACAGTTTCTTCGACCTCGGCGGTCACTCGCTCCTGGCGACCCGCCTCGTCTCCCGGATCCGCTCGGTCCTCGGCGTCGAACTGCCCGTCCGCGCCCTGTTCGAGACCCCCACCGTCGCCGCCCTCGCCCGTCACCTCGACGGCGGCGGCGCCGCGGCCGCCCGTACCGCGCTCGTCCCGCAGCGGCGGCCGGCCGAGATCCCGCTCTCGTACGCCCAGCGCCGGCTGTGGTTCATCAACCAGCTGGACACCGAGAGCCCGCTCTACAACATCTCCCTGGGCCTGCGTCTGCACGGCCCGCTGGACGCCCTCGCGCTGGAGGCCGCGCTCGCCGACGTGGTCACCCGCCACGAGTCCCTGCGGACGGTCTTCCCCGCGCCCGACGGCACGCCCACGCAGGTCGTCCTCGACGCCGAGACCGTCGCGGGCCGGGTCCTGCGTACCGCCGACGTGACGGAGGACGAGGTCGCCGCGCACGTCGCCGAGACGGTTCGTCAGGGGTTCGACCTGGCCGTGCAGACGCCGCTGCGCGCCCGGCTGCTCAGCCTCGGGCCGGACGAGCACGTCCTCGTGCTGGTGCTGCACCACATCGCCGGCGACGCCTGGTCCATGCGGCCGCTCGCCCGCGACCTGGGCGACGCCTATGCCGCCCGGTGCGAGGGCGCCGCGCCGCAGTGGGCGCCGCTGCCGGTCCAGTACGCGGACTACGCCCTGTGGCAGCGCGAGGTGCTCGGCGACGAGTCCGACCCGGACAGCGAGATCGCCCGCCAGCTCGCCCACTGGACGCAGACCCTCGCGGGCCTCCCCGACGAGCTGACCCTGCCCACCGACCGGCCCCGCCCCGACGCCTCCTCGCACCGGGGCGAGCGGATCCGCTTCGAGCTGGACGCCGCGCTGCACCGGCAGCTGCTGACCCTTGCCCGGGAGTCCGGCACCAGCCTGTTCATGGTCCTCCAGGCGGCGCTTGCCAGCCTGCTGACCCGCCTCGGCGCGGGCACGGACATCCCGATCGGCACACCGATCGCCGGCCGCACCGACGACGCCGTGGAGGAGCTGGTCGGCTTCTTCATCAACGAGCTCGTGCTGCGGACCGACACCTCCGGCAACCCGTCCTTCCGTGAACTGCTGGGCCGCGTCCGGGAGACCGACCTCGCCGCCTACGCCCACCAGGACGTGCCGTTCGAGCGCCTCGTCGAGGCCCTGAACCCACCCAGGTCGCTGGGCCGTCACCCGCTCTTCCAGATCGTGCTCGCCCTGCAGAACACCGCGCAGCCCACCCTGGCGCTGCCGGGTCTGACCATCGGCGCCGAGCCGGGCAGCGGCGGCGTGGCACGCTTCGACCTGTCCTTCGGCCTCAACGAGCGCCTCACCGCCGACGGCGCGCCCGCCGGCCTCGACGCCCTCGCCGAGTTCGCCACGGACCTGTTCGACCGCGCGACGGTCGAGGCCATGGCGGACCGGTTCGTCGCCATCCTGAAGGCCGTGGTCGCGGACGCCGACCGCCGTATTGAGGACGTCGACATCCTGAGCGCCGCCGAGCGCGACCAGCTGCTCCACGGCTGGAACGACACCGCCCGCCCCCTGCCGGACCTCCTGGCGCCGCAGATGATCGAGGCGCAGGCGGCCGCCACGCCGGGCGCGCCGGCCGTGTCCGGCGGCGACGTGACCCTCACGTACGCGGAGCTGAACGAGCGCGCGAACCGGCTGGCGCACCTGCTGATCGGGCGGGGCGCGGGTCCCGAGTCCGTCGTGGCGATCGCGGTGCCCCGCTCGCCGGAGATGGTCGTCGCGGTGCTCGCCGTCCTGAAGTCCGGCGCGGCCTACCTGCCCGTCGACACCGAGTACCCCGCCGACCGCATCGCCTACATGCTGGCCGACTCCGCGCCCGCCCTCGTCGTCACCACCCAGGACGTCGTGCCGCACCTGCCCAAGGGCGCCACGCAGCCGGTCCTCGCCCTCGACGCCGCGACGACCGTCGCCGAACTCGCCGGGCACCGCGCCGACGACCCCGCCGACGCGGACCGTACGGGCCCCCTGCTGCCCGACCACGCCGCGTACGTCATCTACACCTCCGGCTCCACCGGCAACCCGAAGGGCGTCGTCGTCCGGCACGCCGGCCTCGCCGACTACATCGCGGGCGCCGTCGCCGACTACGAGGGCGTCGCGGGCGCCGTGCTGCTGCACTCCTCGGTCTCCTTCGACACCACGGTGACCTCGCTGCACGTACCGCTCACCGTCGGCGGGCACATCCAGCTCACCGACTTCCTCGAAGGCGCCGTCGAGAAGGACTTCAGCCTCCTGAAGGTGACGCCCAGCCACCTCGGCCTGCTCACCGACACCGTCGAACAGGCCTCGGCCGGCGCCGAACTCCTCGTCGCCGGCGAGGCCCTCACCGCGGCCTCCGTCGCCTCCTGGCGCCGCCGGCACCCCGACGGCGCGCTGTTCAACGTCTACGGCCCCACAGAGACCACGGTCAGCGCCGTCCAGCACCGCATCGCCCCCGGCGAGGAACTGCCGGACGGAGCCGTCCCGATCGGCCGCCCCCTGCGCAACACCCAGGCGTACGTCCTCGACCGGCGGCTCACCCCGGTCCCGGTCGGCGTCCCCGGCGAGCTGTACCTCGCCGGCGGCGGCGTGGCCCGCGGCTACCTGAACCGCACCGCCCTCACCGCCGAACGCTTCGTCGCCGACCCGTACGGCCCCGCCGGCACGCGCATGTACCGCACCGGTGACGTGGTGCGCCGCCGCGCCGACGGCGCCCTGGAGTTCGTCGGCCGCGCCGACGACCAGGTGAAGATCCGCGGCCACCGCATCGAGCTCGGCGAGGTCGAGGTCGCGCTCGCGGCCGTCCCCGGCGCCGCCCGCGCCGTCGCGGCCGTCCGCGAGGACACCCCCGGCAACCGCCGCCTGGTCGGCTACCTCGTGCCCGTCGAAGGCGCCGCCCTGGACGAGGAGGCGGCCCGTCGCCAGGTCGCCGCCGTCCTGCCCGAGTACATGGTCCCGTCGGCCGTCGTCGTCCTCGACGCGCTGCCGCTGACGCCGAACGGCAAGACCGACCGCAAGGCCCTGCCCGCGCCGCAGCAGACCGCGGCGGTACGGGGCCGG
Source organism: Streptomyces sp. NPDC059875 (assembly GCF_042731085.1). Taxonomy (NCBI): domain Bacteria; kingdom Bacillati; phylum Actinomycetota; class Actinomycetes; order Kitasatosporales; family Streptomycetaceae; genus Streptomyces; species Streptomyces sp. NPDC059875. The sequence continues at coordinate 22,904 of NZ_JBHWJZ010000007.1, forward strand.
GAGCCGCGCACGCCGCAGGAGGCGATCCTGTGCGGCCTGTTCGCCGAGGTCCTCGGCGTCGGCGGGGTCGGCGTCCACGACGGCTTCTTCGAGCTCGGCGGACACTCGCTGCTCGCCACCCGGCTGCTCAGCCGCATCCGCGCGGTGCTGGGCGTCCAGCTCGGCATCCGGGCCCTCTTCGAGGCCCCGACCGTCGCGGGTCTCGCCGAGCGCCTCGACGGGGCCGGCACGGCCCGCCCCGCGCCCGCGCCGGCCGAGCGGCCCGACGTGATCCCGCTGTCGTTCGCCCAGCGCCGCCTGTGGTTCATCAACCAGATGGACCCGGCGAGCCCCCTCTACAACATCCCCATGGTCCTCCGGCTGAGCGGGGCCCTCGACCGGGACGCCCTCGGCGCCGCGCTCGCCGACGTGGTGCTGCGCCACGAGAGCCTGCGGACCGTCTTCCCGGCCGCGGACGGCGAACCGCGTCAGGCCGTCCTCGACGGCGCGGCGGAGCCCGTCGGCCTCACCGTCCTCGACGCCTCCGGCGACACCGACCCGCAGACGCTGATCGCCGGGCTGGTCGGCAGCGGCTTCGACCTGACCCGTGAGGCGCCCCTGCGGGCCGCCCTGCTGGCCACCGGCGCGGACGAGCACGTCCTCGTGCTCGTCCTGCACCACATCGCCGGCGACGCCGGGTCCCTCGCCCCGCTCGCCGCGGACCTCTCCACGGCCTACGCGGCCCGGCTCCAGGGCGCCGCCCCGCAGTGGACGCCGCTCCCCGTCCAGTACGCGGACTACACGCTGTGGCAGCGCGAGCTGCTCGGCGGCGAAGCGGACCCGGACAGCGAGATCTCCCGCCAACTCGCCCACTGGACCGAGGCCCTGGCCGGACTGCCGGAAGAGCTCGCCCTGCCCGTCGACCGGCCCCGGCCGCTCAGCGGCGCGCAGTGCGGCGCGAAGCTGCGGTTCTCCTTCGACGCCCAGCTGCACCGCCAGCTCCTGGCCCTGGCCGGCGCCACGGGCACCAGCCTCTTCATGGTCCTCCAGGCCGGACTCGCGTCCGTCCTCAACCGGCTCGGCGCGGGCGACGACATCCCGATCGGCGCCCCGATCGCCGGCCGCACCGACGACACCCTGGACGACCTCGTCGGCTTCTTCCTCAACACCCTGGTGCTGCGCACCGACACCTCCGGCGCGCCGTCCTTCCGCGAGCTGCTCGCCCGGGTCCGGGAGACCGACCTCGCGGCGTACGCCAACCAGGACCTGCCGTTCGAGCGCATCGTCGAGGCGCTCAACCCGCAGCGGTCGCTGACCCGTCACCCGCTGTTCCAGGTGACGCTGACCGTGCAGAACTCGCGTGACGCCGCGCTCGAACTGCCGGGGCTGTCCGCGTCCGCCGAGGCCGGCGCGTCCGCGTGGGCCCGGTTCGACCTCTCGCTGGGACTCGGGGAGCGGCACACCGCGAACGGAGTCCCGAACGGCCTGGAAGGCGTCGCCGACTACTCCGCGGACCTCTTCGACCGCGAGACGGTCGACACGATCGTCGCCCGCCTGGAGCGCCTGCTCCGCGCGGCCGTCGCCGACCCCGACCGCTCCATCGCCGACGTCGAGATCCTCGACGCCGCTGAGCGTGATCGGTTGCTGAGTGGTTGGAACGCGTCGGGCGCCGTGGTGCCGGTGGGTGTGGTGCCGGTGTGGTTCGCGGAGCGTGTGGCGTCGGCTCCGGGTGAGCTTGCGGTGGTGTGTGGTGAGGTGCGTGTGTCGTATGGGGAGTTGTGGTCGCGTGCGGTGGGTGTGGCGAATGAGCTGACGCGTGTGGGTGTGGGTCGTGGTTCGGTGGTGGCGTTGGCGGTGCCGCGTTCGGTGGATGCGGTGGTGGCGATGCTTGGTGTGGGTCTGGCGGGCGGGGCGTTTTTGCCGGTGGACTTGGACTTCCCGGCCGACCGGATCGCCTACATCCTCGCCGACGCTTCTCCCTCGGTGATCCTGTCGACCCGTGGCACCGCGGACCGGCTGCCCGACGACATCGGTGTCCCGGTGGTGCTTCTCGACGCGGTCGAGCCCGCTGCGGAGTTGGCGGTGGAGTGCGGGGTGTCAGAGCAGGATGCGGCGTATGTGCTGTACACGTCGGGTTCGACGGGTCGTCCGAAGGGTGTGGTGGTGCCGCATGGCGCGCTGACGAATTTCCTGTGGTCGATGGGTTCTCAGGTGGGTCTGTCGGCGGGGGAGAAGTGGTTGGCGGTGACGACCTTCGGGTTCGACATCTCGCTGCTGGAGGTGTTTCTTCCGCTGGTGTCGGGCGCGGTCGTGGTGGTCGCGGATCGTGATGTGGTGCGCGACCCAGCCGCGCTCGGCCGGCTGGTGCGGGCCGAGGGCGTGTCGGTGATGCAGGCGACTCCTGGTCTGTGGCGTGCGCTGATGGAAGCCGACCCGGAGGCTGCGCAGGACCTGCGGATCCTGGTCGGTGGTGAGGCGCTGGACGGTCGGCTGGCCTCGGAGCTGGCGGACGCCGGCGCGTCGGTGTGGAACATGTACGGACCCACGGAGACCACGATCTGGTCCACCCAGGCGCTCGTTTCGGGGGACGGTCGTACGCCGATCGGCGCCCCCATCGCGAACACCCGCGTCTACGTGCTGGACAGCCGGCTTCGTCTGGTCCCGCCGGGTGTGGCCGGTGAGTTGTACATCGCAGGCGACGGCGTCGCCCAGGGGTACCTGAACCGACCCGGTCTGACGTCCGAGCGGTTCGTCGCCGATCCCTTCGGAGCCGAGGGGACGCGCATGTACCGGACCGGCGACCTGGTCCGTTGGACGGAGTCCGGCGTGCTGGAGTTCGTCGGCCGTGTCGACGATCAGGTGAAGGTCCGCGGCTACCGCATCGAGCTCGGCGAGGTCGAGTCCGCACTCGCCGGCGTCCCCGGCGTCGCGCGTGCCGTGGCGATGGTCCGTGAGGACTCCCCGAACGACCGTCGTCTCGTCGGTTACGTCGTTCCGGTGGACGGAACGGCCCTGGATGCGGAGGCGGTTCGCCGCGCGGTCGCCGACGTGCTGCCGGAATACATGGTCCCCTCCGCCGTGGTCGCCCTGGAGTCGGTACCGCTGACCCCGAACGGCAAGACCGACCGCAAGGCGCTGCCCGCCCCTGCGGCCTCGGGAGCGGTTCGGCGTGAGGCGCGGACGGCGCAGGAGGACATCCTGTGCGGTCTGTTCGCGGAGATCCTGGGTCTGTCCCGGGTGGGGATCGACGACAGTTTCTTCGACCTCGGCGGTCACTCGCTCCTGGCGACCCGTCTCGTCTCCCGGATCCGCTCGGTCCTCGGCGTCGAACTGCCCGTCCGTGCTCTGTTCGAGACCCCCACCGTCGCCGCCCTCGCCCCGTGCCTGGAGCGCGGAGCGGAGACCAGGCCCGCGCTCGTCCCGCAGCCGCGGCCCGCCGACGTCCCGCTCTCGTACGCCCAGCGCCGCCTGTGGGCGCTGAGCGAGCTGGGCGCCACGGCAGGGACGTACAACATCCCGATGGTCACCCGGCTCCGCGGCCCGCTGGACGCCCTCGCGCTGGAGGCCGCGCTCGCCGACGTGGTGACCCGCCACGAGTCCCTGCGCACCGTCTTCCCGGCCCCCGACGGCACGCCCGCCCAGGTCGTCCTCGAGCCGGCCGAAGCGCGTCCGTACCTGCACGTCGTCCAGGTCGAGGAGTCCGGCATCGACGCGGCCGTGGCAGCCGCGCAGCGCGTCGACTTCGCGCTGGACACCGATCTCCCGCTGCGCGCCCAGCTGTTGGAGCTCGGTCCGGAGGACCACGTCCTCGTACTGGTGCTGCACCACATCGCCGGCGACGCCTCCTCCATGCGGCCCCTCGTACGGGACCTGGCCGCCGCGTACACGGCCCGGTGCGAGGGCGGTGCGCCGCAGTGGGCGCCGCTGCCGGTCCAGTACGCGGACTACGCCCTGTGGCAGCGCGAGCTGCTCGGCGACGAAGCGGACCCGGACAGCGAGATCTCCCGCCAGCTCGCCCACTGGACGCAGACCCTCGCGGGTCTCCCCGACGTCCTGGCCCTGCCCACCGACCGGCCCCGGCCGGAGGAGGCCGGGCACGACGGCGGTCTTGTGTCCCTCTCGCTCGACGACGAGCTGCACACCGGTCTGCTCGACCTCGCGCGCTCCAGCAGGACCACGGTCTTCATGGTCCTCCAGGCGGCGCTGGCCGGCCTGCTGACGCGCCTCGGCGCGGGCACGGACGTCCCGATCGGCACGCCGGTGGCGGGACGCGGCGACGAGGCGCTCGACGACCTGGTCGGCTTCTTCGTCAACACCCTGGTGCTGCGCACGGACACCTCCGGCAACCCGTCCTTCCGCGAGCTGCTCGCCCGGGTCCGGGAGACCGACCTCGCCGCCTACGCCCATCAGGACGTCCCGTTCGAACGGGTCGTGGACGCGGCCGGCCCGCGACGGTCGCCCGCGTACCACCCGCTCTTCCAGGTCATGCTCTCCCTGGACAACGTCTCCCGGGCCGACGTCGACCTCGCCGGACTGGCCGTCGACGCCGTCGGCGAGCCCGTCGGGGACGGGGCGGGACGCGCCAAGTTCGACCTGTCGGTGCGGCTCTCCGAGCAGCGCTCCGACGAGGGCGCGCCGGCGGGTCTGCACGGCACCGTGGCCTTCGCCGCGGACCTGTTCGACCGCGAGACCGTCGAGGCGATGGCCCAGCGGTTCGTCACGGTGCTGCGGGCCGTGGTCGCGGACGCCGACCGCCGTATCGAGGACGTCGACATCCTGAGCGCGGCCGAGCGGGACCAGCTGCTCCACGGCTGGAACGACACCGCGCGCCCCCTGCCCGAGCTCCTCGTGCCGGAGCTGATCGAGGCCCAGGTCGCCCGCACGCCGGACGCGCCCGCCCTCTCGGCGGGCGAGGTCACCCTCTCGTACGCGGAGTTGAACGAGCGCGCCAACCGGCTGGCCCATCTGCTGATCGGGCGGGGCGCGGGTCCCGAGTCCGTCGTGGCGATCGCGGTGCCCCGCTCGCCGGAGATGGTCGTCGCGGTGCTCGCCGTCCTGAAGTCCGGCGCGGCCTACCTGCCCGTCGACACCGAGTACCCCGCCGACCGCATCGCGTACTTCTTCGACGACGCCCGGCCGCGCCTGGTGGTCACCACCGGCGAGGCCGAGGCGCGGGTCCCGCACTCGGTGGACGCCGAGCGGATCGTCCTCGACGCCCCGGACACCGTCGCCGCGCTCGCCGACCGGTCTCCGCGGAACCCGGTCGACGCCGACCGCACCGCCCCGCTGACGGCCCGCACGCCCGCGTACGTCATCTACACCTCCGGCTCCACCGGCCGCCCCAAGGGCGTCGTCGTCGAGCACGGCGGCATCCCCAACATCGTCCTGGCCAGGACCGGTCCGTACGCGATGGGTCCGGGGAGCAGGGCGCTCCAGTTCGCGTCGCTCAGCTTCGACGCCGCGATGTCGGAGATCTGCACCCCGCTGTCCGCCGGTGCGTGCCTGGTGCTCGGCCCGGCCGACATGCTGCTCCAGGTCGCCGAACTGCCCGCGCTGCTGCGCGAGCAGGGCGTGACCCACGCGACGCTGCCTCCGGCGGTGCTCGCCCAGCTGTCGCCCGCGAGCCTGCGCACGGTCCGCACCCTGGTGACGGCCGGTGAGGCCGCCCCGGCCGGCCTGGTCGCCACGTGGGCGCCCGGGCGGCGCATGTTCAACGCGTACGGGCCCACCGAGACCACGGTGTCCTGCACCATGGCCGGGCCGCTCGCGCCCGAGGCCGGCGTGCCGCCGATCGGCGGGCCGCTGCCCAACATGCGCGTCCATGTGCTGGACGACCGGCTGCGGCCGGTCCCCGTCGGTGTCCCCGGCGAGCTGTACGTCGCCGGGATCGGCGTGGCCCGCGGCTACCTGGGTCGGCCCGGCCTGAGCGCCGAGCGCTTCGTCGCCGACCCGTTCGGCCCCGCAGGCAGCCGGATGTACCGCACCGGCGACGTGGTCAGCCGGATGCGCGACGGCCGTCTGCGGTTCGTGGGGCGCGCCGACGACCAGGTCAAGCTGCGCGGCTTCCGCATCGAACTCGGCGAGGTGGAGGCCGCCCTGGCCGAGGCGTCGGGCATCGCGCGCGCCGTGGCGACCGTCCGCGAGGACCGCCCGGGCGTCCGGCAGCTCGTCGGCTACCTCGTGCCCGAGGCGGGCCACGACCTGGACCTCGGCGCGGTGCGGACGCACCTGCGGGCCGCCCTGCCGGCGCACCTGCTGCCCTCCGTCCTCATGGAGATCGACCGCATCCCGCTGACCGTCAACGGCAAGACCGACAAGGCCGCGCTGCCCGCCCCCGAGCAGCCCGCCCCCGCCGCCAAGGCGGCCACGTCGGGCGAGCACGTCACCGCCGACGACGACCCGCACGTCCTGCTGTGCCGGATCGTCGGCGAGGTCCTCAACCTGGCCGAAGTCGGCGCCGACGACAACTTCTTCGCCCTGGGCGGCGACAGCATCAACGCCATCCAGGTCGCCGGCCGGGCCCGCCGGGCCGGACTGGTCGTCACCCCGCGGGACATCTTCCGCCACCAGACCGTCGCGGAGCTGGTGACCGCGATCCGGCCCGCCTCCGCGGAGGCCGCGCCCGTCGCCGACGACGGCATCGGGGCGATCCCCGGCACCCCGGTGGTCCGCTGGCTCCACCAGCTCGGCGGCCCGTTCCAGGGCCTCAACCAGTCCGTCCTCCTGCGCGTCCCCGGCGACCTCGGACAGGACGCGCTGACCAGGGCCGTCCAGGCCGTCGTGGACCACCACGACGTCCTGCGCGCCCGGCTCACCGGCGCCGAACTCGGCCTGCCCTGGAACCTGGAGACGGCCCCGCGCGGCAGCGTCGACGCCCGCGCCTGTGTCACCCGTGTCGACGTACGGGACGCCGGCGACCTCGCCGCGGCGGTGTCGGCGCACGGCGAGGCGGCCCGGCGCCGGCTCGACCCGGAGAACGGCGTGCTGCTCCAGGTCGTCTGGTTCGACGCCGGCCCGGACGAGCAGGGCTTCCTCCTCGTCCTCCTGCACCACCTCGTCGTCGACGGCGTGTCCTGGCGGATCCTGCTGCCCGACCTCGCCGCCGCCTGGCAGGCCGCGCGCGACGGCCGCGAACCGCGGCCCGCCCCCGTCGGGACGACGTTCCGCCGCTGGGCGCAGGCCCTCGTCATGGAGGCGCAGAACCCGGCCCGGATCGCCGAACTCCCGCTGTGGCGGCGGCAGACCCAGGAGCGCGACCCGCTCCTCGGCGCGCGCCGCCTCGACCCCGCCGTCGACACCCGCGAGACGGCCGAGCACCTGACGGCCGCCCTCCCGGCGGACCTGACGACGGCGCTGCTGACCGACGTGCCGGCCCGCTTCCGCACCCAGATCAACGACGTGCTGCTCACCGGCCTGGCCCTCGCGGTCGCCCGGTGGCGCCGCCGCTGGACCCAGGACGCCTCCCACGCCGTCCTGGTCGACATGGAGGGCCACGGCCGCGAGGAGCTCGACGAGACCCTCGACCTGTCCCGTACGGTCGGCTGGTTCACCAGCCGGTTCCCGGTCCGGCTCGACCCGGGCGTGATCGACCTGGACGAGGCGCTGGAGGGCGGCGCCGCGACCGTCGCCGCGCTCGGACGGATCAAGGAGCAGCTGCGGGCCCTGCCCGACAACGGGCTCGGCTACGGCCTGTTGCGCTACCTGAACGCGGACACCGCGCTCGCCCTCGCGGGCGCCGCCACCCCGCAGATCGGCTTCAACTACCTGGGGCGGGTCGGCACCGGCGGCGACACGCTCGGCGAAAACGGGACCGCGGGCTGGTCGAGCGCGTCGGACCTGCGGATCCCGCTGCTGCCCGCCGACCCGGGCATGCCGTTCGGCCACTGTGTGGAGATCAACGCGGTGACCCGGGACGGCGACGGCGGACCGCGGCTCCACGTCACGTACTCCTGGCCGGCCGGTCTCTTCGACCGCGCCGAGATGGAGGAGCTCGCCGAGCTGTGGTTCACCGCCCTGCGCGCCCTCGCCGACCCCGGCCAGTCCGAGCGCGGCGGCGCCCTCACCCCCGGCGACCTGCCGACCTCCGGGCTGACCCAGCCCGAGATCGACGACTTCGCCGCCGCCCCCGGCGGTCTGGAGGATGCCTTCGCCCTCACTCCGCTCCAGGAGGGCCTGTTCTTCCACGCCCTCCAGGCGGACGACAGCGGCACGGACGTCTACACCGTCCAGCTGGTCCTCGACCTCGAAGGCCCGCTCGACCCGGCGGCCCTGCGCACCGCCGGCCAGACCGTTCTGGACCGCCATCCCAACCTGAGGGCCGGTTTCCACCACCGCACGAACGGAACGGCCGTCCAGGTCGTGCCGCGTACCGCGACCCTGCCCTGGGACGAGGCCGACCTGAGCGCGCTGCCCGAGGGCGCCGTCCAGCGGGAGCTGGCGGCCCTCACCGAGGCAGCCCGCGGGCGCCGGTTCGACCTGAGCCGGCCGCCGCTGGTCCGCTTCCTGCTGATCCGGCTCGGCGCCGAACGGCACCGGCTGGTCATCACCAAGCACCACATCCTGCTCGACGGCTGGTCGATGCCGCTGTTCCTGCGCGAACTGGTCACCCTGTACGAGAACGGCGGCGACGCCTCCGCGCTGTCCACGCCCGCCCCGTTCCGCTCGTACGTCACCTGGCTCGCCGCGCAGGACCGCGAGGCGAGCGAGCGGGCCTGGCGGGAGACGCTCGCCGGCGTCGAGGAGCCCACCTTGCTCGCCCCCGGCCGGGAGCCGGCGGGACCCGCGCTGCCCGAGCAGATCGTCCACGACCTGTCACCGGAGCTCACCGCCTCCCTCCAGGCCCACGCGGCCCGAGCCGGCGTCACCATGAACACCGTGGTCCAGACGGCCTGGGCGCTGGTCCTCGGCCGTCATCTCGACCGCGACGACGTCCTGTTCGGGACCACGGTCTCCGGCCGGCCGCCGGAGCTCCCCGGCGCCGAGAACATGATCGGCCTGTTCATCAACACCCTGCCGGCACGGGTCCGGTTCGACCGCTCCGAGCGCTGGAGCGCCGCCCTGGCCCGCGTCCAGGACGAACAGACCGCCCTGCGCACCCACCAGTACCTCGGCCTCGCCGACGTGCACCGGATCGCAGGCGTCCGGCCGCTGTTCGACACGGCCCTCGTCTACGAGAACTACCCGCTGCCGGAGAACACCGAGCGCGCCCCGTCCCGGCTGCGCGCCACCGCGGTGCAGGGCCGGGACGCGGCCCACTACCCGATGCTGCTGGTCGCGTCGCTGCGCGCGCAGGGCCTGCGGTTCCGCCTCGACCACCGGCCCGACGTGATCGGCGCGGCGACCGCGCCGGCCCTGCTGGAGCGGCTGACCCGTGTCCTGGAGTCGGTCGCGGCCGACCCGGAGCAGCCGGTGGGACGCGTGGGCGGGCTGACGCCCGGGCTGTCCCGGGAGGAGCGTCGCGCTCTCGCCGACGGCGGCATGCGGACTGCGCTCGACCCGTCCGGCCCGTACGGCACGCTCCTCGACACGATTCACGGCCGGGCCGCCGCCCTCGCCGCCCGCACCCCGGACGTCGTCGCGGTGTCCTTCGGCGACGAGCGGCTCACCTGGCGAGAGCTGGACGAGCGCGCCAACCGGCTGGCCCGGCTGTTGCTCGAGCTCGGCACCGGACCGGAGGCACGCGTCGGCGTCCTGCTCGACCGGTCGCCCCAACTGGTCGTCGCCTTCCTCGCCGTCCTCAAGGCGGGCGCGGTCTGCGTGCCGCTGGAGCCCGCGCACCCCGGACCGCGGCAGCGGACCGTCCTCGACCGGGCGGGCGCGCGGGTGCTGCTCACCGACGCGGCCCGCGCCGGCGACTGGCCCGGCGAGCCGGGCGACGCCCTCACGACCGTGGCCGTCGACACCGATCCGCGCACGGCCCGTCAGGAGCCCACCGACCCCGGCATGCCCGTCCAGCCGGACCGGCTGGCGTACGTGATGTTCACCTCCGGCTCCACGGGCGTGCCCAAGGGCGTGGCGGTCACCCACCGCGACGTCGTCGAGCTGGCCGACGAGCCCTGCTGGGCCCCGGGCGCGCTGGAGCGGGTGCTGTTCCACTCCTCGCACGCCTGGGACGCCGCGCTGCTGGAGCTGTGGGGGACCCTGCTCAACCACGGGACCGTCGTCGTCGCCCCGCCCGGAGAGGTCGACCTGCGGACGCTGGCCCGGCTCCTGGTCGCCGAGCGCGTCACCGGACTGTGGCTGACGGCGGGCCTGTTCCGCTGGCTCGCTGAGGAGGAGCCCGGCTGCTTCGCCGGCGTCCGCGAAGTCCGCACCGGCGGCGACGTGGTCCCCGCCGACGCCGTCCGCAAGGTCCTCGCCGCCTGCCCCGGCACGGTCGTCAGCAACGGCTACGGCCCCACCGAGACCACCGTCTTCGCGACCCACCACGTGATGCGGTCCGGCGACCCGGTCCCGGACAACGTGCCGATCGGCGTCCCGCTGGCCGGGATGGCGGCCTACGTGCTGTCCGCCGAGCTGGAGCCGGTCCCGACCGGCGCCGTCGGCGAGCTGTATCTCGCGGGCTCCGGGCTCGCCCGGGGCTACGAGAACGACCCGGCGCTGACCGCCCGTTCCTTCGTCGCCGACCCGTTCGGGGAGCCGGGGGCACGGATGTACCGCTCGGGCGACCTGGCACGTCGCCGCCCCGACGGCGTCCTGGAGTTCGTCGGCCGGGCCGACGACCAGGTGAAGCTGCGCGGCTTCCGCATCGAGCTCAGTGAGGTCGACGGCGCGCTCGCGGCCCTGCCCGGAGTGGCCCACGCGGTCTCCCTCGTCCGGGAGGACCGGCCGGGCGACAAGCGGCTCGTCGCCTACACGGTTCCCGCGCCCGGCGAAACCGCCCCGGACGCGGCGGAGATGCGCGCCCGGCTGGCCGAGACGCTGCCGGACTACCTCGTGCCGGCCACGATCGTCACCCTCGACGCGCTGCCGCTCACCGCCAACGGCAAACTGGACCGGGCAGCGCTGCCCGTCCCCGCCGACGCCGGGCGCGGCGGACGCGGCCCGCGCACCCCTCGCGAGGAACTGCTGTGCGGGCTGTTCGCGGACGTCCTCGGCGTCGCCGAAGTCGGCATCGACGACGACTTCTTCGCCCTCGGCGGCAACTCGCTGCTCGCGGCCGGACTGGTCAGCCGGATCCGTTCCGTCCTCGGCGCCGAGCTCGGCATCCAGGCCCTGTTCCTGGCGCCGACGGTCGCCGGAGTCGGCGCCGCCCTCGACGACGAGGGCGCGGACGCCGCGAGCGCGCTGGACGTCCTGCTGCCGCTGCGCACCCGAGGCGAACTCCCGCCGGTCTTCTGCTTCCACGCCGCGGGCGGCCTGAGCTGGCGGTACGCGGCCCTGCTGCGGCACCTGCCCGCCGGACACCCGGTGTACGGCCTGCAGGCCCGCGCCTTCGCCGAGCCCGGCCACCGGCCGGAGAGCCTGGAGGAGGTCGCCGCCGACTACGTGGCGCAGATCCGCTCGGTGCGGCCGTCCGGCCCCTACCACTTGGTGGGCTGGTCGCTGGGCGGCCTGGTCGCCCAGGCGGCCGCGGTGCTCCTGGAGGAGGCCGGCGAGGAGGTCGCGACCGTCGCGGTCCTGGACTCCTACCCGGCCCGGCCCGGCGACCCGGTCGTCGTGCCCCCCGCCGGGCAGGTCCTCGGAGCCCTCCTCGACGCGGCCGGGGTCGGCTCGGACCGGGGCGGCGAGGAACTGACCCCCGAGGCGGGCGCCGCGCTGCTGCGGGCGCGCGGGGGGCCGCTCGCTGCGCTGCTCGCCGATCGGGTGGGCGCCGTCGTGGACGCGTACCGCACCGGCGTCGAGCTGCGCGCCGGGTTCACGCCGCGCCGGTTCGCGGGCGACCTGCTGCTGTTCGTCGCGAACGGCCAGGCGCGCGACGGGGGTGACGGCGCCTCCGACGGCTCCGCGAACGGCTCGTCGAACGGCACACCGAACGGCTCCGCGGACGCGGTCGCCGAGAAGGCGGAGCGCTGGCGGACGCACGTCGGCGGCGACATCGCCGTCCACCCGGTCGACTGCCGGCACGAGGACATGCTGCGGCCCGCCCCGCTGGCCGTCGTCGGCGGCCTGCTCGCCGCCCACCTGAACGCACGCACCACACGGAAGGACAGCTGATGACCCGGGAGTTGTACGAACTGGGGGAGATGCCGCCGCTGGGCGAGGTGCCCCGCTACATGTACGCCGGGGTGACCCGGCGCGAGCGGTACGGCCCGCCCGAGCAGTCGATCCAGGTCGAGACGGTCGAGGTGCCGCCGGTCGGACGGGGGCAGGTGCTCGTCATGGTGATGGCCGCCGGGATCAACTACAACGGCGTCTGGGCGGGCCTCGGTACCCCCGCCGACGTCATCGCCGACCGGCAGCGGGCCGGCGATCCGCTGGACTACCACATCGCCGGATCCGAGGGCGCCGGAGTCGTTTGGGCCGTGGGGGAGGGCGTCAAGCAGCTCAAGGTGGGCGACCACGTCATCGTCGGCGGCGTCAAGTGGGACGAGTCGGCCCCCGACATCCGGCTCGGCGTCGACCCGACCGCCTCCCGCTCCCAGCGGGCCTGGGGCTACGAGCTGAACCACGGCTCCTTCGCGCAGTTCACCGTGGCCGACGAGTACCAGTGCCACAAGAAGCCCCCGCACCTGACGTGGGAGGAGGCCGGCTGCTTCCTGGGCGGCGGCTCCACCTCGTACCGCATGCTCATGGGCTGGCACCCGCACACGGTCCGCCCCGGCGACCCCGTCCTCGTGTGGGGCGGCGCCGGCGGCCTCGGATCCATGGCGATCCAGCTCGTGAAATATTTCGGCGGAATTCCGATCGCCGTGGTGTCGGACGACGATAAATTCGACTACTGTAAGCGCCTGGGAGCGCACGGCGTCATCAATCGGAATGAATTCGACCACTGGGGTCGACTGCCCGATTCGAGTGATGGCGTCGCCTATGGGAAATGGCTCTCGGGCGTCCGCTCCTTCGGCCGCGCGTTCTGGGACGCGCTCGGCGAGCGCAGAGATCCCTGGATCGTCCTGGAGCACCCGGGCCGAGCCACCCTGCCGACCTCGGTCTACGTCTGCGACCGGGCCGGAATGGTCGTCACCTGCGCCGGCACCAGCGGCTACAACGGCGACATCGACCTGCGCTTCCTCTGGATGTTCCAGAAGCGGCTGCAGGGCTCGCACGCAGCGAACGTGCGCCAGACCGCGGCGGTCATCGACCTCGTGGCCGCCGGCCACATCGACCCCTGCCTGAGCCTCGCCCTGCCGTTCGCCGAGATCGGCCGGGCCCATCAGCTGGTCTACGAGAACAAGCAGCCGCCGGGCAATGTGGCGGTGCTCGTGAACGCGCCCGAACCGGGCCTCACGGATATGCGCTGAAATATTTCCGGAAAGGCTTGCCGAACTTTCTCGGATTCGTTAGAAATATCGGCGACGGAAAAAAGAAGTCACCTCGGGAAAAGGAAAAGGGAAAAGAAATGACGAACCCGTTCGAGAACGCCGACGGCCGCTACATCGTCCTGGTCAACGACGAGGGCCAGCACTCCCTGTGGCCCGACTTCGCCGAGGTGCCGGCCGGCTGGGAGGTCGCCTTCGCGGAGAACGACCGCCAGTCCTGCCTGGACTACATCGAGGCCAACTGGACCGACATGCGCCCGAAGAGCCTCGTCCGCGCGATGGCGGCCTGACCCGGTGACCGGCCCCGACGCCGTCATGGTGCTCTGGGGTCCCGTCGCCTCCGGCGAACGGCGCGCGGCGCACACCACGCTGCTGCGCGCCGCCGCGGAGCTGACCGGCAGCCCGCTCCACCGGATCGGGCTCGCCCACGAACCCGGCGGCCGCCCCCGGCTCACCGGAGCCGCCGCCGGACTGCACGTGAGCGTGAGCCACAGCCCGGGCGCCCGGGCCGTGGCGCTCGCCGCCCGGGCCCCGGTCGGCGTCGACATCGAGACCGTACGGCCCCTGCCCGCTCTCGCGATCGCCCGGCGCTGGCTCGCCCCCTCGGACGCCGACTGGCTCGGCCGCCTCTCCGCGGCGGACCGGGTCCCCGCCTTCTACTGGCTCTGGACCCAGAAGGAGGCCGTCGGCAAGGCCCGCGGCCACGGGATCGCCCACGGCGGGCTCACCCAGCCCCTGTCCCACCCCCCGCACTGGCCCCCTCGCCCCGCCCGGGCGGCCGCCCTGCGCGCCCTGCCCGGCGGAACCGGGGCCGCCTGCACGGTCCTTCCCACCGGCCCCGGCCCGCACGTCCTCGCGGTCGCCGGCCTGGGCGCCCCGGGCGCCCCGGTCGACCTGCGCCGCTGCGACCCCTGACGCACCACCGCCGACACCCCACCGCCAGCCACACCACCCACACCACCACGACGAGAGGAGGCCGCGGGATGACGACCCACACCGACGACACCGAACGGGGTTCCTGGACAGGGCGGCTGACGCGCCGCTGCCTGCGGCATCGGCGCAGCGTCCTCGTGGCGGTCCTCGCCGCCCTCCTGACCACCGCGACCAGCGCCCTCGTCCCCCTCGTGACGATGGTGATCGTCGACGACGTCGTCCTGCGCCCCGCCCGCTCCGCCGCCCTGTGGACCGGAGCGCTGCTCGCCGTCGCCGCACTCGGCTACCTCGCCGCGTACCTGCGCCGCCTGTACGCCGGACGGCTCGCCGCCGACGTCCAACACGACCTGCGCGTGGACCTGTTCCGCTCGCTGTCCCGCATGGACGGCATACGGCGCGACGAACTGAGCACCGGTCAGCTGCTCGGACGCGCCTCCGGCGACCTCAACATGGTCTTCGGCCTCGTCTCCACCCTGCCCACCGCGATCTCCAGCGCGGCCCTGCTCCTGGTCTCCCTGGCCCTCATGGCCGCGCTCTCCCCCCTGCTCGCCCTGGTCGCGCTCGCCCTCGTGCCGGCGCTCTGGTTCATCGGACGCCGCAGCCGCACGTGGCTCTACCCCGCCACCTGGCACGCACAGAACCAGGCCGCCGCCGTCGCCGGAGTCGTCGCCAGCTCCACCGCCGGCATCCGCGTCGTCAAGGGATTCGGCCAGGAGCAGCGGGAGATGAACCGGCTGGTCGACGCCGCCCGCCGGCTCTTCGCCGGCCGCATGCGGGCCGTACGGCTCAACGCGCGCTACGGCCCCGCCCTCCAGTGCGTGCCCGCCCTCGGGCAGGTCGGCGCGCTCGCCGTCGGCGGCTGGCTGGCGACCCGCGGCGAACTCAGCCTCGGGGCCTTCCTCGCCTTCTCCGCCTACCTCGCCCAGCTCGTCGGCCCCGTGAAGACCCTGGCCGCGCTGCTCACCATGGGCCAGCAGGCCGGCGCCGGCGTGGAGCGCGTCCTCGAAGTGATCGACACGCGCCCGCTGGTGACCGAGGGCGCGGGCGAGCTGCCCCGACAGGGCGCCCTCGGCGTCGAGTTCGAGCGCGTCACCTTCGGCTACCGACCCGACCGGCCCGTCCTCACCGACCTCTCGCTCGGCATCGCCCCCGGCGAGACGCTGGCCGTCGTCGGCGCCCCCGGATCGGGCAAGTCCACCCTCGCCCTGCTGCTCTCCCGCTTCCACGACGTCTCCGAGGGCGCGGTGCGGATCGGCGGTGCCGACGTGCGCGACCTGACCTTCGACTCCCTGCGGGCCGCGGTCGCCACCGTGCCCGAGGACACCGCCCTGTTCGCCGGAACGATCCGCGAGGCCGTCGGCTACGGCCGGCCGGACGCCACCGACGCGGAGGTCCACGCCGCCGCCCGTACCGCCCAGGCGCACGCCTTCGTCACCGCCCTTCCCGACGGCTACGACACGGTGCTCGGCGAACGCGGCGGCGCGCTGTCCGGTGGACAGCGCCAGCGCCTCGCCCTCGCCAGGGCCCTCGCCGCCGCGCCTCGCGTCCTCGTCCTCGACGACGCCACCTCCGCCGTCGACGCCCGCGTCGAGCGCGACGTCCACGACGCGCTGCGCGCCCAGGCCGGCGGCCGCACCACCCTGATCGTGGCCCGCCGCCGCTCGACCCTGGCGCTCGCGGACCGGATCGCCGTCCTCGACCAAGGCCGGATCGTCGACCTGGGCACCCACCGCGAACTCGCGGACCGCTGCGCCCTCTACCGCACGATCCTCCAGCACGAGCCCGACGAGACCCCGGCCCGCGGCGGACAGCCGGCCGCGGCCCCGACCGAGCGGACCCCCGAACCGACCGGGCAGGCCCCCGCACCGCAGTCTGCCGCCACGGCGCGCACCCCCAGAGTCCCCGCGCCGCCGTCCGCGGCCGCCGCTCGGATGAAGGCCCGGGTCGCGGCGCTGCCCCCGGCCCTCGACACCCCCGGCGTCGACGAGACGGAGGCCGCCCGCGCCCCGCGCGGCGAGGGCGAGTTCGGGCTGCGCCGCCTGCTGCGCGACCACCGGCTGCCGCTCGCCGTGGGCCTCGCCCTGGTGGTCGCCGACGCGCTCGCCGGGCTCGCCCTTCCGTTCCTGCTGCGGCAGGGCATCGAGGGCGGCGCCCAGCGCCTCGCCCTCGGCGCCGTCGGCGCGGCCTCCCTCGCCGCGCTCGCCCTGGTCCTCGCGCAGTACGCCGTCCAGTGGAGCGCGGTCCGGGTCACCGGACGCACGGGGGAGCGGCTGCTGTACGCGCTGCGGATCCGGGTCTTCGCCCATCTGCACCGCCTGGGCCTGGACCATTTCGAGAACGAGGCGTCCGGCCGCACCCTCACCCGGATGACGACCGACGTCGACTCGCTCTCCTCCTTCCTCCAGACCGGCCTGATCAGCGTCCTCGTCAGCTGTCTCACCCTGCTCGGCGTGCTCGTGGCGCTCGGCGTCGCCGACGCCGGGATGCTGCTCGTCGTCCTCGCCGTCCTGCCGCCGATCGTCCTCGCCACCGCCGTCTTCCGCAGGGTCTCCGCCCGCAGCTACACCGAGGCACGGGAGCGACTCGCCGTCGTCAACGCCGCGCTCCAGGAGGGGGCGGCCGGCATGCGCACCGTCCAGGCGTTCCGCCGCGAGGAGTCGGTCGTCACCGCCTTCGCAGGGCACAGCGACGCCTACCGGCGCGCCCGCGTCCGCGGTCAGCTCCTGTCCGCCCGCTACTTCCCGTTCATCCAGTTCCTCGCCGCCTGCGTCACCGCCGTGGTCCTCGCGGTCGGTGCCCACCGGGTGGCCGCGGGCGCCATGACGGTCGGCGCGCTCGTCGCGTACCTCCTCTATCTCGACCTGTTCTTCGTCCCGGTCCAGCAGCTCTCCCAGCTCTTCGACGGCTATCAGCAGGCGCGCGTGTCCCTGCTGCGGATCCGTGACCTGCTCCGGCTGCGCAGCACCACGCCCGCCGCCGCCGACGCGCTCCCCGTCCGGTCCCTGCGCGGCGAACTGGTCTTCGACGACGTGGACTTCCAGTACCGCGACGGCCGCCCGGCGCTGACCGGGATCCGGCTGCGCATCCCGCAGGGCCAGACCGTCGCCTTCGTCGGCCCCACGGGCGCCGGCAAGTCGACCCTCGTCAAGCTCGTCGCCCGCTTCCACGACCCGACCCGCGGCGCCGTCCGCATCGACGGGACCGACCTGCGGGACCTGGACCTCACCGGCTACCGGCAGCGGCTCGGCGTCGTCCCCCAGGACCCGTACCTCTTCGCCGGGACCGTTCGCGAGGCCATCGCCTACGGCCGGCCGGACGCCACGGACGCCGAGATCGCCGACGCGGCCCGCCGGGTCGGCGCCCACGAGACCCTCAGCGCGCTCGACGAAGGGTACGAGCACCGGGTGGCCGAGGGCGGACGCAACCTCTCCGCCGGACAGCAGCAGCTGATCGCGCTGGCCCGCGCCGAGCTCGTCCGCCCCGACGTCCTCCTGCTCGACGAAGCCACCGCGGCCCTCGACCTGGCCACGGAGGCCCTGGTCAACCAGGCCACCGAACGCCTCGTCGCCGACCGCACCGCCCTGATCGTCGCCCACCGGCTCAGCCTCGCCTCGCGCGCCGACCGGATCGTCGTCATCGACGGCGGCCGGGTCCGCGAAGACGGCGCCCACCACGAACTGCTCGCCCTGGACGGGATCTACGCCGCGCTGTGGCGGGCCTCCCAGGGGCACTCGCCCACGGCCCCCGCCCCCCGGCCCACGACCCTCACCACCGCCTCCTACGAACGGAACGCCTCATGAGCGCCACCATCCCGACGGCCGCCCCGGACGTCCCGGCCGACGAACGGGCCAAGCGCGTCGTCCTCGCCCAGCCGCGCGGCTTCTGCGCCGGGGTGCGCCGCGCCATCGGCATCGTGGAACGCGCCCTCGACCTCCACGGCGCCCCGGTGTACGTGCGCAAGGAGATCGTGCACAACCACCACGTCGTCGCCGAACTGGAGAAGCGCGGAGCCCGCTTCGTCGACAGCGAGGAGGACGTGCCCGAGGGCGCCGTCTGCGTCTTCTCCGCCCACGGCGTCTCGCCCGCCGTGCGCAGCGGCGCCGCCGACCGCCGGCTCGAGGTCATCGACGCCACCTGCCCGCTGGTCTCCAAGGTCCACCAGGCGGCCGTCCGCTACGCCCGCGACGGCCGGACCATCCTGCTGGTCGGCCACGCGGACCACGAGGAGGTCGAGGGAGTCCGCGGCGAGGCCCCCGAGCGGACGATCGTCGTCGAGAACGAGGACGACGTCGCCGCCCTGGACCTGCCGGACGACGCCCCGGTGGCGTACCTGACCCAGACCACCCTGTCGTTCGACGAGACCCGGCGGGTCGTCGACGCGCTGCGCGCCCGGTTCACCGACCTCGCCGGCCCGGCCGACGGCGACATCTGCTACGCCAGCCAGAACCGCCAGAACGCCGTCAAGGCGCTCGCCCGCCGCAACGACCTCGTCCTTGTCGTTGGCTCCCGCAACTCCAGCAATTCGATCCGGATGGTCGAGGTCGCCCGGGAGCACGGCAGCGCCGCGCACCTCGTTCCGGACGCCGGCCATCTCGAAGAGTCCTGGCTCGCCACCGCGTCCAGCATCGGCGTCAGCTCCGGCGCCAGCGCCCCGGAGATCCTCGTCCGCCGACTCGTCGACCGGCTCGCCGAACTCGGCTACCACGACGTCGAACTGGACGACGGCATCGCCGAGGACGTCGTCTTCTCCATGCCCGCCCGGTTGGCCGACCCCATCACCGGCCGTGTCCCCCGGACCCCTCTGGCCGATGAGGCCCTGTGAGCAGAACAGGATCTGTCATGACGTCGATCGAGTCGCTCCACGGCCCCGCGGACCTGCGCGCTCTCACCGCCGACCAGACCGAGGAACTCGCCGCCGACATCCGGCGACTCCTCGTCGAGGAGGTGACCCGCACCGGCGGCCACCTCGGCCCGAGCCTCGGTGTGGTCGAGCTGACCCTCGCCCTGCACCGCGTCTTCGAGTCCCCCCGGGACCACATCCTGTGGGACACCGGCCACCAGACCTACCCCCACAAGATCATCACGGGTCGGGCCGCCGCCTTCGGCACCCTGCGCCAGCCCGGCGGACTCTCCGGCTACCCCTCGCGCACCGAGTCCGAGCACGACCACATCGAGAACTCCCATGCCTCCACCGTCCTGTCCTACGCCGACGGACTGGCCAAGGCCCACCGGCTGAGGGGCATCGCCGACCGCGCCGTCGTCGCGGTCATCGGCGACGGTGCCCTCACCGGCGGCATGGCCTGGGAGGCACTGAACAACCTCGCCGACGGCGCCGACCGCCCGGTGGTCGTCGTCCTCAACGACAACACCCGCTCCTACGCCCCCACCGTCGGAGGCATCCCCGCCCACCTCGCGGAGCTGCGCGCCGAGGACCGCCCCCCGCACTCCGTCTTCGAGAACCTGGGACTCGCCTACGTCGGTCCCGTCGACGGCCACGACATCCCGGCCCTCGAACGCGCGCTGCGCCACGCGGCCGGCCTCGGCCGACCCGTCGTCGTCCACTGCCTCACCGAGAAGGGACGCGGCCACGCCCCCGCCGAACAGGACGAGGCCGACCGGTTCCACGCCGTACGCCCCCGCCCGGCCGCCCCGGCCGCGCCCCCCGCCTCCCGAGGACCGGCCTGGACCGACGTGTTCGGCGAGGAGCTGGCCGAACTCGGCGCGCAGCGCCCCGACGTGGTGGCGCTCACCGCGGCCATGCTGGCCCCCACCGGCCTCGCCCCCTTCGCCGAGCGCTTCCCCGACCGCACCTTCGACGTGGGCATCGCCGAGCAGCACGCCGTCACCGCGGCCGCCGGTCTCGCCCTCGGCGGACTGCACCCCGTGGTGGCGGTGTACGCGACCTTCCTCAACCGGGCCTTCGACCAGATGCTGCTCGACGTCGCCCTGCACCGCGCCCCGGTCACCTTCGTCCTCGACCGGGCCGGCGTCACCGGCGACGACGGCGCCTCCCACAACGGCATGTGGGACCTGTCGCTGTTCCAGATGGTGCCCGGCCTGAGGGTCGCCGCCCCGCGCGACGCCGCGACCCTCCGGCGCGCGCTGCGCGAGGCCGTCGCCGTCCAGGACGGACCCACCGCGCTGCGCTTCCCCAAGGGCTCCACGGGTGACGACGTCCCCGCCGTCGCCACCCTCGACGGCATGGACGTCCTGCGCCACGACGCCTCGGGCGCCCGTGACGTCCTGCTGGTCTCCGTCGGCGCGATGGCCGGCGTCTGCCTGGAGGCGGCCGACCGGCTCGCCGAGCACGGCTTCGGCGTCACCGTCGTCGACCCCCGGTGGATCACCCCCGTCCCCGCCGCCCTGGTGGAGCTCGGCCTCGGCCACTCCCTCGTCGCCACCGTCGAGGACGGCGGCCGCAGCGGCGGCGCCGGAGCCGCGATCGCCCAGGCCCTCGCCGACGCGGGCGCCCGCACCCCCACCCGTGTGTTCGGACTGCCCCAGCGCTTCCTGGACCACGGCCGCCGTGACGACATCCTCGCCGCCCACGGCCTGACCGGTCGTCACATCGCCCGCTCCGTCGTCGAGGCGCTCGCCGGCCGCGACGACTCCGTCACGATCGACCACCTCACCCCGCAGCCCGTCGGCGCCGACCAGTGAACCGCCCGCCCCTCACCCGTACCAGAGCAGGAGACACCCCATGACGGTCGCGCTCGGCATCCCGTCGATGCCCGCCCCGGTCCTCGGCGCCCGCCGCCCCACCCGCCAGCTCCAGGTCGGCAGCGTGGGCGTGGGCAGCCGGTCACCCATCTCCGTGCAGTCCATGACCACCACGCTCACCTCCGACGTCAACGCCACCCTCCAGCAGATCGCCGAACTGGCCACCGCCGGCTGCGACATCGTCCGGGTCGCCTGCCCCTCCCAGGACGACGCCGACGCACTTCCCACCATCGCCGCCAAGTCGCCGATCCCGGTGATCGCGGACATCCACTTCCAGCCACGCTACGTCTTCGCCGCCATCGAGGCCGGCTGCGCCGCCGTCCGGGTCAACCCCGGCAACATCAAGAAGTTCGACGACCGCGTCAAGGACATCGCCCGGGCCGCCAAGGACCACGGCACCCCCATCCGCATCGGCGTCAACGCCGGCTCGCTCGACGCCCGCCTGCTCGCCAAGCACGGCAAGGCCACCCCGGAGGCCCTCGTCGAGTCGGCGCTGTGGGAGGCGAGCCTCTTCGCCGAGCACGACTTCCACGACCTCAAGATCTCCGTCAAGCACAACGACCCCGTCGTCATGGTCCGCGCCTACGAACTCCTCGCCGAGGCCTCCGACTACCCCCTCCACCTCGGCGTCACCGAGGCCGGCCCGGCGTTCCAGGGCACCGTGAAGTCCGCCGTCGCCTTCGGCGCGCTGCTCCGCCAGGGCATCGGTGACACCGTCCGGGTCTCGCTCTCGGCGCCCCCGGTCGAGGAGGTCAAGGTCGCCACCCAGATCCTCCAGTCCCTCAACCTGCGCCCGCGCAAGCTGGACATCGTCTCCTGCCCCTCGTGCGGCCGTGCCCAGGTGGACGTCTACAAGCTCGCCGCCGAGGTGAGCGCAGGCCTGGAGGGCATGGAGATCCCCCTGCGCGTCGCCGTGATGGGCTGCGTGGTCAACGGCCCGGGCGAGGCCCGCGAAGCCGACCTCGGCGTGGCCTCCGGCAACGGAAAGGGCCAGATCTTCGTCAGGGGCGAGGTGATCCGGACCGTCCCGGAGTCGAAGATCGTCGAGACGCTGATCGAGGAGGCGATGCGCCTCGCCGACACCTTCGACCCCACCGCCGCCGGCACCCCGCAGGTCCTCACGGTCGCCTGACCCGGCTCGTCGATCCACACGCCGGCCACGCCTTTCCTCCCTGTTCGTGGCCGGTCCGGTCCGGTCCCCGCTAGCGCCCCCGCCTCCACACACTGCTTCGCCAGGCCGGACGGCGCAGGACGTCGTGCCGCACGTAGCAGTCGTCGCAGCCGGCCTCCCGCACCCAGAGGTACCCGCGGCTTTCGAGGAAGGCCCGGATGCGGGAGCGGACCGGCAGCCAGTTGTGCTCGATCGTCAAGACACGGAAGGAGTACCGGTCGAAAGGGAAGCTCAGCAGGATCGTCAGTTCCGAACCCTCGGTGTCGAGGCTCCAGTAGTCGATGACGGGGGGAGCCCCGCATCCGTCCAGGACCGAGCGGACCGTACGCGCGGTCCTGCGGACCGTGGGAGGCCTGCTGCCGTCGGAGACCTGCAGAAACCCTTTGGCGTATCGCAGCAGGGAGGGATCGTATTCGTGGAGGATCCCCCCGACCGTGCCGGCCTCCACGAAGTCGACGCCGCCTTCCCGGTCGTAGAGGCAAC
Organism: Streptomyces sp. NPDC059875; assembly: GCF_042731085.1. Taxonomy (NCBI): domain Bacteria; kingdom Bacillati; phylum Actinomycetota; class Actinomycetes; order Kitasatosporales; family Streptomycetaceae; genus Streptomyces; species Streptomyces sp. NPDC059875. Next base: position 45,608 of record NZ_JBHWJZ010000007.1, read on the forward strand.
AGTTCAGGCAGACACACCGACGATTCTCCACGAGCCGCGCAAAGAACTCCCTGTTCGGCTCGACACAGATGCCCGACCAACCGAAGGACTCCTCGAGCAGGCGAGTGTTGCTCGCCTGCACACCGTCCGACGCCCCGGAGTCGAGGAAGAACCCGTCGCGCATTCCATCGAGTACGTCGACGACGAATTCGTCCTGACTGTACTGGGAGGTCACAACCTGTTTCCCCGAACGCGGCTGAAGGCCTCGGAACGCCAGGCGGCTCCGGACGAACCTTCCGGGGAAGTGGGTGAGAGCTGTCGATGGTGGGCGTCGTGCTCCCGCTCACCGTAGAGCATCGTGATGTTGATGCGCCGGTTCTCGTACCCCGGGCGGAAACACAGGCCATCCGTGCCGTGGAACAGGTCCGAGTTGAACAGAATCGCTCGATTCTGACGATAGGGAATCTTGAAGGCCTTCGCGTGCTGCTGTCGCAGGAAGGGCTCGATGACGTCGGTGCGGTTGTTGTACGTGGCGAAGTCCCAATCGAGAGGAGCGTCGACCCCGTAGACGACAAGGCCTCCTGTCTCCTCGTCCAGATTGGCGTCAGTCGGAGTGATCCAGAAGTTCAGGTTGACGGCGGCGAAATCCGCGTGCGTGTTGGAATCCGCCGGGAAGTTGCTCTGGTTCTTGAATGCCCACAACTGGCGAAGCGGGTAGCGCTTGCCGATCACCCGGGGCAAGGCGTTCCGGATCTCTTCGGCGATCTGGAGCAGCAGCGGGCAGTTGAAACCGTCCCGGAAGAAGGCGCCGAGCCGTCCATGCGCGTAGCGGTTTCCCAGCCATACGGTGGATTCCAGACAGAATTGCTGGAGGCTCTCGAGCGCCTCGGGAGCGAGGAAGTCGTCGATGACGACGACGCCCGGCGGCTGATCGAGATACTGGTTCTCCACCTCCCGGGGCTTCCACGCGTCGGACAGGGCACGCCGCACGCGGGGAGTGTCCCGCACATGGATGAGCCGGCCGTAGACGCGCTCGATACTCCGCCCGGCAGCGGCATCCATCGGCGTTTGCCCCTCCGCACCGGCCGACTCCAGGCGGGAAACCGTCTCCTGAAAGGCGCTGATGATGTCGGTGAACTCCTCACCGAGGACGCCGCGCCGCTGCAGGTACCGGAACTGCTCGATGTCGTGGCGCAGCTTCGGAATCGTCAGGCGGATCTCCGGATCCACTGCGCTCGGCGGCGGGGCGGATCGGGGGTACCACGCGCTGCCCAGGCGGACCGCAGCATGAATACGCGCGTACTCGCCTGCGATCGGAAGGTCATGGGTCAACAGGGCGAGCCAGGACTGGTGCTCCAGCCAGGCGAGGTCTTCGGCATCGTAGGCGGCCTCGCCTCGCCACAGAGAGACGCACTCGTCACTCCGGCCGAGCCGTGCCAGGGACGTCGTGAGATCCCGGCGCACGACGCGCAGGTGGGGAGCGGCGCGCAGCGCTTCCCGGAAACAGGTGACGGCTCCCTCGTGATCACCCTGCTCCTGGCGGGTGCGGCCGAGGTTGTGCACGTGCTCGGCACCGCGTGGGAGGCTTGCGTCCGGGGCGCGGAGGTCCTCCACCTACTGGTTCCCAACGCTTTCCAGTACCCCGCGGTCGCGTAGCCGGACGGAGTACTCGACGAGAGCCTCGAGAGCCGGAACGTAATGGCCACCGAAAAGACTGACGACGGTGCTCACTTGCGTCCCGCTGACCTCGGTGCCGAACTGGGTACCCGTGCTCGTCTCGGTGCCGGAGATGACGGCTCCTGTGCTCATGTGGGTCCCGCTCGTCTCGGTGCCGAACTGCGTGCCTGTGCTCGTCTCGGTGCCGGAGATGACGGCTCCGGTGCTCATGTGGGTTCCGCTCGTTTGCGTGCCGAACTGGGTACCCGTGCTCGTCTCCGTACCGGACTCGCGTTCGTCCCGGAAGAGCCCGCAGTCGCTGACGATCGGTACCAGGTCCCCATCGACGACGGCGGCGATGTCTTCTCTTTCGAGAGAGAACCTCAGGAGCGCGAGAACGACATGAACCGACTTCCTCTCGGTCACCGCGCGGCCGAGGTCCACCATGAACCGGTCCCGGGGTACGGGTGTGTCGCGGTGCGCCATGACGTAGCCCCGCAGCCACCGCAGCGCCTCCGCGTCGGATGCCACCGAGTAGATCAGCTGGTTGACGACAGAGGCCTTCTGTGGCGAGATCCTGTTGCCGTCGACGTACTCGGAAAGGATTTGCGCCGGGTCGGTGACGAACTGCTCCCGGAGCAGGAGGTCCGCGGACATCGCCCTGAACAGGGCGTTCACTCGTCGGCTGGTCGCGAGAGTTCGCAGTGATGGAGGGGCTGGCCTCTTGAGCTCTTCGCCGACAGTCACGCACATGCCCTTCTGGCCCGGGGGAGATGCCTGCTCTCCACGCCTAGCACATGGGGGATAGGAAACTTCAGGAAGTCTCCGGATGACACGCACAGCAGGCTCTATGTGCGCTCAGAAGGGGCAAGGAGATGACGCCCAACTAGGGCTGTCCCGTAAAGGTTCCGTGGGTAGGTGTTCGCCTGCTCCGGGTAGCCAGGGGCGGGCGAACAGGTGGGCGAACCCGGGGTGTCGACTGGAAGTAGGCTGCCCAGGCTCGGTCTCGCCGCAGGGGCAGACCGACTTGGGGGTGCCTGACCTGATGGTTCGTCATGGGTCTGCGGGGCCGGCATGGGTGGTTCGCCGGGTGACCAAGGTTCTGTTGCTGCTTGCCGCCGCGGCGATGGCACTGACGGTCGTGCTGTTTTCGCCTCTCGTGCTGGAGGAGATATCCGGGTCTCGGGGCGTCAACTGGAACCGGCTGAGCCAGGTCGGCGCCGCCTACGGCTTCACATCGGCGATCGTGTCGGCGCTGGCGTTGACCGGCGTCGCGGTGTCGCTGATCGTTCAGAATCGGCAAGCCAGGGCGGAGCAGATTCAGGGAATTCGCAGCTACTACCTTGAGCTGGCCCGGCTGGAACTGGACGACATGGCACTCTTCCAGCCTGTGTGGGGCGTCACGGACATCGTCGATCCGGACGAGCAGAAGCAGCACGTGTACGCCGATCTGATGATGAACTACGCGTGGATGGGCTTCGAGATCGGGACGATTCCTGAGGCCCTTCTACGGGACATGCTGGCCGGGATGTTCAGCGGAAGGGCTGGGCGTGACTACTGGAGGAGGGCTGAGGCGTCGTGGATCGCCCGCTCGTCCGGGAGCCGTATCGGTCGACGCTTCGTCGGCGTCGTGGGTGAGGAGCACGCGCGTGCCGTGGCCGCCGGCCCACCGCCCCGCCCTCCGCTCGCGCCCAGCTCGCCCTCCGGGCACGCTGCGGGGGCATCGCACCGGTGGAGGGCCTCGGTCGGCGTTCTGATCGGCCTGGGCACCGGACTGGCCCTTGGAACGGTTCTCCGTAGCCGACGCTGATAGCACTCCTTGGGATGGTGCGCCTCGCCCTCGCCGGACAGGCGAGACGACCACACCGCGACCGACCCAGCCCAAGGCGACTCAGAGATCATTTACGGACCACAGCCCTTAGGCTGCGCCGATGGAACACGTAACCGATGTGCCCGAGAGTCTCGCTCAGTCTGCAGATCCGGCCCGGGTGAATGACTACGACAGTTTCGCCGACGCGTACTCGTCGGAGAACGAGAACAGCCTCGTGAACGCGTACTACGAGCGGCCCGCGATGGTGGCGCTCGCCGGAGACGTGGCCGGCCGTCGGATCCTGGACGCCGGTTGCGGGTCGGGCCCCCTGACGGCTGCACTGCGCGACCGCGGTGCGGTCGTCACCGGCATCGACGCCAGCGCCGGGATGCTGGAGTTGGCAAGGCGGCGGCTCGGTGACGACGTAGCTCTGCACGTGGTCGACCTGCGCGACCGCCTGCCGTTCGCGGACGGTGCGTTCGACGACGTGGTCGCGTCACTGGTGCTGCACTACCTGGAGGACTGGGGGCCGACACTGGCCGAGTTGCGGCGAGTGCTCAGGCCCGGCGGCCGGCTGATCGCGTCGGTGGACCACCCCTTCGTGGCCTACACGTTCCAGGATCCTCGGCCCAACTACTTTGCGACCAGCAGCTATGCCTTCGACTGGACGTTCAACGGACAGTCCGCCCCGATGAGGTTCTGGCGCAAGCCATTGCACGCGATGACCGATGCCCTCACTGCCGCCGGCTTCCGCCTTGCCGTCGTCAGCGAGCCGCAGCCCGACCCGGCCGCCCGTGAGCTGTTCCCCGACGACTTCCATGCCCTCTCGACCAAACCCACCTTCCTGTTCTTCGTCGCCGAGGTACCGCCGTCGGCTACCGGCGCGGACGACTAGGGAATTTCCTTTGGGGTGACTCGACTGGCCACGCGATGCGACAAACTCGCCGTCGCCTACCAGGCCGCGCTCTACGCCACCGTCGTCACCGACAACCGCGGTCTCACCGAGGTGCGGGGGAATCCCCGGTTGCCCGTCGCTGGCCAGGCCACATGTCGTCATACGCTGCGTCCATGAACTGCACCTGCGGCCCGCGCAGCGCGGACGTGTCGGCCATGTCGCCGCGGGCCGCCTCGGTAAGACGCGCCGCATATCGACAGGTCGCGCCCCGCAGAGGCTCGCTTCTGGCAGCCAGATCGATTTCCGCCTGCGCGAGCCACAGGTCATCGACAAGGGGGTCGAGCTCGAGGTCGGTCGAAGTGCCGTCACTGGGAAGGTGCCTGAGCACCGCCTTCTCCACCCGCGACGCAATGCTCAGGAACTTGAGGATCACGTCCTTCAGCACCCTGCGGTGCGCGGCCGATTCCTGCACTTCGAGCTGCCGGGTACTCGCTCGCGAGACAAGGTACTGGCCGAACAGCGACCCGCCCGCGTCGTCCTCGACGAGCTCGGCGCCCGAGGGGAGTTGGACTGGTCGCGGTGCGCGATCGACTCGGTCAGCGTCCGGGCTGCAAAGGGGCCTTTGACCGGACCGAATCCGACCGATCGCAGCAGGATCGGAGATCCACCTGCACGCCGACGAGGGTTACGACTACGACCACCTGCGTCGATGGCTCCGCAGCCGCGGCATCCGGTACCGCGTCACCCGCAAGGGTGTCGACTCCTCACAACTGCTCGGCCGCCACCGATGGGTAGCCGAGAGAACCGTGTCCTGGCTGGCCGGCTGTCGACGGCTCCACCGTCGCTCCGAACGCAAGGCCGAGCACTTCCTTGCCATGGTCGGCACAGCCGCAGCCCTCATCTGCCGCCGTCTGAGCAGGTGAACACCATCCTTCACGGGGGAACGCTGCGCGATAATGGATCGTGTGAACAGAACTGATGAGTCCGTCGCTGTCGTGGCCCACTCGTGGCAGGAACACATGCGTGCGCCGTTCCCCGCCGGACTACGCGGTGCGGACCGGGCAGGCGTCGACCTGGTCCTACTCGATGCCGCCATCGCCGGGTGCGTGTCCACCTGGCAAAACAACGACGGTTTTCTCGATGCAGAGCGCCAGAGGATCCTGCACAACCGCATCGCAGACCTGGAGCAGATCCTGCCGTTGCTCAGCGCAACAGAGGACCCCCCTTACTGGCAGCGCCTGCACCAACTGGCTCAACTCGTAACCGAAGCAGGTCCGCGACCCACCAAGTAGAACGACGTCTTACTGCGGGCCGAGGTTGATCCAGCCGTTGGCTCCGGCAGGGGCCGCCGCCGTTCCAGGCGTAGACGGTGGTCGTGTCGTTGGCGTCGATGTGGAGGTGGTCGGCGTGGGTGTCGGCGGTGAAGTCGGCGAAGTAGACGGTGGTGTGGTCCGTGGTGACGCCGGTGGCGACCTGGCCGACGGTCTGCCAGCCGTGCGGACCGGTGAAGTCGCCGCCGCGGTTGAGGTAGAGGTCCGACCCCTCCGTCGGGCTTGATGACGAGGTAGCCCGCCCGGTGGTCGCCGTCGTTGTCCGCGAAGCGCACCCGCGCACGGTCATGCGTCGCAGTGGTGACGCGTCCGGTGAGCCGCCAGCCGTTGGTGCCGGAGGCGTCACCCCCGTTGTTCAGCCCCACACGACCTGGCTCAGATCCTGCCATCCTTCGCCGCCGGGCAGGGTGCCCCCCGCGGTTGAGGCGGACGGAGTCTGCTCCGTTGTAGGCGATGGCCACTTGGTCGGGCCTGCCGTCGCCGTCGAAGTCGCCCCAGCGTACGCGGCCGCCTTCGCCGGCCTCGTTCCCGGCACGCGAGAGTGACGGCCTCCGGGTCCACCCGTCGGCCACGGCCTCGTCGATGGCGGTCGCGAAGGCGGCGGTCGAGCAGACCTCGGTCGGCCGAGGTCGCGGTGTGCGCAGTATGCAGAGTGCCCCGACATTTCGTGCGGACGTTCTTGCGAGGCACGAGGCACTACCTGAAGGTCGGGCGGAGTACGTGCGCGTCGGATGATCCGGTCAACCGGCTCGCCGGGTCCGGTGCAGCATCGACAGCCGGCTCAGTGTGCGGTCCAGGTCGTGCAGGAGACCGGTCATGCCGGGGCCGCCGGCCACCGGGTCGGCGCCGATCAGGACCAGCCGGACGTCGCGGTCGCAGCACACGTCGACCAGGTTGGTGAACCGCCGCCGCGCGTCGGGGGTGTAGTCCGGGAGCGGCGATACGCCGTCGAGGACCAGGGTGTCGAACTGCTCGGCGAGCATCAGGTAGTCGGGCACCGCGGTGCTGCCCTCGCACAGGACGTCGCAGCCGAGCCACGCGAGGCCGGGCCGGACCGCTTTGGCGGGCAGTTCACCCGGTGCGGGGACGGGGCCGGCCTCGGCCGGGCGGGGCGAGGGGATGCCCAGGTCGGTCAGGGCGTCGTCCGCGTGCGTGAGGCAGGCGCCCTGGGCCCGCACCGGCGAGAAGTCAAAGGACGACAGCCGCACGGTCGACGCCGACGCGGCGTACGGAGGGGGAGCGAACCGCACGCGAGCAAGCCGAACACGCCCTGGTCCACGAGCTGCTCGCCCAAGGCCACCCAGGCCGGGCGATCGCCCGGCACCCCGGGCTGGGACCTCGACGCCGCGACAGCTGGGCTCACGCTGGACTGGAGTGCAGGCAGCATCGAATCAGGGCCCGGGTACACAGCAGTTCTGAGGGCCCGGCGACGTGGACCGGGGTCGGGCGGGTGGCCAGGCGGGCGTCGTGTCCGTCGAGTGCCGGGAAGTGGGAGGGGCGCCTCTGGAAAGATGACGTCATGTTCGATTTCGGCATCGCGGGTTACCAACCGGCATGGTTGGACGGCCGTAGTGACGTCGTGCAGAAGCATGGCCATCGTCTGCGTGGTCTTGCCGGCCGACCGCTCACGAGAGTCTGGATGGTCTGGGACCTCAGGGATGACGAGTGGTTCTGCGACTGCCCGGTGCTGTTCGACTTCGAAGGCGAGCAGGTCGAGATCAACCATCAAAAGCTCGGCGATCTCTCCCTCACGTGGAACATGATCGACCCCACCCGTCCCGTCCGGTGGCCCGACTTCGATCTGCAGTGGCGCCCCGATCCTTTCCCCGGGCTCCAGGCTCTGCGAGGGATCCCGCTCAAGGGGGCCGAACTGCTCCAATGGACAGACGGGGACGTCGCTCAGGGAAACGTCGACATCAGCTTCGCCTTCGAGACGGGTCGCGTGACCGTCTTCAACGCACTCGACGAGAACGGGGTGAGCTTCGACCCTCCCGGTCCGAGCCAGCGGTCCCACCCGTTCCATTGATGCGCCAGGAGTTCAGGTATCGCGCCGGTTCGGGGTGGATTCCCTGGTCAGCCGGCGGCCTATCAGGTCAACCATCGCCAGTTCGATCATGGCTCGAGAACGGTGCGGATGGGTTTCGTAGTCGCGCGCGAGCCGTCGGAGGAGGCCGTCGACCCGGTCGAACGCGCCGTCCTTCTGCCAGGCGGCGAAGTACCCGTAGACCGCATCCCACGCGGTGCGCGTGGCTGTGCCGGATCGACCGGGCCCTGCCCAACATCCCGATGACGCTCGCGAAGGAGCCGCGCTCGACAAGGCGATGGCCGCCCGGCAGACCTGCCCCGCCTGCCGGCGCCGGTACTTCCTCTGCCTGCAGGCTCGCCTGTCAGGACCGGGCCTTGCTTGCAAGGGGGGATCATCCACCCTGTAGATCACTGCGGCAGGCTTCCAGGAACCGATCGCCAGCCGTCCCGAGGTCCGATGTGATCGTCCTGATCTGCTCGGAGAGGTCGAGCTGATCGGAGGGGGCTTCGTCGAGGCCACGTAGAAAGTCGTTGCCTTCGTTACGCGCGGTCCGCCACATGTGCAGGCCGGCTGTCCGAGCCTGGTCGGCGCCGAAGAGCGCTACCTGGTTGTACGCCTTCCGGAGCTCGGTGCGAAGTTCGCGCCAGCGAGCTTCCGCATCAGCACGTCGACCAGCACCCTCTGAGCCGATGAGCAGTGGCATCTCAGAACGTATGAACTGCAGCACCTCCTCGCCTGCAAGCGAGAGGCCGGCGTAAGCCTTCGTACGTTCCTCCCGCAGCCACTTCGAATGCTCCGAATCAATGCGCATCGACTCAAGTTCGCGCGTGTCCCGTGCCCGGCGGTGCTCGAGGTAGGCGTTGGCCAGAAGAGTCAGGACAACGCCGCTCAGAGTCGCCCCAACGGTGATCAACTGCGTTGCGGTTCCGAGCTCCATGTGCCTCTCCGCGTCGACGTTTCCGGCAGTCCGCGCCCTGCTGGGCCAATGGCTCAGCACATCACAACGGCTGAGCCCAGCACAGGCTCTTGTCCCAACAGGCATAGCAGGCACAGCAGGCCCGGCAGGAGTACGACAGCTGCAGAACCACTGCACTCCGCCCATACCCCCGGGCCAGGCCAGTTACGGGACGCAGTCCTCCTCCTCGCATCGGCTGCCAGCCTTCCCGAATCTCCCCGATTCTCGGGTTGTCCACGTACGCTGACGGGCATGGCATGCCGTATCAGTGAGCTGGTCATCGACGCCGCCGACCCCGAGCGGCTCGCCGCATTCTGGAGCGAGGTCCTCGGCTACGTCGAACTCGGCCGGGAGGACGACGGAAGCATCGAGATCGGACCGCCCGACGCCGGCTTCGGCGGCCTGCAGCCCACCCTGGTCCTCAGCTCCAGCCGCGCTCCGCGGAGCGGGAAGCTCCCCCTGCACATCGACGTCAGCGCCACCGACCGCGACCAGGGCGCCGAGCTGGAGCGGCTGCTCGCCCTCGGCGCCAGGCCCGCCGACGTCGGCCAGACCGGCACCGAGAACTGGCACGTCCTGGCCGACCCGGAAGGCAACGAATTCTGCCTTCTGCACGCCCGGCTCCGGCCCCTCTGACCACGTGCGTCCCGGCGCGAAGAGCAGCGAGTGGGCACCGTCGGTGCTACCTGGCAGGGTTCGCCCCGTACGCGTTCATGTGAGGTGGGGGAGGCATGGCTGTCGTGGGTCTGGGGCTGGGTCTGGGGCTGGGACTGGGTCGGTTGAGGGAGTTGCTCGGAGAGCCGGAGACCTGGGGGTGGGCGAGGCCGGCGTTGTGGGAGGCTTCGGAGGCGTATCTGGGGCTGACGCTGCCGTCGGACTACAAGGCGTTTCTTGATCTCTACGGGCCAGGGGCCATCGACGGGTACCTGTGGCTGGACCGGCCAGTGGCCGGTACCGCGGAGGAGGCGGAGCGTCTCTGGCCGCCACGCCTGCCTGAGGATCGGGACGCGGATCTGTACCCCTGGCCGTTTCACCCCGAAGCGGGTGGCCTCATCGAGTGGGGGCACGACGAGGAGGGCAATGCGTACTTCTTCCTGCCCCTGGAGCCGGACCCTGACGAGTGGCGCATCGTCGTGCAGGGCGGGTGCGGCGGCTGGTTCGAGACCGCCGGCACATTCACGGACTTCGTCGTTCGCTGCTTCGACCGGATCGACCGCCCGCCCTTCCTTTCCCGTCACTGGCCCGGCGGACAGGCGCGGTACCACCAGCAAGACCTGACCACGGCGGGCAACCGCTAGTTGGACGTCGGTAGAGCGAAGCCGGTGCACGTCTGCGGGTCGGTGGGGCGGCCCGGCCCCGGCCGCCCCACCGACCCGGACCGCCCGCGCCGTCGGCGTGTTCGCCGCAGGCGAGCGATCACAGTGGTGGCGGGCGACCGTACGCGACCGCACCTGGCAACGGCTCGCGGTCACACGTCCCAGGTGACCGGGAGGCTCTTCACCCCGTAGATGTCCGCGGTCTCCGGGCGCAGGGCGACCTCCTCGGCCGGTACGGCCAGGCGCAGCGTGGGGAAGCGGTTGAGCAGTGCGGCGAACGCGACCCGCATCTCGACGCGAGCCAGCTGCGCGCCCAGGCACAGGTGGATGCCGTGGCCGAAGGCCAGGTGTCCGCCGGACTCCCTCTGGAGGTCGAGCGTGTGGGGATCGGGGAAGCGCTCGGGGTCGCGGTTGGCGGTGTTGTACGACAGGACGACCGTCGTGCCGGCCTCTATGGTCTGGCCGCCCACCTCGACGTCCACCAGCGCCGTCCTCATGAACGACTTGGCGACGCTCAGGTACCGCAGCAGCTCCTCCACGGCCTGGTCGACGAGTGCGGGATCGGCGCGCAGCGCGGCCAGTTGGGCCGGGTTCTGAAGCAGCGCGAAGGCACCGAGAGCCAGCATGTTCGCGGTGGTGTCGAATCCGGCTGCCAGCAGGATGAGGCTGATCCCCTGCAGCTCCTCATCGGTCAGGTCGCTGTCGGTGAGTTCGCTGAGCACGTCGTCGGTGGGGTTCGCGCGCTTGGCGGCCACCAGCTGTGCGAGGTAGTTCTGGGTCGCGGTGTAGGCCGCTATCAGGTCCTCATCGCCCGTCTCCCCGTTCATGAACTTGTCGATCTGTTCCTGGAAGGAGTCGCGGTCCTCGTACGGCACTCCCAGCAGCTCGCAGATGATGATGGTGGGGATGGGCTTGGCGAACGCGGTCACCAGGTCGGCCGTCGGCCCGGCCTTCTGCATGGCGTCGAGGCACTCGGTGGTGATCTGCTCGACGCGCTCGGTGAGCAGTCGCATCCGCCGTGCGGTGAACTTGCCCACCAGCGGCTTCCTGTAGCGGCCGTGCTGTGGTTCGTCCATGAGGAGGAACTCGCCGGGCGGCGCCGGGGGGAGCTCGAAGTCGACCACGTTCATGAGGTCCTTGCGCGAGCTGAACCGCGAGTCGGCCAGGACCGACCTGACCAGGTCGTATCCGGTGATCAGCCAGCCGGGCTTGCCGCCGGGGTGGGTGTAGCGGCTGATGGGGCCGTGCCGACGGGCGTCGATCAGCTCTGCCGGCGGGTCGAAGGGGCAGCCGGGCCGACGCTCCGTCGGAAGCGTCGTGACGGTGTGGAGGGACTCGCTCATGACCATTCCTCATCTCGCGGCTACGTGTTTGACGCATGTCGAAAGCTACGTTGCGTTCATGATTTCGTCAATCACGTGTGAGGCGTTGTCGCGGGTGGGTTGCGGCAAATTGATGCAACGGCGATGGCGTGAATGCAATGAAGCGTTGCAATGGGATGCGGCAAAGGCAATGCCGTCGGCGCTCGGTGTCGGGTGGTGCCGGAACCGGCGGGTGGGCCCAGTGTTCAGGCGCGCCTCGAACTCGCCGATTCTCGCCCTGGCCAGGCCGACCGTGCCACAGCCAAGCCCAACTCCAGGCGAACGGCAATAAGATGCCGATGATCGGGCGGTGATCGGGCGGTGAGCAGGCCCGGCGAGCAAGGGGGGCGGCCATGGGCGCCATACCGGGCGCACGCGAAAAGCTGGACCGGCTGGGCCGAGCCCTGCACGCGCAACTGGTCGAGCTGATCAACGACTTGACCCCCGGCAGCGACCTGCGTCTGCTGTTTCTCGACGAGCCGAGCATCGTCGACTGGCACGAACCGCTCCGCTACCGATACTCGACCAGCTCTTTCAACGGGGAGCTTCCCGCGAATGTCGGCGCCACCGACATCGTGTCCCGCGCGGCCGCGCTGCTCGGCTCGGCGGGCTGGGAGGTCGCGACGTCGCAGGAGAACGTCGGCGGCAGGTCCTGGATGGTGGTCACCGCTCGCCGCGACGGCAACAGCATCGAGATCCGGGTGGGCGACCACGTACCCGTCGTGTGGTTCAGCGGGCTGACGCCGGCGATCGCCTTGAACGAGCCGGAGGAGTTCCAGTGGCCGGAGCCGGTACGCACGGCCGAGACCGTCACGCCCGGATATGTGCTGTGCTACGAGTGCGACGGCCTGGGATGGTGCCCCGGATGTGGGGGACGCCGCTGGGTGCGCGACGAGGCCCGCGGGCGGAAGAACTGCGGTGAATGCCACCGGGACGGCGTCTGCCCGATCTGCCGGGGCGCGGGGGAGCTCGCGATCTCCGCGTTGTCGCCGTACCAGGAGGGCTATTACCCGGAATTGGGCTAGAGCGGCAGCCGGCGAGCAGGAGTACGGGCGGGGTCGGAGCACGCAACCGGGTCCCGACGATGTCCCGGTCGGCCGACGCGCGGCCGACCGGGACAGGGCTCACGCGAGGTCGAAGCGATCGAGGTTCATCACCTTGTCCCACGCCGCCACGAAGTCACGCACGAACTTCGCTCCCGCGTCCTCCGCCGCGTAGACCTCCGCGATCGCGCGGAGTTGGGAGTGCGAACCGAAGACGAGGTCGACGGCGGTGGCGGTCCACTTGGCCTCGCCCGTGGCGCGATCGAGGCCTTCGAAGACGTTCTCCGCCGAGGTGGACGCCTTCCACTCCGTACCCATGTCCAGGAGGTTGACGAAGAAGTCGTTCGTCAACGCCTCCGGCCGGTCGGTGAGGACGCCGTGTGGCGATCGCTTGAAGCCGGTGTTCAGGGCCCGCATGCCGCCGGTCAGGACCGTCAGCTCCGGAGCGGTCAGCGTCAGCAGGTTGGCACGGTCCAGCATCAGGGTCTCCGGCGACAACTTCTCGCCCGCCCGGAGGTAGTTGCGGAACGCATCCGCCCGGGGTTCGAGCACGGCGAACGCCTCCACGTCCGTCTGCTCCTGCGAGGCGTCCGTGCGTCCTGGTGCGAACGGGACGGTGATGTCGTGGCCGGCGTTCTTCGCGGCTTGCTCGACGGCCGCGCACCCGCCCAGGACGATCAGGTCGGCGAGCGACACCTTCTTTCCGCCGGACTGTGAGCGGTTGAAGTCCTGCTGGATCCGCTCGAGGGTCTGCACCGCCTCGGCCACCTCGGGCAGGTCATTGACCTCCCAGTCCTTCTGCGGCGCGAGTCGAATCCGTGCCCCGTTGGCTCCTCCGCGCTTGTCGGTGCCGCGGAAGCTCGCCGCCGACGCCCAGGCGGTGGTGACCAGCTGGGAGACGGACAGTCCCGAGGAGAGGATCCTTCTCTTCAGGTCGGCGATGTCCTCGTCCCCGACCAGTTCGTGATCGACCTCGGGGACCGGGTCCTGCCACAGCTGCGGCTCGGGAATCCACGGGCCGAGGTAACGCGCAACGGGACCCATGTCGCGGTGCAACAGCTTGTACCACGCCTTGGCGAACGCGACCGCGAGCTTGTCCGGGTTCTCGTGGAAGCTCTTCGCGATCGGCGCGTAGATCGGATCCAGCTTCAACGAGAGGTCCGTCGTCAGCATCATGGGAGCGTGCCTCTTCGACGGGTCATGGGCATCCGGCACGGTGCCCTTCGCCGAGGGATCCTTCGGGGTCCACTGGTGCGCACCCGCCGGGCTCGTCGTGAGCTCCCAGTCGTACCGGAACAGGTTGTCCAGGTACCCGTTGTCCCACTTCGTCGGCTCGTTGGTCCACGCGCCCTCGAGCCCACTGGTGAGCGTGTCGACGCCCTTGCCGCTGCCGTACGTGTTCCGCCAGCCGATGCCCTGCATCTCGAGCGGAGCGGCTTCGGGTTCCGGGCCGATGTACGAGGGATCGACCGCGCCATGGCACTTGCCGAACGTGTGACCGCCGACGATGAGCGCCACCGTCTCCTCGTCGTTCATCGCCATACGCCCGAACGTCTCGCGAATGTCCCGGGCGGCCGCGATCGGATCCGGATTTCCGTTGGGGCCCTCCGGATTGACGTAGATCAGTCCCATCTGCACGGCACCGAAGGGACCGGTGAGTTCCCTGTCGCCGCTGTAGCGCTCATCGCCGAGCCACGTGTCCTCGGGCCCCCAGAAGATCTCCTCGGGTTCCCAGATGTCCTCTCGCCCGAATCCGAATCCGAACGTCTTGAACCCCATCGATTCCATCGCGCAGTTGCCTGCGAAGACCAGAAGATCGGCCCATGAGATCTTCCGGCCGTATTTCTGCTTGACCGGCCAGAGCAGGCGGCGCGCCTTGTCGAGGCTCGCGTTGTCCGGCCAGCTGTTGAGAGGGGCGAAGCGCTGAGCGCCGGAGCCGCCACCGCCCCGGCCGTCGGCGATTCGGTACGTCCCCGCGGCATGCCAACTCATCCGGATGAAGAGCGGTCCGTAGTGGCCGTAGTCGGCGGGCCACCAGTCCTGCGACGTCGTCATCACCTCGAAGACGTCCTGCTTCAGCGCGTCGACGTCGAGACGCGCGAACTCCTCCGCGTAGTCGAAGTCCTCGTCCATCGGATTGGACTGGGGCGAGTGCTGGTGGAGCACCTGAAGGTCGAGCTGGTTCGGCCACCAGTCCCGGTTCGTCCTGGGCGGAGTCGTCGTGGTGGTGGGGGAGGGGATTACCGGGTTCTCGCTTTCGCTGCCGGACACGTCCATCCTTCTTCCTGTTTGTATTTCCGGTCTCGAGCATGGCGACCCGCGCCCGTGGTCCTCACGAAAGACGTCGATGATCGAGCGTGTGTCGGCGCACGTTATGGTCGCGCACCGCAGACGGCACGGCTACGAGAACACGCAGAGCACCCCCGCGTATCAAGGAGTCGGTTCCGGAAATTCGCCTCTTTCGCTTCCCATGGGAACCGGACTTCCACCGCTAAACTTCCGTCACTCCACCGAGCCTGAACAGGTGAACCGAAATGAGCGACCTGCTGGAGCGATTGCGCGGGCGGGGCTGGCGGATGACGTCTCAGCGGCGTGTCGTCGCGGAGGTCCTCGACGGTGAGCACGTCCACCTCACGGCCGACGAGGTGCACGCCCGCGCCGTACGGATGCTGCCCGAGATCTCCCGGGCCACCGTCTACAACACCCTGGGCGAACTGGTCCTGCTCGGTGAGGTGATGGAGGTCTCCGCCCACGGCCGCGCGAAACGCTACGACCCCAACGCGCACCACCCGCACCAGCACCTGGTCTGCGCCGGCTGCGGCAGCATCCGCGACGTCCACCCGACCGGCGATCCACTGGCCTGCCTCCCGGAGGGGGAACGCTTCGGCTTCACGGTGTCCCAGGTCGACGTCACCTACCGCGGGCTGTGCCCCTCCTGTGTCGGGAACGGGCCGCCCCATTCGTAGGCGCGGCCGGCGCACGCGGTCACGTGCCGGCGCCTGCTCACGCTGCGTGGCGACGCGTATCACCTCACCCGACGGCTTCGGTGGTTGGGCCGCCCCTGGAGTGGGAGGCTGAAAGGTGGGGGTCCGTGCCGAGGAGACTCGGGAGGGCCGAATGGGACGCGACGTCCCGGCGCTGGTCTTCACCCGTGACGACCGTCGCCAGTTCCGGAACAAGATGCACACGTGCCTCGACGTGTTCGCACGGATGCTGCGGGAGGCGCGGTTCGACTTCGAGCGGCCGCAGGTCGGCCTGGAGATCGAACTGAACCTGGTGGACGCCGCCGGCGAGCCCGCCATGCGCAGCACGGACGTCCTGGAGGCGATCGCGGATCCCTCCTGGTCGACCGAGCTGGGCCGTTTCAACCTGGAGATCAACATCGAGCCGCGGCGGCTCACCGCGGGTGGTCCCGACTCCTGGGAGCAGGAGATCCGCGCCGCGCTCAACCACGCCGAGGAGAAGGCCGCGGCGATCGGCGCGCATCTCGTCATGATCGGGATACTGCCGACCTTGGAGCTCAAGGACGCGGGGCCGGCGGCGCTGTCCGAGAACCCGCGGTATCACCTGCTGAACGAGCAGATCTTCGCCGCGCGGGGCGAGGACCTGCTGATCTCGGTGGACGGGGTGGAGAAACTGCGGACCTACGCCGAGACGATCACGCCGGAGGCTGCCTGCACCAGCACCCAGTTCCATCTGCAGGTCTCGCCGGACGAGTTCGCGGACTACTGGAACGCCGCGCAGGCCATCGCGGGGGTGCAGGTGGCCCTGGCGGCGAACTCTCCGTTCCTGTTCGCCAAGGAGCTGTGGCGGGAGACGCGGATTCCGCTGTTCGAGCAGGCCACCGACACCCGGCCGGACGAGATCAAGGTGCAGGGAGTGCGGCCACGGGTGTGGTTCGGCGAGCGGTGGATCACCTCCGTGTTCGACCTCTTCGAGGAGAACGCGCGGTACTTCCCGGCGCTGCTGCCGCTGTGCGACGACGAGAACCCGGAGGAGACGCTCGACCGCGGCGAGATCCCCGGCCTGGCCGAGCTCACCCTGCACAACGGGACCGTCTACCGCTGGAACCGCCCCGTCTACGCCGTCGTCGACGGCGTACCGCATCTGCGGGTGGAGAACAGGGTGCTGCCCGCGGGGCCCACGGTGACGGACGTGCTGTCGAACGGCGCGTTCTACTACGGGCTGGTCCGCGCCCTGGTCGACGAGGACCGGCCCGTCTGGTCACGGATGTCGTTCTCGGCGGCGGAGGACAATCTGCACGCCGCGGCCCGGCACGGAATCGACGCGCAGCTGTACTGGCCCGGGATGGGCGAGGTCCCGGTGACCGAGCTCGTACTGCGGCGCCTGCTGTCGCTGGCCGACCGCGGTCTCGAGCGGTTGGGCATGGACGCGGCCTGGCGGGAGCCCCTGCTGGGGATCATCGAGCAGCGGTGCGTCAGCGGCCGTAACGGCGCGGTGTGGCAATCCGAGATGTTCCACCACTTCCACGACATCGCCCACGCGGACCGGCACCAGGCACTGAGGCGGATGACCCAGCAGTACATCGAATTCATGCATTTGAACGTTCCGGTGCACACCTGGCCCGTCGAGTGAGGGCGCCGCTGTTCAGGGCGATGCGGGAGACAGCGGGACTCCATTCGTACGCAGGACGTCTCGGACATCGAGGATCAGGGGAAACACCTCGTGATTTCGGTCCTCGCCCTGCTCGTCCCAGGCCTGCTGCTCGGCCTCCACCGCCATCCGGTCCTGGGCGAAGACTCGCTCCGTGAAGCGGCGGATGAACGGCCAGGCGATATCGAGAGCCCCCGGGATCGACGGCTTCGCGATCGAGAGGAGACCGTACGTGTGATTCACGCGCTGCTCGGCGTCCTTCGGCACGTACGCGGCCCAGAGCGAGAACGCGGGCTGTTCGGAATTCGTGGGAACCGCTTGGAGGATCTGGTACGGATACTCGGTGCGTACGGTGACGGCGTCGGGGGAGTCGGCGCCGCCGAGCCCCTCGGCGGACAGGAGCCCGGCCCCGCGGTCCTTCCTCCCACCGCCGGGGACGAAGAGATAGCGGGCCTCGACGAAATTCGGTCCGGTGTCGTACCCGAGGAGCTTGGGATGGATTCTGCCCAGGACGCCCCGGTGCAGGAACTGGTGGTTCATGTCGAGCAGATTCTCGTGCATGAAGGTGTAGTGGCACCGCACTGTGCGCGAGAACGTCATGGTCTTGTGGTTCGGCGAATGGAATTCCGGCAGCTCAGGCAGCGGTACCGTGACCGCCTTCTCCGCGTCGCCCGGAAAGACGAACACCAGTCCGTACACTTCGCGGACCGGATAGGCGCGCACGCCACGCGGTGGCCGCTCGACCCCCTTGGGGAGGTAGGGGATCTGGGAGATGCGTCCATTTCCGCGGTAGGTCCATGCGTGATAGCAGCACCGGAGTGTCTCGCCTTCCACGACTCCCATGCTCAGTGGCACCTGCCGATGTGCGCACCGGTCCTCCAGGGCGAAGACCTCGCCGCTCTCGCCGCGATACAGCGCGATGCGCTCGCCCGCGAATACGGCGGGGAATGTCTTCCCCTTGGGGACGTCCCGTGAGACGGCGACCGGGTACCAGAAATTGGGATCGATGCCGATTCTCCGGAGGTCCGGAACGGCTCCGGAGCTCTGAGCGGACGTGTGCGGCCGATCACTCGCCGGGGCGCGTTCGGTGGCCGCGCCCTCTGGTTGCGCCTCGGTCATTCACCACTCCCTCGCCACGCGGGTCCCGGCTGCGGTACGTGCAGACGTCCTTGCTTCGTAGTCTCCTCACGGTTGAGGGATCTACGCAGCTCGGGCGGTCCCGTCGATACCGCCGAATGCGGCGCGGCGAGGTCGACCGGCCGTCGGACGCTGCCGTCACCTGCTGCTTCTCGGACGTCGCGTGGATGAGGCTCGCCCCGGAGGGTGACGGCGCATACGCCGGGATCCGCGCGGATGGGACGCCGGCGGCGCCGCCGGACGCCGTGCGGTCGTGGACGCGTCAGCTGTCGAAGCGCTGGCGGGAGGCGTCGATGTGACCCAGGTACCGGTGCGTCCAGTCGCACAGTCCGTCGATCGTCACCCGCAGGGCCTGGCCCGCCTCGGTGAGGGTGTACTCGACCCGCGGCGGCACGACGGGGTGCACCGTCCGATCGATCAGGCCGTTGCGCTCCAGCATGCGCAGGTTCTGCGTGAGCATCTTGTGGCTGATGCCTTCGATCTCGTTGCGCAGCTCGCTGAAGCGCAGGGTGTGTTCACCCACAGCCTCGATGATCAGGAGCGCCCACTTGTTGGCGACGTCCGTGAAGATCTCCCGCGCGAGCGAGTCCGCGCGCCTCAGGTCCGCGTCCTCGGGCGAGCCGCTGAACTGCTTGGTCACCATCAGGTTCCCCAGTCACCGAAAAGTGCGTTCTTCCATGTCAGCGGACACTCTCCTACGGTTCCTGAGTAACCGCAAGAGAGCGACTTTCGAACGAAATGTGGAGGCGGACAGCATGGCCATCACCCTGGTGAATCCCAACGGCTTGCCGGAGATCGATGCCTACCGGCAGGTCTCGATCGCGACCGGATCGAAGCTGGTCTTCATCGCCGGCCAGGTCGCCTGGGACGCCGACGGCGTCACGGTCGGCGAGGGCGACCTCGCGGCTCAGGTCGAGCAGTGCTACCTCAACATCGGCACCGCCCTGGCCGAGGTCGGTGCCTCCTTCGACGACGTGGCGAAGCTGAGCGTCTACGTCGTCGACTGGACCCCCGACAAGATGCCCCTCCTGATGGAGGGCATCACCCGGGCGTTCACGAAGCTGGGCGTCACCCCGGTCCCGCCGGCCACGCTGCTGGGCGTCGCGGCGCTGGACGTACCGGACCATCTGGTCGAGATCGAAGCCACGGCCGTCATCGACTGACGAGGCGGTCAGGGTGTCAGTGGTGCGCTGTACGTTGCGGCCATGGGCATCTATCTGGTCAGTGTCGGCGCGGAGGAATGGTTCGACGAGGAAGAGGGCGGGTGGGGCGAAATCGCCTCGGCGCTGAACCAGGAGCTGAGGCGCCGGGGTATGCCTGCCTATGAGTCCGTGCCCGAGGAGGCCGACTTCGTTCGCGGATCGGGGCAGGCCTTCGAGGAGAAGCTGATCCCTTCCATGGACGGGTTCGGCGCGCTGTGTCAGGCACAGCTGTCACGCGAGGAAGTCGAGACCGTGTGCGGCTGGACGGCGCTGGTCCCGGTTTCACTCGACGAGGAGGTCTGGCTGCCCGTCGACTCGACCTTTACAGAGGGGTCGACCATGGTCGCCGGCGCTCCTCAGGTGCTGGCGATCGCCGAGAAGCTGGCTGCGGTCATCGAACTCCCGGCCGAGACACCGGAGATGTGCGACAACCTCGACCTGACCCTGTGGTTCATGGACGGAGGCGCGCAGGAACTGGCCGCTGCGCGAGCTGGACCATGGAGCGATGACCTGGACACGGCCTTCTACGTAGCGCTGTTTCTGCGCGCTGCCCAGCACTCGGTCCGGCGGGGCTGCCCCATCGTCTACTCCTGAGGACGAAGCCTCTCCGGTGCGCCGCCCTCTCGGCGGGGGTGGGCATCGTGGACCTTCAGTGCCGGACGTCAGCGGCTCGCGCGCCGGGAGGGCTTCGCGCTGCGGAGCACGGCGAGGATCGCCCAGGCCAGCAGGACGTTCACCAGCGCGCCGCCGGCGAGAGGGACGAGGAGGCCGAAGGGGTTGGCGGGGTCGGCGTCGGTCGCGTCGCCCGCTCCGAGGAATGTTGCCAGGGGGAGGACCGCGAAGACCGTCACGAGAAGCGAGCCGGGCAGGGTCGCGAAGTACAGCGGGGTCGTGTTGTCCGGCGGTCCGCCGGCGACGGCGTTGGCCACCACTCCGGCCGCGACCAGGCCGACGTACAGCGCGGCCGTGGCGGGGAGCGCGCGCCCGGAGAGTCGTGGCGTCATGTGCGGTGTGACCCCTGAAGGTGCGGAGACGACGGAAAGAAGCCCGAACCTCTTCCCTGGGGAAGCGCGGACCGGGCTTCATTATGAACGGTGTTGAACATGTTCAACACCCAGGGGTGTCGAATGGGATCAGTCGCCGTTCGGCTTGGAGCCCATGGACTGCATGGCTTCCTGGGCTCGCTTCTCCATCTCCTCCTCGGGGACGTCCTCGATGTGCGAGGCGACGCTCCAGCGGTGGCCGAAAGGGTCCTCGAACTGACCGGTGCGGTCGCCGTAGAACTCGTCCTTGACCGGTGACAGTTCCCGGGCGCCCTGGGCGAGGGCCTTGGCGAAGATTGCGTCGACGTCCTCCACGTACACGTGCAGGGTGATCGGTGTGCCGCCGACCGCCTTCGGGGAGCGGAATCCCATGTCCGGGTACTCGTCCGCGAGCATGATGATCGAATTGCCCAGCGCCAGCTCGGCGTGGCCGATCTTGCCGCCGGGGGCCGGCATCCTCATGCGCTCCTCCGCGCCGAGCACGGACACGTAGAAGTCGAGCGCGGCCGCGGCTCCGTCGATACAGAGGTACGGCGTGACACGCGGATATCCCTCGGGGATGGGCTGGACGGTCACGGTCTCCCGCCTTTCCGGACTGTGACGATCACCGCTGACCGCCGCTTGCGGCCACAGATATCCCGAACCCCGGGCCGGGCGCCGACGCCGCGCGGCGGCCGGCCACGGGATGCCCCGAAGGGCGGCAGCTTCCGGGGCGGCCCGTTACGGCCCGATATGGGGGTGTCGTGCCCGGAACAGGGTGCGGGCGATCAGACCGGTCAGGAATCGAGAAGCGCGGACCCGGAGCCACGGATAGCGTCGAAGCCATGGGTAGCACCACACAGGCGCCCACGACTTCAGGAGTGACCATGGCCACCGGCTCTTCCCCGCTGGGAATCAAGACCGTGCTGCATCCCGTTTCCGACCTGGCCAAGGCGAAGGCGGTGTACATCGCCCTGCTCGGCATCGAACCCCAGAACGCTTCGGACTACTACGTCGGGTTCGACGTCGCGGGCCAGCACATCGGGCTGGTGCCGGGCGGCGCGTCGCAGGGCATGACCTCGCCGGTCGCCTACTGGCACGTGACGGACATCGAGGCGAAGCTGGCCGAGGTGACCGCCGCGGGTGGCAGCGTGAAGGAGCCCGCGCACGACGTCGGTGGCGGTCGCCTGGTGGCCACCGTCACCGACCCCGATGGCAACGTCCTCGGACTGCTCCAGGACCGATGAGCACCGTCCCCCGGCCCCGACCGTCGTCGGCGATGTCGCCGCGCGGCCGGGGCCCGTGGGTCCCTCGACGTACTGCTCGACGCTGATCGGATCGAGCCGGGCGACGCCGGCGGAGGCCGCGAAGGCGGCCCGCCCGAAAGATGGAGAACGAAGAGCATGGCCACGAGGAAGAGGACGCAGTCGCCTGCGCCGCACGTCGCCGACAGCCACGAAATGATCCGCGTGCACGGGGCGCGGGTGAACAACCTCAAGGACATCAGCATCGAGATCCCGAAGCGCCGGCTGACGGTGTTCACCGGGGTCTCCGGTTCGGGCAAGAGCTCGCTCGTGTTCGACACGATCGCCGCGGAGTCGCAGCGGCTGATCAACGAGACGTACAGCGCCTTCGTCCAGGGCTTCATGCCGACCCTCGCGCGGCCCGAGGTCGACGTGCTCGAAGGCCTGACGACCGCGATCATCGTCGACCAGCAGCGGATGGGCACCGACCCCCGCTCCACCGTCGGCACGGCCACCGACGCCAACGCGATGCTGCGCATCCTCTTCAGTCGCCTCGGGAAGCCGCACATCGGCCCGCCCAGCGCCTACTCCTTCAACACCGCCACGGTCCGGGCGAGCGGTGCGATCACCGTCGAGAAGGGCGCCAAGAAGGCGGTCAGGGCGACCTACCAGCGCACCGGCGGCATGTGTCCGCACTGCGAAGGTCGCGGCACGGTCTCCGACATCGACCTCACCCAGCTCTACGACGACTCCAAGTCGCTCTCCGACGGCGCGTTCACCATCCCCGGCTGGAAGTCGGACAGCCAGTGGACCGTGCAGCTCTATGCCCAGTCCGGCTTCGTCGACCCGGACAAGCCGATCCGCAGGTACACCAAGAAGGAGATGCAGGCCTTCCTCTACGGAGAGCCGACCAAGGTCAAGGTCAACGGCATCAACCTCACCTACGAAGGGCTGATCCCCAAGATCCAGAAGTCGTTCCTGTCCAAGGACAAGGAATCGATGCAGCCCCACATCCGGGCCTTCGTGGAGCGGGCCGTCACCTTCACCACCTGCCCCGAGTGCGACGGCACCCGGCTCAGCGAGGGCGCGCGGTCGTCGAAGATCAAGAGGATCAGCATCGCCGACGCCTGCGCGATGGAGATCAGGGACCTGACCACTTGGGTCCGCGGGCTCAAGGAGCCGTCGGTCGCGCCGCTCCTGACGGCACTGCAGCACACCCTCGACTCGTTCGTGGAGATCGGCCTCGGCTACCTCGCCCTCGAGCGGCCGTCGGGCACGCTGTCGGGCGGCGAGGCGCAACGCGTCAAGATGATCCGCCACCTCGGCTCCTCGCTCACCGACGTCACGTACGTCTTCGACGAGCCCACCATCGGCCTGCACCCGCACGACATCCAGCGGATGAACGACCTGCTGCTGCGGCTGCGGGACAAGGGCAACACGGTGCTCGTCGTGGAGCACAAGCCCGAGGTGATCGCGATCGCCGACCACGTCGTCGACCTCGGCCCCGGCGCCGGTACGGCCGGCGGCACCCTCTGCTTCGAGGGCACCGTCGAGGAGCTGCGGGCCGGCGGCACCATCACCGGCCGCCACTTCGACGACCGGTCCTCCCTCAAGGAGACGGTACGGACGCCCAGAGGCTCGCTCGAGATCCGCGGCGCCACGACCCACAACCTGCGCGACGTCGACGTGGACATCCCGCTCGGGGTGCTCGCCGTCGTCACCGGCGTCGCCGGCTCCGGCAAGAGTTCGCTCGTGCACGGATCGATCCCGGTCGACGAGGGGGTGGTGTCGGTCGACCAGAGCCCGATCAAGGGTTCGCGACGGAGCAACCCGGCGACGTACACCGGCCTGCTCGACCCGATCCGCAAGGCGTTCGCCAAGGCCAACGGTGTGAAGCCGGCGCTGTTCAGCGCCAATTCCGAGGGCGCCTGCCCTACTTGCAACGGCGCCGGCGTCATCTACACCGATCTGGCGATCATGCAGACCGTCGCCACCCCCTGCGAGGACTGCGAGGGGAAGCGGTTCGACTCCTCGGTCCTGGAGTACCGCTTCGGTGGCCGGGACATCAGCGAGGTGCTCGCGGTGTCGGTGACGGAGGCCCAGGAGTTCTTCGGCAGCGGGGAGGCGGCCACACCGGCCGCGCACCGAATCCTCGAGCGGCTCGCCGACGTCGGGCTCGGCTATCTCAGCCTCGGCCAGCCGCTCACCACGCTGTCCGGTGGCGAGCGGCAGCGGCTGAAGCTCGCCACCCACATGGGCGACAAGGGCGGCGTCTACGTCCTCGACGAGCCGACCACCGGCCTCCACCTCGCCGACGTCGAGCAACTGCTCGGGCTGCTCGACCGGCTCGTCGACTCCGGCAAGTCGGTCATCGTCGTCGAGCACCACCAGGCGGTCATGGCGCACGCCGACTGGATCATCGACCTCGGCCCGGGCGCAGGACACGACGGCGGGCGGATCGTCTTCGAGGGCACACCGGCCGACCTCGTCGCGGCAGGCTCCACCCTCACCGGCGAGCACCTCGCGGAGTACGTCGGGGCGTGACCGACGGCCTCGGGCATCCGGTCGCCCAGGGCCTGTCCGACCCTGATCCGCGGGACAGGCCCTAGCCTGGCCGCGTGACGACGATCTACATGCTCGACGGCAAGCGGATCCGGACGCTGGAGGACTTCTGGCGTGTGATGGGCGAAGCAGTCAACGGCCCCGGCGGCTACTTCGGACGAGGCCTGGACGCGTTCAACGACTGCCTCCGCGGGGGCTACGGCACCCCTGACGACGGCGACTTCACCGTCGAGTGGCACGACCACGCCTCTTCCCGCGAGGCGCTGGGTCACCCGGAGACGGCCCGTCAACTGGAGATCCGGCTGACGCGCTGCCACCCCACGCATCGCGCTCGGGTCGCCGAGGAGATCGCCGAGGCACGCGCGGGACGGGGCCCGACGGTCTTCGACTGGCTGGTCGAGATCTTCGAGGACGAAGCCCCGGGTGTTCTGGTGCTCCGCTGACGACCTCCACCGCGTGGGTCCGTCCGACGTCGGACGGACCCCGCCCCTCCGCGACTCAGTGGAGGAACTCCCCGTCGCGGGCCACGACGACTCCACCGTGCACGACCATGTCCCGGCGGGGCATGTCCACGACGACCTGGGGCAGGCACTCGCCCCGTACGAGGACGAAGTCGGCCGGCGCGCCGGGCGTGAAGTCCGCGTGCGCGAGGCCCATGACGTCGGCTCCTCCGTGGGCCGCGACGCGGTAACAGTTCGTCAGCTCCTCGTCGAGGCGCACGTCCGTCACCCACCCGAGCAGATGCGCGCGGTGCAGCATGTCGGCGTTGCCGAAGGGGCTCCAGGAGTCGCGCACGCCGTCGGAGCCGAGCCCGACCCGCACCCCGTGCTCGCGCAGTCGGGCGATCGGCAGCACGAGGGAGTCGGACGGCGCCACTGTGGTGAGGGCGATGTCCTGCTCACCCAGGTCGGCGGCGAGGGGCCCGAGTTCGCCGTCCGTCAGGCCGGGCAGGCAGAAGACGTGGCTGACGGTGACCTCGCCGGCGAGGGACAGGGCGCGCGTGCGGTCGACGATGCCGCGCATGGCCTTGATTCCCTTCTCACCCCGGTCGTGCAGGTGGATGTCCACGCCGACGCCGTGCCGGTCCGCGATCCCGAAGACGAGGTCGAGCTGCTCGTCGAGGGCCTGGTCGAAACCGATCGGGTCGATGCCGCCGATCATGTCGATCGTGCCCGTGCGCGCCGCCTCCTCCAGGAGCTCCGCCGTGCCCGGGGTACGGATGACGCCGTGCTGCGGGAACGCCACGATCTGGACGTCGAGGGCGTGACGCAGCCGTTCACGCGCCTCCGCCACGCCCTCCACGCCCGCGAGGCCGTAGGCCGGGGCCACGTCGGCGTGGGCGCGCATCGCCCGCGTGCCGCGGGTGACGGCGTGCGCCATCAGGCCGTACGCGCGCTCCGCGACGGGGCGGCGCTGGCTGCGGAACAGCTCCACGTCCTGGGCCACGTAGTCGGCGATCCCGCTCGCCGGCCGCCGCGACACCCAGGAGCCGCCCCAGGTCGTCTTGTCGGGATGGATGTGCGCGTCCACGAGGGACGGGAGCGCGATCCGGCCGTCGCCGTCGACGACCTTCGCGCCGCGGGGCGCCGGGCCGTCCGACACGCGGCCGTCGACGACCACGAGGTCCGTGGCCTTCGCCGCGCCGAACGGGCGTACGTCGCGGAAAACCACGGCATTGGCGCGACGCCCCGCGGCGCTTGGCGCCGGGGCTTCGGCGCCCACCGTCGAGCAGTGGGCCTGGGCGGGGGTGGTCGTGGCGGCGATGCCGGCCGTGGTGCCGGCCAGTGCGGCGGCGCCGGCCAGCATCGTGCGGCGGGAGAGAGCGCCGGGGGAAGACGGGGTCGGCTGCATGGGGACTCCTTCGGCGGGGACGGTGCGGGGGAAGGGGGAAGGGGGAAGGGGGGTGGTGCGGACCTGTGGGGAGCGGGAGCAGAAGCCGTACGAGGAACGGCGGGCGGCATCGAGGCGCGGTGGCGCGCGGGCCAAAGGCGCGGGGCAGCGCCCGGCCTGCTGATACCGGCGCGGTCCGGCGTCGGTACCGGAGGGCCGCCGTCGGCGTCAGAGCGCGACGCCCGCCCCGCGGGGTGGGCACCGGCCTGCCTACGTCGGCGCGGTCCGGCGTCCGTACCGGTGAGCGGCCGCCGCGATCAGAGCGCGAGGCCCGCCCGCACCACCCTTACCGGACGCATGAGCGTGGTGACATCGGCCAGCGGGTCGGCGTCCACGAGGATCGCGTCGCCCGCGAAGCCGCGCGCGAGGCGGCCCGCCGTGCGCTCGAGGCCGAGGAGGCGGCCGGCGCCGGTCGTGGCGGTGCGGATCGCGTCGAGCGCCGGGAGCCCGGCGGCGCGCATCAGCTCCACCTCGCGACCGATCGGGCGCACCGTGCCGCCTGAGGAGTCGGTCCCGGCGGCGAGCGGGACGCCCAGCTCGTGTGCGGCGAGGACCGCCCGCTTCAGCACGGGGAGGTACGTGCGCCCCCGCTCCGCGAGGACCGGGTTCGTGGACTCCGCCAGGCCGGCGATGGCGGTGAGGGTGGGCGTGAAGTACGTCCCCCTGCGACGCATCTCGCGCAGGGTGCGCTCGCCGACGAACGCGCCGTGCTCCAGGGAGCGGATGCCGGCCGTGACGGCGTCGTGGCAGCCCTGCTCGCTGTAGCTGTGGCACAGGACGCCCTTGCCGCGCCGCCGGGCCGCGGCGACGATCTCGGCGAGCTGCTCGTGCGAGTACACCTGGGCGAGCGGGTCCTGCTCCGGGAGCCCGGCGCGCTCGTTGACCCGCGTCTTGATCACGTCCGCGCCACGGGCGAGGTTGACCTCGACGACGCGGCGCAGCGCCTCGGCCGAGCGCACGCCGTCCTTGAGGCGCGCGAGCGGGGTGAGGTCGGGGTCCGCGAGGACGGTGTCGCCGAGGTCGGGGGTGACGAAGACCCCGGCGGCCGTCAGACGGGGCGCGAGGGCGGGGCTGTGTCGGGCGAGTTCACGGACCGCGATGTCCTGGTAGAAGGCGGTCGATCCGCTGCGCGCGCTGGTCGCACCCTGCAGGACCGCGGCGCGGGCCTCGGCGGCGGTGCTGAGGTGGATGTGGGCGTCGACCAGCCCCGGCAGCACCCAGCGGCCGTGGGCGTCGAGGACCTCGGCGCCCTTGGGCACGGTGACGCTGCCCCGACGGCCGGCCGCGCGTACGGTCCCGTCTTCGATGACCACGACGGCGTCCTCGCTGACCTCGCCCGTGGCCGGGTCGAGGAGGGTGCCGCCCTGGATGACGAGGTGTCCGCCCCGTGCCGGGGCGCCACCGTGGGTGGGCCGGGCGGCGGGCGACGCCCCGTCGCGGTCCCCGGCGGTGGCCGCCGCCGAACCGGCCGCGGCCAAGGTGCCGGCGAGCGCGGCCGCACCGGCGAGGACGCCACGGCGGGTCAGCCTGCCGGCGGGCGGCGGTGTGGCTTCGACACACATGGGAGCTCCTTGGGGAGTAGGGCGACGGCTCCCCGATTTTGTATACCAAGCGCGAGAGGCGGGGCAAGGGTGGTGGCCACGCGACCATGATGAGCCCAACAGAAGGCCTCATTCGACTGGGTGGGATGGTTGGGCTACGCAGGCTTGGTATACAAAGACCTCAGGCGTCGCCGAAGAGCGAGCGCAGCGCTACAGCCCTGCTGTCGCGCACGTGCAGCAGCGTGCTCGCCTCGGCCGCCTCCGTGTCGCCGGCGGCGATGTGCCGGTACATCTCGGCGTGCTGGGCCCTCATGTGCGCGGGTTCCTCGCGCAGGCCGAACAGCAGGCGCAGCTGCCAGCTCAGCTGTTCCATCGTGCGCGCG
The DNA here is from genome assembly GCF_042731085.1 of Streptomyces sp. NPDC059875. Lineage (NCBI taxonomy): Bacteria > Bacillati > Actinomycetota > Actinomycetes > Kitasatosporales > Streptomycetaceae > Streptomyces > Streptomyces sp. NPDC059875. Next base: position 73,575 of record NZ_JBHWJZ010000007.1, read on the forward strand.
AGCAGCGGGTTGCCCGACATGGTCACGACGCTCTCGTGGAACGCGGTGTGTGCGGCCACCTCGCGCGTCCCCTCGTCCGCCGCGGCCGCCGACTCCGCCTGACGGAGCGTCGCCTCCAAGGCGACGAGCCCTGCCGTGTCGCCCGCCGCCGCGGCCCGCGCCGCGAGGCGCGAGGCCTGGACCGCCAGCGGCTCCCACACCTCGTAGAGGTGTTCCACGTCCGTGCGCTCCAGGCGCCGTACGCGTACGCCACTGTGCGGGAGCAGTTCGAGGAGGCCCTCGGCGACCAGCGCACGCAGGGCCTCGCGCACCGGCACCCGGGACATGCCGAGCTCCTCGGCGACCTCCCGTTCGACCAGGCGCGAGCCCTGTGCGTACCGCCGGTCGACGATCCGCTGCAGCACGGCCTCGCGTGCGCGTGCGCTCAGCGAGGCGGTCGTTCCCGTGGTCGTTCCGGCGGTCTTTCCCATGGCTGACGGACGCGAGCCGCTGTCCTTGGCCGCTGAGCCGCTCCTGGTTCTGTCCGCCACGTCCTCGGCCCTCCGTTCGGCATGTCCCGGGCGAGGATACGTCCGGCGGCGGAAGGGGCTCGCCCCGACGAGAGACGGAATGAGGAATTCCGTGCGCGGATGACCACGCCGTGCTACAGTCGAGATCAGTTGCAGTTGTGGTTCCCATAAACTTCAAGTGCCTTTGACGATGATGAATCGTCGGGCACTTTTTGTATTTTCGGTGCTGTTTCCGGACGGGGTAATCGCGCGGCGACTCCGGGATTCGCACAGTGCGGGTCTCCGGGTAATGCCCCGAAGGAGATATGGCATGGCTACTGGCACCGTGAAGTGGTTCAACTCGGAAAAGGGTTTCGGGTTCATCGAGCAGGAGGGTGGCGGCCCGGACGTGTTCGCCCACTACTCCAACATCGCGACCTCTGGCTTCCGTGAGCTGCAGGAGGGCCAGAAGGTGACCTTCGACGTCACGCAGGGCCAGAAGGGCCCGCAGGCGGAGAACATCCTCCCCGCCTGACGTCCTCACGTCCGACGCAGCTGGGGTCCTCACCCGAGAGGTGAGGGCCCCGGCTCGTTGCGTTTCACGGCCAATTCCCGGCACAAAGGTTCCTCGTAAAGGTTTCCAGGTTTTCATGAGCAGTTCAGCCCGTTCGGACCACACCCGTCGCACCGCCGCCTCCAAGGACGAATTCGCGCAGCCGGTCAGCCACACTCCGGCCCTGCCCGCCGTCGCGTCCTTCGATGAGCTCGGCCTGCCCGCCGGGGTACGGGAGCTGCTCACCGCGCAGGGCTTCGAGACGCCCTTCCCGATCCAGGCCGCCACCCTGCCGAACGCCCTCGCCGGGCGCGACGTCCTGGGGCGGGGCCGTACCGGGTCCGGCAAGACCCTCGCCTTCGGGCTTCCGCTGCTCGTGCGCACCGCCGGCAAGCGGGCCGAGGCCCGGAAGCCGCGGGCGCTCGTCCTCGTGCCCACGCGCGAGCTGGCCCAGCAGGTCACCGACGCGCTCGAGCCGTACGCCCGGGCGCTGAAGCTGCGCCTGGCCACCGTGGTCGGCGGCATGTCGATCGGGAGGCAGGCCGCCGCGCTGCGCGAAGGGGCCGACGTCGTCGTCGCGACCCCCGGCCGCCTCATGGACCTCGTCGAGCGCAAGGATGCCCGCCTGGACCGGGTGGACATCACCGTCCTCGACGAGGCCGACCAGATGGCCGACATGGGCTTCATGGACCAGGTCACCGGGCTGCTCGACCTCGTGCGCACCGACGGCCAGCGCATGCTGTTCTCCGCCACGCTCGACAAGAACGTCGACCTTCTGGTCCGGAGCTACCTCCACGACCCGGTGGTCCACTCGGTCGACCCCTCGGCCGCCGCCGTCACCACCATGGAGCACCACGTCCTCCAGGTGCACGGCGCCGACAAGTACGCCACCGCGACCGAGATCGCGGCCCGCGACGGCCGCGTGATCATGTTCCTGGCGACCAAGGCCGCCGTCGACCGCTTCACCGCGCACCTGCTGGGCAGTGGCGTACGGGCCGCGGCCCTGCACGGCGACAAGTCCCAGCCGCTGCGCACCCGCACCCTCGACCGGTTCCGCAACGGCGACGTCACCGTCCTCGTGGCGACCAACGTCGCGGCGCGCGGCATCCACGTCGACGAGCTCGACCTCGTCGTCAACGTCGATCCGCCGGCCGACCACAAGGACTATCTGCACCGCGGCGGGCGCACCGCGCGCGCCGGCGAGTCCGGCAGTGTGGTCACCCTGGTCCTGCCCGACCAGCGGCGCGACGTGGTCCGCCTGATGGCGGACGCCGGGATCCGTCCGCAGGTCACCCAGGTCCGCTCCGGCGAGGCCGAACTCAGCCGCATCACCGGCGCCAAGGCCCCGTCCGGGGTTCCCGTCGACGGCAGCGCGCCGAGCAGCGAACGCCCCAAGCGCGGCGGCGCGCCCTTCCGGGGCATGGGGACCGTCCCCGGCAAGCCCGGCCGCGCCAAGAACGAGTCCCGGCGCTCCGCCGAGGCCCGCAAGACGGCCGAGGCCCGCGCGGCCGCCCGGATCCGCCGCGGCCGCTAGGGCCTGTCCGGCGGATCAGGGTCGGGTGGGCCCCAGGACCGTCGACGCCGTCGACGCCGCCGACGAAGACGCGTCAGTGGTGGTGGCCGCGCCGGCCGAGGGTGTCCACGGGGGTCGCACCGGGGCGGGTCCACTGCGGTACGGGCCGGCTGGTCGGGCCCCAGGTGGCGTTCCCGTCCGCGTCCGAGCGCCAGTACCAGCAGGCCTGGCGGCGGTCGGACGGGGACCCCTCGCGGACATCGCCGATCACGGGCCAACCCTCCGGGTTGTCCTCCCACGCCTCGCCGCGGCCGTAAGGCGTCATGTCGAGCAGGCCCAAGGAACCGTTGGCCGCCTCGTTTCCACGGCCCGTCGTGGAGTAGGTGAGGAACGCGCGGTCGCCGTCGCGCAGGAAGCAGGCGAGGTAACCCATGTCTCCGCCGACCGGCGCCTCCACGCCCCGCGCCGAGTACCAGGGCTGGGTGTAGCCCATGAACTCGACGTAGGGAACCACCTCGTCCCACGGGCCGGAGGTCAGGACGGCGAACGAGACGCCCCGGGCGTTGAGGTAGACGGCGTCCTTCACGTGCCAGGCCGTGGTGGTGCAGCCCTCGCACTGCCCCTGGTGCGGCGCGCCGTCGTACCACATGTGCTTGTAGACCATGAGCTCGTCGCGACCCTGGAACAGGTCGAGGAACGGGACCGGCCCGTCGGCGCCGGTGACCTCGACCGCGCCGTCGAGCTCGACCATCGGCAGCCGCCGCCGGGCCGCGGCGATCGCGTCCCCCTCGTGGGTGTGCGCCTTCTCGCGGACCAGCAGCTCCTCGCGCGCCGCCTGCCAGGTGGCCAGGTCGACGACCGGCGGCTTGCCGGGGAGGTCGCTGCTCGCGTCGCCGGGAGTGGTCGTCATGGTGTCCTCCGTGGTGTCTCGCGCCTGGCAGCGTCGTACCACGTCCTACGCCGCTCACCAGGGCAGACTCGCGACCCGGTCGGTACTCGTCGGGGCGTCCCCGGCCTCGCCCGCAGGGACCACGCCCGGCCGGCAGGTTCACGGACGCGCTCTCATGCGCACCGGTAGACGAACCGGGTCTCGGCCGTGTGCCGGGTGGGTGAGACGATCACCAGCCTGGCCGTCGCCCGGTGTTCGCCCTGACCGCGGAACGTCCACAGCAGATGGAGCCGCGCCTGCTTCTGGTCCCGGGCGACCGTCTCCCGGAGCTGTCCGGACGTGGTGCCGTCGCTGCGTTCCCAGCGGTACGTCACGGTTCCGGGGCGCCCGTCGGTGTCCACCACCGCCACGACGTCCGCCGTGCCGTCGCAGCCGAGCGGCTGCCGCGGCGCGGTGACCGTCACTCCGTGTACGGACACCGTCGGACCGAGCCGCTGCCAGGCCAGGAAGGCCAGCACGGCCAGCAGCACGACGCCCGCCAGGGCGTACCGGCCAAGACCCGGACGCCGTGCGGGAGGTGGCGGTCCACTGGTGGTCCGCCCGGGCAGCGTGCCGTGCCAGATCTGCTCCGTCGTGGGGCCACCGCCGCCCCCGGACCGGCGCCGGACGGCCGCGGTCACACCGGGACCGAAGCGCAGGACCTCACCCTCGACGCGGTCGGGTGCCACCCCTTCCGCCGGTCGTTCGAACCACTGGCTGCCGAGCACCGTGGCGCTGTACTCGTCCGGGTCGTACGGGCGTCGGGGATCGCTCATGAGACCGTGCACCGCCTGGTGAGGAGCTGCTGGGAGGAACCGCCGTTCGCGGCAGAGGGGTCGGTCGTCGCCCGCACACCCCAGTAGCAGCCACGGCCCTGGAAGGTATGGGTCAGCATGATCGTGTACCGCGTCGCTCCGCTTCGCCTGACGCTCTCGGAACCGTCGGCCGTGCCCAGCTCCCCCTTGGTGCCGCCGGTGAACCAGGAGACGGCCACGGTCACCGGGCCGGTCCCGTCGGTGACGACCTCGAACGTCGCCTCGGCGGTGCTCGTGCCCGTCTGACGCAGGCTCGTGACGGAGACGGACTTCACGGCGACGGGCCGCGTGGTCGGCGGGGCGGAGGTGGGCTCCGTGGCCGGAGTGGTCGTCGGTGGCGCTGTCGTCGGTGGTGTCGTCGGTGTCGGTGACGTCGGAGTGGGCGGAGCGGTCGTCGTCGGCGGGGCGGTGGAGGTCGGCACGTCCGACGGTGACGGCGGGGGAGTGGTCGGCGCGTCCGTGGGCGGCACCTCTGGAGGACTGCTCGTCGGTGCCGGCGTTTCCGACGGCGCGGGGCCCGCCGGCAGCGCGCTGGTGGTGACGAAGGCCTCGGACGTCGTACGGCCCGGCCCGTCGTCCCCGGCACGTGCGGCGACAGCGGCCAGCACGGCCAGGATCAGCGCCGCCACGCCGGCCGGCAGCACCCTCGGCCAGAGCCGGATCCCGCGACCCGCGGGCGGCGGCGGCAGGGTGGTCGTAGCGAGTGCGGTCGTGCCCGTGGCCGGCCCTCCGCCCGACGAGGGGAGGAGCAGCGGCAGCAGGGCCACGAGCGCGGCGAGCGCGCGCCGGCCGCGCTCCTCCCAGTCGGGCCCGTACGCGGCCGTGGCCACGGTCTCCAACTCCGTCACGAACGCCGCCGCGTTCGCCGGCCGCTGCTCGGGAGCCTTGGCGAGACCGCGCCGGATCAGCGGACGCAACGGTTCCGGCGCGTCCGCGTTGGGAACGGGCGCATCGAGGTGCTGGAGCGCCAGTTCGGCGATGTTCTGGCCGGTGAACGGCTTGTGCCCGGTCAGGCACTCGTAGAACGTCGCGGTCGCCGCGTACACGTCGGCGGCGGGTGAGGCGGGCCGGCCGTTCCACTGTTCGGGAGCCATGTACGCGGGTGTGCCGGCGACACCGGGTGTGCTGCCGCGGTCCGTGGCGATGCCGAAGTCGACCAGCTTGGACGAGCCGTCGGCCGCGACCAGGACGTTCTCGGGCTTGTAGTCGCGGTGCACGACCCCCGCCCGGTGCGCGGCGGCGAGGCCCAGGAGCGAGCCCTTGAGCACCACGAGCGCCGCCTCGGGACCGGTGGCGCCTTCGCGTGCGAGCAGGGCACGCAGCGCGAGCCCGTCGACCAGTTCCATGACGATGGCCGCGCCGCGCGGGGCCTCGACGTACTCGTACAGACCCACGACGTACGGCGAGTCGAGGCCGCCGAGCAGGCGCGCCTCGGCCCGGAAGCCCCGGACGAAGGCGGCGTCCGTCCGCAGGCGTTCACCGAGGTACTTCACCGCCACCGGCACGCCGGTCGCGTCGTGGACGGCGAGGACCACCCGCCCGCTGCCGCCCGAACCCAGTTCCCGGTACTCCGTGTACCCGGGGACCACCCATGCGTCCATATCGCCCCCCGTCCTCCTCCATGGGGACAGATTCCGGCCACGGTCGGTTCCCGGGAAGGGCGCACGGACGGCGCATGGACTTCTCGCACGAGCCCATGGACTCTTCGTCGACCGGCCTCGCCCGCGCGCCGCCGGACCCTACGGTGTTCCCGGCCGTGGGGACGCCCGACCGGATTCGCGTTCATGTCCTGTACCGCGCCCCCACGTGTCGTCGACACGTCCCCGTCCCCTCACCCACTGATCTTGGGCTCGCTCGGACCACCGTCCCCCGGAATCCATCAGAGGTGCTCAGACCCATGACGGAACTCAATCGGCGTCGCTTCCTGCAGGTGGCAGGCGCCACCGCAGGCTTCGCCGCTCTCGGCAGCAGCATCGCCCGGGCCGCCGCCATTCCCGCCGCTCGCGCGTCCGGGACCCTCGCCGACGTCGAGCACATCGTCGTGCTGATGCAGGAGAACCGATCCTTCGACCACTACTTCGGCGCCATGAAAGGCGTCCGGGGCTTCGGTGACCCCCGCCCGGTCACCCTCCCCAGCGGCAAGTCGGTCTGGCACCAGCAGGACGGCAACAAGACCGTCCTGCCGTACCACCCCACGGCCGAGGACCTCGGCATGCAGTTCATTGCCGGGCTCAACCACGACTGGGCCGGCGGCCACAAGGCCTTCAACAACGGCAAGTACGACCAGTGGATCCCCGCCAAGTCCGCGGGCACGATGGCGTATCTGAACCGGAACGACATCCCGTTCCACTACGCGCTCGCCGACGCGTTCACCGTCTGCGACGCGTACCACTGCTCGTTCATCGGCGCCACGGACCCCAACCGCTACTACATGTGGACCGGCCACACCGGCAACGACGGCACCGGCGGCGGCCCCGTCCTCGGCAACGAGGAGGCCGGATACGACTGGACGACGTACCCCGAGCGGCTCGAGCAGGCCGGGATCTCCTGGAAGATCTACCAGGACATCGGCGACGGTCTGAACGCGGCCGGCCACTGGGGCTGGATCAACGACGCCTACCGCGGCAACTATGGCGACAACTCCCTGCTCTACTTCAACAAGTACCGCAACGCCCAGCCCGGCAACCCGCTCTACGACAAGGCCCGCACCGGCACGAACGCCAAGAACGGCGACGGGTTCTTCGACATCCTGCGGGCGGACGTCGCCGCGAACCGGCTCCCGCAGATCTCCTGGATCGCCGCCCCTGAGGCCTTCAGCGAGCACCCCAACTTCCCCGCGAACTACGGCGCCTGGTACATCTCCCAGGTCCTCGACGCGCTCACCTCCAACCCCGAGGTGTGGAGCAAGACGGCGCTGTTCATCACGTACGACGAGAACGACGGCTACTTCGACCACGTCGTCCCGCCCTACCCGCCGTCCTCGGCCGCCCAGGGGCTCTCCACCGTCGACACCTCCCTCGACCGGTTCTCCGGCAACGCCGGGTACGCGGCCGGCGTCTACGGTCTCGGCCAGCGCGTGCCGATGCTCGTGGTCTCGCCCTGGAGCAAGGGCGGTTACGTCTGCTCCGAGGTCTTCGACCACACCTCGATCATCCGGTTCATGGAGCGTCGCTTCGGCGTGCAGGAGCCGCAGATCTCGCCCTGGCGGCGCGCCATCTGCGGCGACCTGACCTCGGCCTTCGACTTCGGTCTCGAGGACACCGCGCCGCCGACGCTGCCGGACACCTCGGGCTACGAGCCGCCGGACAACGTCCGGCACCCCAGCTACGTACCGAAGCCGCCCGCCCAGCCCGTGCTGCCCGTGCAGGAGCGGGGCGCGCGCCCCACCCGGCCGACGCCGTACGAGCTGTTCGTCGACGGCACGGCCACCCCGTCGACGGGCCGCTTCACCCTCACCTTCGGTGCCGGGGCGAAGGCGGGGGCGTTCTTCCACGTCACCGCGCCGAACCGCACCGACGGTCCGTGGACGTACACCGCCGGGCCCGGCAAGACCCTGCCGGACACCTGGAACACCACGTACTCGAACGGGGTGTACGACCTCACCGTGCACGGCCCGCAGGGCTTCCTGCGGACCTTCCGGGGGCCGGGCAAGACCGCGGGACCCGAGGTGAAGGCCCGTCATGACGCCGTCGGCGGCACCCTGGTGCTCACGATGACGAACGCCGGCTCCGTCGACGTCACGCTCAAGGTCACCAACGCCCCCGCCTACGGCGGCGGCTCGCAGTCCGTCACGGTCGCCAAGGGCGCCACGGTGACGCACACCGTGCCGCTGAGCGGAAGCCGCCGCTGGTACGACGTGTCGGTCGTGTCCGACCGGGACACCACCTTCCTGCGCCGCTTCGCCGGCCATGTGGAGACCGGTGCCCCCGGCGTCAGCGACCCCGGCATCATCACCGCCTAGGGGACCGACGAGGCGGTGCGGCGGGTCGGGCGGTGCGGCGGGTCAGACGGTGACGACCCGCACGCCGGCGTCCGTCAACTCCCGCACCGCCTCTGCCGGGATGGCCGCGTCCGTCACCAGGACGTCCACCCGGTCGACGCCGCAGATCCGGGCGAAGGCGCGCCGGCCCAGCTTCGAGGCGTCGGCGACCACGACGACCCGGCTCGCCCGCTCGGCGAAGAGCCGGCTGATCCCCGCCTCGTCCTCGTGATGCGCCATGAGCCCCAGCCGCGGGTCGATGCCGTCGACACCGAGGACGACGACGTCGAGAACGACCTCGTCGAGCACCCCGGCGGCCAGCGGGCCCACCAGTTCATACGTCTGCGAGCGGGCCACGCCCCCGGAGACCACGATCTTGATCTGCGGGCGGACGGCGAGCTCGCCCGCGATGTTCAGCGCGTTGGTGACCACCGTCAGGGCCGGGGCGCCGGTCGTCTCCCGTGTGCCACCGCCCGCGAAGCGCAGCGCGAGGGCGCGGGCCACCTCGGTCGTCGTCGTCCCCCCGTTGAGACCCACGACCTCGCCCTCGTGGACGAGCTCCGCCACGGCCGCGGCGATGCGCTGCTTCTCCGCGGCGTGCCGGGAGGACTTGTAGCGCAACGGAAGCTCGTACGAGACCCCTTGCGGCACCGCCCCACCACGGGTGCGGACGAGGAGCCGCTGTTCGGCGAGCTCGTCCAGGTCCCGGCGGATCGTGGCCGGGGAGACGTCGAGCGTCGCCGCGGCGTCCTCGACCTCCAGCCTGCCGGTGGCGGCGAGCAGTTCGAGGAGCGTGTTCCACCGCTCGTGCTTCGACATGATCGCGATTTTAGCCGCCGTACGGGAAGGGGAGAGCTGGACCGAACGCGCCGACTGATGGATACTGCGCACAGAACAGATGCTCGAAGTTGCTTGAAAGTATGTTGTTACGAGCAGAAATGAGCATCACTCTCCAGTGAAGGAGCCGCACGTGCCCACCTCGGGACTCTCCCCCTCCCGCACCGCCGCCGAAATCGCCTCCCAGCCCGCCTCCTGGCGCAAGGCCGCCGAGACCCTGCCCCAGCACCGTGCGGCCCTCCCGGCGCGCGGGGAACGCGTCGCGGTGATCGGCTGCGGTACCTCGTGGTTCATCGCCCAGGCCTACGCCCAGCTCCGCGAGAGCGGCGGCCACGGCGAGACCGACGCCTTCGCCGCCTCCGAGTTCCCGCTCGGCCGCCGCTACGACCGGATCCTGGCGATCACCCGCTCGGGCACCACCACCGAGGTCCTCGATCTGCTCACCCGCGTCAAGGGGACCGTCGCCACCGGCGCCCTCACCGCGGACCCGAAGACCCCCGTCATGGCAGCCGCCGACGCCGTCGCCGTCCTCGACTTCGCCGACGAGGAGTCGGTGGTGCAGACCCGCTTCGCCACCACCGCCCTCGCCCTGCTCCGCGCCCACCTGGAGGCCGAGGACGCCCTTCCGGCCGGCCTGCGCACGGTGGAGCGGGCGGCCAAGGACGCCGAGCGGGCCGTCGCCGAACCCCTCGCCGCCGAGATCACCGGCGCCGAGCAGTACACCTTCCTGGGCACCGGCTGGACCTACGGCCTCGCCCTCGAAGCCGGACTGAAGATGCGCGAGGCCGCGGGCGCCTGGACCGAGGCGTACCCCGCCATGGAGTACCGGCACGGCCCCATCAGCATCACCGCGCCCGGCCGGGTGGCCTGGTCGCTCGGCCCCGTTCCCACCGGCCTCGCCGACGACGTCGCCCGCGTCGGCGGCACCCTCGTCGCGGAGTCGAGCGGCGCCGACGACGCGCTCGACCCGATGGCCGACCTCATCCGCGCGCAGCGACTCGCGGTCCTGCTCGCCGAGGCCCAGGGCCAGGACCCCGACCGGCCGCGCAACCTCACCCGGTCCGTCGTCCTCTCGACCGACGCGACGGAGCAGAGCTGATGCCGCTCGCCACCACCGACGCGATCGTCCTCGGCGCGCGCGAGCGGAACGCCGGCGCCGGGGCCTTCAACGTGATCCAGATCGAGCACGCGCAGGCCATCGTCGCCGGGGCCGAGGCCGCGGGACTGCCCGTGATCCTCCAGATCAGCGAGAACACGGCGCGCTACCACGGCGCGCTGGAACCCATCGGGCTCGCCACCCTCGCCATCGCCCGCAGCGCAGCCGTCCCCGTCTCCGTCCACCTCGACCACGCCGAGTCGCCCGAACTCGTGCGCGAGGCCGTCGCCCTCGGCTTCTGCTCCGTCATGTTCGACGCGTCCACCCTCCCGTACGCGGAGAACATCGCCGCCACCCGCGAGATCACGGACTACTGCCACCGCCACGACGTCTGGGTGGAGGCCGAACTCGGCGAGGTGGGCGGCAAGGACGGCGCCCACGCCCCCGGGGTGCGCACCGACCCGGACGAGGCACGGGAGTTCGTCGCCGCCACCTCCGTCGACGCCCTCGCCGTGGCCGTCGGTAGCTCCCACGCGATGCTCACCCGGGACGCCGTCCTCGACCTCGACCTCGTCTCCCGGCTGCGCGAGGCCGTCGGCGTACCCCTCGTGCTGCACGGCTCGTCCGGGGTCGGCGACGTGGACCTCAGCCGCGCCGTGAACGCCGGCATGACGAAGGTGAACGTCTCGACCCACCTGAACAAGGCGTTCACCGGGGCCGTCCGGACCCACCTGGGGGAGAACGGTTCGACCGTCGACCCGCGCCGGTATCTCGGCCCGGCGCGCACCGCCGTCGCCGAGGCCGTCACTCACCTGCTCCGGGTGCTGGCGGCCGACGCGCCCCTCGCCGACGCGCCGCTCATTCGCACGTGACGCGGTCGCGCGGGGTGTAGTGCGTACGGAAGGTCTCCCGGCCGACCTCCGCCCCGCCGTCGCGGAAGACGCGGTCCACGGTGATGTCGAAGCCCTCGAGCGGGGGCTGCGGCTCGCACTTGGGGCCGGTGCCCTTCCGCTCGGCGGGCTCGGTGAGGTTGGTCCGGGGACCCTCCTCCGCCTCCACGACGTCGTACTTCTTCGTGCCCAGGAAACTCACGGTCACCGAGGAGTCCGTGGAACTCGCCCGGATGTAGATCGCCGCGTCGGAGTTGTTGCGGAACTTCAGGTCGAGCGTGCCCCAGGCCACGGTCGCCTCCCGGCCCGGCGGGTACCGCTCGATGTAGAAGGAGTGCGCCCCGTACTCGACCGGCTTGACCCCCGCGAAGAAGATCGCGTTGAAGACGGTGGTGGCGACGGCGGAGACACCGCCGCCGGGCGCCGAGTGGTACTGCCCGTCCAGGATCATCGTGCCGTCGACGAAACCGTTCGCCTTGGTGCGCTCGCCGACGGTCTTGTTGAAGCTCCAGACCTCGCCGGGCTTCACCAGTGAGCCGTTGATCAGCTCGACCGCGCGGCCGATGTTGGTCGTCCGGTAGGGCGCCGTGGGGAAGTTGACCGTGAAGGTCGACATCTGCTCCTTGATCCCCATCTCCGCCACCGACTTCCGGGTGAGGACCGGCTGGATCAGCTGCGTGGCCACGGGCCCGGTGCGCGCGGCCTCGCCCTTCTTCGGCAGCAGCGGGAGCACCGCGTCGCCCAGGGCATCGGCGGACACCTCGTGACCCGCGCGGCCGTCCGACAACACCACCACCCGGCCGTCCTCCACACCCAGTTCCGCCTCGACCGGCCCGGTGGCGATCTCGTCGAGCGGCCGCGCCACCGCCGGGTCGCGGATCAGCCCCTGCGCGTTCAGCGTGGGGACGAGCCGGCCCTTGTCGTCCGCCTTCACCGTCAGATGGTTTCCGAGCGTCGTCGCGGTGATCCGCAGGCTCTCGCCGTCGACGGTGAGCGTGACGGGTCCGGACATCGCCGGCGTTCCGAACTCGTTGAGGAAGCGCGCGGTCTCGGTCTCGCCCACCTTGGGCCGGGAGACGGCGGTCGGCAGCGCGACCGGGTACCTCGCCACGGGCTCCGGATAGTTGGCGCGCAGCGTGTCGACGGCGCCGTCGACGTCCAGCTTCTGTCCGTCACGGGCCTGGACGGTGACCGCCTGGCCGTTCTTGAAGGAGACGGCCCCCTCGACGGTCGCGCGGTCGTACGTCCGGGCCGTCTCGCCCATCGCCGCCCGGGCCTTCGTCTCGTCGAAGGCGACGACGGGTTCGACGTCCCCCTCCCCGTCGGAGAACAACCGCCCGATCACGGTCACCGGGTCGCGGGCGGGGTCGGCGGCCTGCTCGACGGTCTTCTCGACGTCGACGCTCAGGCCGGCCGTGGCGGGGTCGACGGTGCCGGTGCTCTCACCGATCCGCACCGGTACGGGGGCGGTCCAGGACGCCGGCGCCGAGGACGTCAGCTTCGCGCGTGCCTCGTCGCGGCTCATGCCGCCGATGTCCACCCCGTCGACCCGGGTGCCCTCCGCTATCTCGTCGCCGTCGGCGACGAGCCCCGCCACGTACAGTCCGCCCACGGCGAGGAGGGCCACTCCGGCCGCCGACAGCGCGATGCGTATTCGCCGACTGCGAGAGGACGACGGCGTGGCGTCGTCCTCGTGACTGGAGTCGCGCACACAGCCTCCCGGTGCGGTCGGGGTACCCGAGATCCACCGGCGACGTTACGCCGAGCGGGTGCCTCACGCATGTCGGAAGGTCCTGACCTGGTCTTATTTCAAGTCCTCCGTCGGGTCCGCGAGCGCGTTCGAGCGCGCCACCCGCGCGTACCAGTGGGCGCTCGACTTGGGGGTACGGGCGAGTGATGTGTAGTCGACATGGATCGCGCCGAACCGCTTCGCGTAGCCGTACGCCCACTCGAAGTTGTCCATGAGCGACCAGAGGAAGTAGCCGCGGACGTCGGCTCCGTCGGCGATCGCCCGGTGGACGGCCGCCAGATGGGCGTGTACGTAAGCGATCCGGTGGGGGTCGTGGACGGTGCCGTCGCCTCGGACCTCGTCCTCGTATGCGGCGCCGTTCTCGGTGACGAGCAGCGGCAGGTCGGGGTACCGGGCGGAGACCCGGGTCAGCAGCTCGTGCAGTCCGTCCGGGTCCACCGCCCAGCCCATCGCGGTGCGTTCGCCGGGTGCCCGGTGGAAGGCCACGTCGTCCGCGCCCGGCCAGGGCGAGTGGTCGCTGGCGCCGTGACCGTCGTCCTGCGGCTTCGCCTCGCCCTCCGCGACCGCCGACACGACCGTCGGCGTGTAGTAGTTGATGCCGAGCGAGTCCAGCGGCTGCCGGATCGCCGCCGTGTCACCGTCCCGTACGAAGTCCCAGTCGGTGAGGGACGCGGTGTCGGCGAGGAGGTCCTCCGGGTACGCGCCGTCGAGCAGCGGCCCCAGGAAGACCCGGTTGCCGACCGCGTCGATCCGGCGGGCCGCCTCCCGGTCCTCGGCCGAGGGGGTGAGCGGCCGGATCTCGTGCAGATTGAGGCTGATGGAGAGCCGGGCCCGGCCGGGGAGCGCCGCGTGCAGGGCCTGGGCGGCGAGACCGTGGCCCAGGTTGAGATGGTGGGCGGCGCGCAGGGCGGCCACCGGGTCGGTGCGACCGGGCGCGTGGACGCCGGAGCCGTAGCCGAGGAAGGCGCTGCACCAGGGCTCGTTGAGCGTCGTCCAGCGCGTGACCCGGTCGCCGAGCGCCTCGCCGACGAGCGCGGCGTACGCGCCGAACCGCTCGGCGGTGGACCGCTCGGGCCAGCCGCCAGCCGCCTCCAACTCCTGGGGCAGGTCCCAGTGGTAGAGGGTGACGACCGGCTCGATACCGGCGCCGAGCAGCTCGTCGACCAGGCGGCGGTAGAAGTCCAGACCCTTCTGGACGGCCGGGCCGCGGCCGGTGGGCTGCGCCCGTGGCCACGACACGGAGAACCGGTAGGCGCTCAGGCCCAGCTCGGCCATCATGCGGACGTCGTCACGGAAGCGGTGGTAGTGGTCGACCGCCACATCGCCGGTGTGGCCCTCGAAGACCCTCCCGGGGGTGTGCGAGAAGGTGTCCCAGATCGACGGGGTACGGCCGTCCTCGGCCGCGGCGCCCTCGATCTGGTACGCGGCGGTGGCGGCGCCCCACAGGAAGCCGGCCGGAAACTCTCGGACCGTGGTGAGCGGTCGGGGATCTGTCGCGGTCATACGGAAGTGCTCCCGGGTGAGAGGGACGAACGACGGAAGGACGGGATCGGGCGCCGGTCAGCTCTTGACCGCGCCTGCGGTGATGCCGCCCACGATGTGCTTGCCGAGCACGGCGAAGACCAGCAGCAGCGGCAGTGTGGAGATCAGCGCGCCGGTCAGCACGATCGACTGGTCGACGGTGTGGTTGCCCGCGCCGAGACCGGCCAGGGCGACCTGGAGGGTCGGGTTCCCGTCCGGGGTCAGCGCGATGAACGGCCAGAAGAAGTCGTTCCAGGCCTGCACGAAGACGAGCATCCCGAGCACCGCCATCGCGGGCCTCGCCACCGGGAACACGACGTGCCAGATGACGCGGAGGCTGTGCGCGCCGTCCATGCGTGCCGCTTCCACCAGCTCCACCGGCAGCGCCTCGATCAGGAACTGCCGCATGAAGAACACCCCGAACGCGGCGACCAGGGACGGCAGGACGACCGACTGCAGCTGGTCGACCCAGCCCAGGTCGGTGATGATCCGGTACAGCGGGATCACACTGAGCTGCGGCGGGATCGTCATCGTCGCCACCACGAGCGTGAGCATGGCGCCCCGTCCCTTGAACGGCAGCTTGGCGAAGGCGAAACCCGCGAGCGTGGAGAACAGGACGGTCGACAGCGCCACGAGCCCCGCCACGACGGTGGTGTTGATCAGCGCCTCGCCCATGTCCACCTGGTTCCAGGCGAAGGTGAGGTTGTCGAAGAGCCGGGGGCCGGGCAGCAACGGGGCGGGGGCCTCGACCACGCGCTCGCCCGAGTGGGAGGCGGCGACCAGGTTCCAGTACAGCGGGAAGAGCGAGAACAGCGCGGCCAGGCCCAGCAGGACGTAGGTCAGCGGGCCGGCGTGGTGCTGGCGGCCGGCCGACGGGCGCAGGCTTGTACGAACACGTGACATGAGGTCAGGCCCCCGGCTTCTTGCGGTTCGCCCGTGCGAGGAGCATGCGGAACGCCCCGATCAGGAGCAGGAGCAGCAACATCACCCAGGCGATGGCGGACGCCTGCCCCAGCGCGCCGGTCACCCAGCCCTTCTCGTACATCAGCAGGCTCAGCGTCTGGAACTGGTTCCCGCTGCCGCCGCTGACGCCGAGGCTGCCGCCGAAGATCATCGGCTCGCCGAACAGCTGGGTGGCTCCGATCGTCGAGACGACGATCGTGAACAGGATCGTCGGACGGATCGACGGGATCGTCACGCTGAGGAACTGGCGCCACCGCGAGGCGCCGTCGAGCGCCGCCGCCTCGTACAGGTCCTGCGGTACGGCCTGCATCGCGGCCAGGTAGATCAGCGCGTTGTAGCCGGTCCAGCGCCAGGTCACGATCGTCGAGATGGCGATCTGCGCCGGCCACCGGGAGGACTCCCAGTCCACCGGGTCGAAGCCGACCCAGCCGAGGAGGGTGTTGATGAGGCCGTAGTCGGTGTTGAAGAGCTGGGCGAACACCAGCGTCGCCGCCGCGATCGAGGTCGCGTACGGGGCGAGGACGGCGACCCGGAAGAAACCGCGGCCGCGCAGCTTGTAGTTGAGCAGATGGGCCAGGCCCAGGGCCATCAGCAGCTGAGGGACGGTGGACACGACGCCGATGGTGAAGGTGTTCGCGAGCGCGTTCCAGAAGAACTCGCTGTCCGCGAGGGCGGTGTAGTTGCCAAGCCCCTTCCACTCCGCTTCGCCGCCGAGCTCCACCCGGTGGAGCGAGAGCCAGCCCGTGTAGACCAGCGGGAAGAGCCCGAAGGCCGCGAAGGTGAGGAAGAACGGGGCGACGAAGGCGTACGGACTGAAGCGCAGGTCCCACCGGTACAGGCGGCTGCGCCAACCGGGGCGCGGGGGACCGGGGTTGTGGGGTTCCGGCGTGGGCGGGGCGGGCGGCGGGGAGCCGTCGGCCGCCGCCCGGAGGGAGGTGGCCACGGGGGCGTCCCTTCGGGGTCGGTGCGGAAGCGCGGCGCGCGGGGGCGTGGTCGGGCGGCCGCCCGGCGGGGGAGCGCCGGGCGGCTCGAGGAGCCCCCGCTACTGCTCGATCTTGTCGTCGATCAGCTTCTTGACGTTGTCCCACGCCTTCGCGGGATCGGTGCCGCGCTGCTCGATGTCGAGGATGCCGTTGTCGGTGAGGAAGGTCTTCACCTGGCCGTCCCAGCGGCTGATCGGGGCCGGCGTGATACCGGCCGCGGCCTCCGAGTAGATCTTGCCGACCGGGGTGTCGCCGAAGTACGGCAGCTTGGCCTCCAGCACCGCCGCGGAGGTCAGGGTGTCCTTGGACGGGGGGATGTTGCCGTTCACGCCGAAGACCTTGGCGTGCTGGGCGGGGGCGGTGAGCCAGGCGGCCAGCTCCGCGGCCTCCTTGGCGTGCTTGCCCGACTTGGGGACGGCGAGGAACGAGCCGCCCCAGTTGCCCGCCACCGGCGGCGCGGCGATGTCCCACTTGCCCTGGTTGGCCGCGCCCGCCTGGTCCTTGATGATGCCGGTCATCCAGCTCGGGCAGGCGACCGTGGCGAACTTGGCGTTCTTGAAGGCGGCGTTCCAGGTCCCCTTCTCGTCGAACTGGCGGAGCTTGGCGGTGATACCGGCCTGCGCCGCCGCGACGGCGGTCTCCCACGCCTTCTTCACACCGGGGCTGTTCTCGTAGTCCAGCTCGCCCTTGGTGTTCGCGTACTGCACCGGCTCGCTGGAGACGACCGCGTTGAACAGGCCGCTCGCGGAGTCGTGGAAGGCCGTTCCGGCGGGGGCGTTCTTCTGGTAGTTCTTGCCCGTCTCCAGGAACTTCGACCAGTCGCCCTGCCACAGCGCGGCGACCGCGGTGCGGTCGGTGGGCAGCTTGGCCTTGGCGAACAGATCCTTGTTGTAGCAGATGGCCATCGGGCCGATGTCGGTGCCGAGGGCGATGACCTTGCCGTCGGGGGTGGTGGCCTGCTTCACCTTCCAGTCGAGGTACGCGCCGAGGTCGGCGCCGCCCGTCGTACCGAGGTCGACCCACTTGTCCGCCATCGTGGGGCCGGTGGCCTCCGCGATGTAGCCGACCTCCAGGGCCTGGATGTCGGCGAGGCCGCTGTTGCGGGAGAGGCGCAGCTTGAGGGTGTCCCAGTACTTCTGGCCGTCGGCGACGTTCGACTCTTCGATCTTGATGTTGGGGTGCGTCTTCTCGTACTCGGAGTAGAGCTTGGCGCCGGTCTTGTCGTCGTAGCCGAAGGAGCCGTACGTGCCGATGCGCAGGGTGATCTTCCCGTCGCCGCCGGCCTCGTCGGACCCACCGTCGCCGCCGCAACCGGTGACCAGTGCGGCGCAGACCACGGCTCCGGCGACCGCGGCGCGTGCGGTCCGGCGTCTCTGTCTGCTGCGGCTCGTGCTGGAAGTGCGCATACGACTCTCCTCGTCCGGGGTGGTGCGATGCGTGCGACGACGGCGGAGCAGCCCATGCGTGGGAGCGCTCCCACCGCGTCTCGTCGGAAGACTGCTCGCTGGCTCGCAGGAGTGTCAAGAGGTGGGCCGGGATCCGTTACGCGGGCTGTGGGAGCGCTCCCACTGTTGATAGGGTCACGGGGACGCAGGGGACACGAGGGGAGACGGCAGATGGTGGTGAGCGGGCGCCAGACCGGCAGGCCCACCCTGGAAGAGGTCGCGGCCAGGGCGGGCGTCGGCCGGGGCACGGTCTCGCGGGTGATCAACGGTTCCCCGCGGGTGAGCGAGCAGGCCAAGGCCGCCGTCGACCGTGCCGTCGCCGAACTCGGCTACGTACCCAACCGGGCGGCGCGGGCCCTGGCGGGCAGTCGCACCGACGCCGTGGCGCTGGTGATCCCCGAGACCGAGGCCAGGCTCTTCGCCGAGCCGTACTTCCTCGACATCATCCGCGGTGTCAGTGCCGAACTCGCGGACGCCGACAAGCAGTTGCTGCTCACGCTGATCCGCAGCGACAAGGAGCGCCAGCGCTTCGAGCAGTACCTCGCCGCCCAGCGGGTGGACGGCGTGCTGCTGGTGTCGGTCCACGGCGACGACCCGCTGCCGGACCAGGTGCGGGCCCTCGGGCTGCCGGCCGTACTGAACGGCCGCCGTACCGAGGCCGAACCGGTGGCGTACGTCGACTCCGACAACGTCGGTGCCGGGCGCTCCGCCGTCGCCCACCTCGCCGGCCGGGGCCGCAGCCGGATCGCGACCATCACGGGCCCCCTCGACATGTACGTCGCCCGCTGCCGTCTCGACGGCTACCGCCGAGGCCTCGAGGAGGCCGGACTCGCCCCGGACGAATCGCTCGTCGCCACCGGCGACTTCACCGAGGACGGGGGGCGCCGGGCCATGCGGTCGCTCCTTGAGCGCGGTCCCGACCTCGACGCCGTCTTCGCCGCCTCCGACGTCATGGCGGCGGGCGCCCGCGCCGTCCTGCGCGCGGCGGGGCGCCGGGTCCCGCAGGACGTGGCCCTGGTCGGCGTCGACGACTCGGCGGTGGCCCGCCACATGGACCCGCCGCTGACCAGCGTGCGCCAGCCGATCGAGGAGATGGGGCGCACGATGGCCCGGCTGCTGCTCCAGGAGATCGCGGGGGCATCGGAGGAGCGGCACCACCGCGTCCTGCCGACGGAACTGGTCGTCCGCGACTCGTCCTGACGGCCCGTGCGCCCGCACTGACGCCCCGTTCCCCTCACGCTCCCGCGCGACGCCCCTTCGAGATGCACCACGCGTGCGATGTGCGGAGAATTGGTACACACAGGGTCCGTTCCGCCACCGGACGCCAAGCTGGCAAGAGGGCGGTCGACTATGCCGGTGCGACAGCACAACCGGGCGCCTTCCCGGCCCGGGACGCTGAGGCGCTGGACCCTGGTGTACGTGGTGGTCGTCTCAGGAGTCACGGCCGCCTATCTCGCGTTTCCCGACTGGCACACCCTTCTGTGGGCGCTGATCGGACTCGGCGGCGTCGCCGCCATCCTCACCGGCGTCCATCTCCACAAGCCGGCCAAGCGCTGGCCCTGGCTCGTGCTCGCGGGGGCCAACTTCACCTTCGTGGCGGGCGACACGGCGTACAACCTCCTGGAGAGCCTGTTCGGCCGGACCAACCCCTTCCCCTCCGTCGCGGACGCCCTGTACCTGGCCACGTACCCCCTTTTCGCCCTCGGGCTCTTCGGATTCATCCGCTACCGCGCCGCCGGGCGCGACCTCGCCGTGGCGCTCGACGCCCTCATCCTCACCTCAGGACTCGCGCTGCTCTCGTGGGTGAACCTGATCACCCCGCTCGCCAAGTCGCCCGACATGACGTGGATCGAGAAGGCGATCTCGATCGCCTATCCGCTCGGCGACGTGCTGATGCTCGCGATGCTCGCCCGCCTCCTCGTCCCCGGCGGGCTGAAGTCCCGGGCGGTGCAACTGCTCACCGTGGGGACCTGCGGAATCCTGGCCTCCGACGTCATCTACGGAACGCTCCAGCTGAAGGGCACCTGGCACGTCGGAACCGGCTGGGACCTCGGCTGGGTCATCTTCTTCACCGCCTGGGGTCTCGCGGCCCTGCACCCCTCCATGACCGGGCTGACCGAGCGCGCGCCCCAGCCGACGCCCGTCAACGCCGAACGGCGCCTCGCCCTGCTCGCGGCGGCCTCGCTCGTCGCCCCCGCCCTGCTGCTCCACCAGTCCCTGCGCAACGACCGCGAACAGGACATCGCCGTCATCGCGGTCTTCTCCGCGATCATGTTCCTGCTCGTCCTCACGCGCCTGTGGGGCATGATGGCCGAACATCGCAACGCCGAGGCCCGCGAACGCAGTCTGCGCGTGGCCGCCGCGTCCCTCGTGGCCTCGCTGAGCCCCCGCGAGGTCGCCGGCGCGGTGGAAGTGGCCGCCGCGACGCTCGTCGGACCGGGCACACCCCACAGGACGATGCTCCTGGCCCGGGACCGCCGGGGCTCCCTGTACGCCGTCCCGACCGGGCACCTGCCCTGGAACTTCCGGGGCACCGAGCTCTCCGGCCCCGGCAGCGCCCCGTGGCCCGAACTCCTCGCCCAGGGCAGCCGGCTCGTCCCCACCGACGAGCTCGACCCCACGGTCGCGCACGCCCTCGGACCCCTCTCGCACGCACTGCTGTGCCCGGTGGCCCTGCAGGCGCCCGCCGCGGGCGAGTCGATGCTGGGCGTCCTGCTGCTCGCGGGTCCCGAGAAGAAGCTCCACGGGATATCCGGACCCGCGCAGTCCCTGGCTTCCCAGGCGGCCCTGGCCCTGGAGCGCTTCGGGCTCAGCGAGGAGGTCAACCGGCGCACCAGCGAGGCGTACTTCCGCACCCTGGTGCACAACACCTCGGACGTCATCCTCATCGTCGACGACGACGACACCGTGCGGTACGCCAGCCCCTCGGCCGAGTCGATGTTCGGCCACCCCCTGCTGCCCGGCACCCCCCTCGTCGAGATCCTGGCCCCGGGCGACGCCGCGAGCGCGCTGCGCATCCTGGCCGACGTGCGCTCGCGCGACGACCTCGACGCCCGGGACGACTGGAAGCTGCTGGGCGGCGACTCCACCGACCTGCACGTCGAGATCCGGTGCAGCAACCTCCGCAACGAGCAGACCGTCCACGGCCTCGTGCTGACCCTGCGCGACGTGACGGAGCAGCGGAAGCTCGAGCGTGAGCTCACCCACCGGGCGTTCCACGACTCACTCACCGGGCTTCCCAACCGTGTCCTGCTGCTCGAACGGATCGAGCGCGCCCTGCTGCGCGGCCGCCGGGAGTCCACCCTGACCTGCATGCTCTTCGTCGACCTGGACGACTTCAAGGTCGTCAACGACACCATGGGGCACTCGGTCGGCGACGAACTGCTCGTCGCCGTGGCCCGCCGGCTGACCTCCGTGCTGCGGCTGAGCGACACCGCCGCCCGCCTGGGCGGAGACGAGTTCGCCGTGCTCATCGAGGGCGCCAAGGAGCCCGCCGACGCGGAAGCGCTCGCGGCCCACATCGTGCAGACCCTCAGCCAGCCCTTCCACCTGACCGACGGCGCCGTCTCCGTGTCGACCAGCGTGGGGGTCGCCACCGTCCTGGACAGCGCCCACGCCGAGGAGCTGCTCGGCCACGCCGACCTCGCCCTCTACGCGGCCAAGGCGGCGGGCAAGAAGCGCTGGCGGCGGTTCCGGCCCGAGCTGCACTCCCGGCTGGTCGCCCGACACGAACTCCAGGAGGGCATGGACACGGCCATCGCCGAACACGCCTTCGCCCTGCGGTACCAGCCGATCGTCGAGGTCGCCGACGGAGCCGTCGCCGGTTTCGAGGCGTTGATCCGCTGGCCGCACGCGCGGCGGGGCATGGTCCCGCCGGACCAGTTCATCACCCTGGCCGAGGAGAGCGGGCACATCATGCCGCTCGGCGCCTGGGTGCTCGAACACGCGGCGCTCGACGTGGCCCGCTGGCAGCGGGCCCGCCCCGGCCGACAGTCGCCCCTGTACGCCAGTGTCAACGTGTCCCCGCGCCAGTTCCGCGACCCGGGGCTCCTCGACGAGGTGCGCCGCACGCTCGCCTCCTCCGGGCTCGCGCCCGGCTCCCTGGTCCTCGAACTGACCGAGACCGTGCTGACCCGCAAGGACGAGCAGATCCGCACCACCATGCGCGCCCTCAAGGACCTCGGCGTGTCCCTCGCGATCGACGACTTCGGCACCGGGTTCTCCTCGCTCAGCTATCTGCGCGAGTTCCCCATCGACGTCCTCAAGGTCGACAAGTCGTTCATCGACGACATCACCACCGACCGCCAGCAGGTGGCGCTCGTCGAGGGCATCGTGCGCATCGCCGACGTGCTCGGGCTGCGGGTGGTCGCCGAGGGCATCGAGAACGAGGGGCAGCGCGAACTCCTCGCCGACATGGGCTGCCAGTACGGCCAGGGCTATCTCTTCGCCCGGCCCATGACCGCCCACCAGGCCGAGTCCTTCCTGCGCCGCGCCCAGGGCAGGGCCGACGCCGCCGCGGCCGTGCGGGCGGAGCCCGGGACGCCGGGCGGCAGGCTGCCCACCCGCCTCGGGGCCGGTACCGCGGCCCGGCAGACGGCCGCCCGGCGGGCCGTCGGAAGCCGGCGGGGCGGGCCCGTCCAGCGCGACCTACGATGGCGCGACCTGGAGCGCCTGAAGCGGACCAGCCCGATGTGCGACGCCGTCATCGACCAGATCGACGGACGCAAGCTCCGCGTCGAGAAGCAGTGGCTCGTCGACTTCGCCTCCTGCAACTACCTCGGCTTCGACCTCGACCCGGAGATCATGGCCGCCATCGGCCCGCACGTCAGAAGCTGGGGAACCCATCCCAGCTGGTCGCGCCTGATCGGGAGCCCCCGCCTCTACCCCCGGATCGAGGAGCGGCTGACCGAACTCCTCGGCGCACCGGACACCTTGCTGCTGCCGACCGTCACCCTGATCCACCAGTCGGTGATCCCGCTCCTCGCGGGCACCGGCAGGGTCTTCGTCGAGGCCCAGGCCCACCGCACCGTGTACGACGGGTGCGTGGTGGCGCGCGGCCAGGGCGCGACGGTGAAGCGCTTCCACGCCGACAGCCCCTGGGAGCTGGACATGCAACTGCGGGCCGTACCCGGCGACGTGAGCCGCCTGGTCTGCATGGACGGCGTCAACAGCATGACCGGCAACTACCCGGACCTCCGGGAGATCGCCAGGATCTGCCGCGAGAACGGCGCGCTGCTGTACGTGGACGACGCGCACGGGTTCGGCGTGATCGGCGAACGCGGCCCCGGTGAAAGCTCCCCCTGGGGCTCCCGGGGCAACAGCATCGTCCGTCATCTCGGCGAGTCCTACGACAGCCTGGTGCTCGTCGGCGGCTTCTCCAAGGCGTACTCCTCGCTCCTCGCCTTCCTCGCCGTGCCCCGCCGGCTCAAGGACCATCTCAAGGTCGCGGCGGCCCCCTACCTCTACTCCGGCCCCTCCCCGACGGCCTCGCTCGCGACGGCGCTCGCGGGCCTCGACGTCAACGCGGAGCGGGGCGACGCGATCCGCGCCGACCTCCACCGCAAGACGGACCGGGTCCTGCGCCACGTACGGGGCCTGGACATCGCCACCCCGAACACCGACGGACTCCCGATCATCGGGATCCCGCTCGCCGAAGCGCTCGACCTCGAAGCGGTCGCCGCGTTCCTGTGGGGCCGGGGCATCTACGTCACGCTGGCGAGCTATCCGCTCGTCCCGCGCGACCGGGTGGGCTTCCGCATCCAGGTCACCGCCGCCAACACCGACGAGGAGATCGACCAGCTCAACGCGGCGCTGACCGACCTGTCCCACTACTTCGCGCTGCAGCGGCCCGCGGAGCCGCACGCCGGCGGCGTCGCGGCCGGACACCCCTCGTCGGATCCCTGATGAACCGGGCGGGCCGCCGCGGAGGGGTGCGGCGCAACCGCGACGCGGACTGGAACGCCTGGCCCGTCGCGGACTACCTCTCCGAGAACTACCGGCAACTGCACCCGTACGACATCGGCGTGATCTGCCACCACTCCGCCTTCTACCGGCACTTCGAGCCCGGCAGCATCGGGCGTTCCCTGGAGTTCGGCGCCGGACCCAACCTCTACCCGCTCATGCTGGCAGCGGCGGCCAGCCGGCACATCGACGCGCTCGAACCCAGCACCGCCAACATCCGCTACCTCCGGGACCAGCTGACCCGCGGACCCGACGACAGCTGGGAAGCCTTCTACACCCTCTGCCGCGAGCTCGACCCGGGCCTTCCCGACACGCCCGCCGACGCCCTCGCCCGGGTGCGGATCGTGCCCGGCGACGCCGCCGACATCCCCGAAGGGGCGTACGACCTCGCCTCGATGAACTTCGTCGCCGAGAGCGTCACCGAGGACTTCGCCGAGGTCACCGCCTTGTGCGGAGCCTTCGTCCGCTCGGTGCGTCCGGGCGGGCGCCTCGTCGCCTCCTTCATGGAACGGATGCCGAGCTACCGCATCGGTACCGGACCCCCGTGGCCGGCCTGCCCGGTGGACGCGGACGCCCTCCGCTCCGTCTTCGCCCCGCTGACCGAGGAGCTGCGGATCCGCCGGCTGGCGAAGGACCGCACCCTGCCCGAGTACGGCGACACCGGGGTGCTCCTGCTGACGGCCGGACGAAGGGAGGACCGGCCGTGACCGGGTGCGGCTCCCGTCGCGTGGGGCCGGCGGGCCGGCAGGAGCACGGCGTGACGGCGGGGGAACGGCTCATGGGAGCAATTCCCGGTACAGCGCCGCGTACTGGGCGATGAACCGCTGCGGGCTGAAGCGCTCCTCCACGGTCGCCCTGCCCCGCTCCGCGAGCATGTCCCACACCCGGGGCTGGTCGAGCAGCCACACCAGCAGGTCACCGGTCCGGCGCCCGTCCCCTGCGGGCGCGCGCAGCACCGCGTCGCCGAAGTCGGTGAACTGCGGGAGGTCGCTGAGGATGGCCGGCCGCCCGGTGGCCAGTGCCTGGAGCACGGTGAGCGGGATGTCCGCCTTGGCGCCGATCGTCGGCGGCGGGAAGAGCAGCACATGGGCGGAGGCCAGCAGGGAGTTCATGTCGTCGACATATCCGCGGACCTCGACGTCCCGCAGCCCCGCGGACCCGGCCCGCTCCCGCAGCTCCTCCTCCAGAGCCGCGGTCTCCTGCCCCGGACGCCCGCGCATGGCGAGGACGAGCCGGAACCCGGCCCCCGCGCGCTCCGCCTCGGCCGCAGCTTCGATCGCGGTCACGGCCCCGCCCTCGGGGTCGTGAGGGCCGGCGAAGAGGACCACCGGCAGGCCCTCGGGCCGGGGCCGACAGGGCCAGTGGGCCAGCGGGATCATGGGCAGGATCACCCGGACGTCGCCGAAGTCGGCCGCCCGCAGCCGCCGGGCCATCGACTCCGACAGGGCGACCGTCGTGCCC
This sequence comes from Streptomyces sp. NPDC059875, assembly GCF_042731085.1. Classification (NCBI taxonomy): domain Bacteria; kingdom Bacillati; phylum Actinomycetota; class Actinomycetes; order Kitasatosporales; family Streptomycetaceae; genus Streptomyces; species Streptomyces sp. NPDC059875. The sequence continues at coordinate 98,758 of NZ_JBHWJZ010000007.1, forward strand.
AGCGGCCGGCTGCGCGCCAGCAGCCGGGTGTGCATCACCCCCGGCACGGTGTGCACGACGGGCCGTGCTCCCAGCAGCAGGGGGCGCAGCCAGGAGAACGCGGGGAAGGTGCGCCCGATCGTCAGGAAGGCGTGCACCAGATCGGCCCGGCGTGCCGCGACGGCCCCGGCGAGCGCGGCCTGCACGCGGACGGATGCGTGGGGGGAGCCGTCGCCGGACCAGAGGGGGATCGCCCGGCCGACCGGCGGCACCGGCGAACCGGTCCGCCCCGGCCGCTGGGAGAACCAGAGGAACTCGACATCGGGAAGCCCTCCCAGAACCTCCCTGGCCAGCCCCACGTCCGACCCGTCCGCCCCGTCCAGCGGACTGCTGGTCAGAAGCAGGACACGGGGCGGCCGCGCGCTAACGGTCATGATCAGTGCCCGCGTCGTGGCGGGAGACCCGGCCACGCGACAGATGGAGCCGGTACGTGGGGTGGACATGGTCGATCTCCGGCAGCCGCCCCGTCAGGCCGCCCGCACGCGGCGACCGGCAGGACCGCACCGCGTCGTCCAGATGCGGCGACAGCGCGACCAACGGGTGATCGGATCCGATGGCGGCGGTCAGAGCGTCGTCCGCCATGGCGCACCCCTCCTGTCCTTCCTCGGCCGTCGCCCGGCGGCCGGAGCGTCGACGAGGCGGTGGGCCAGGGCCAGGTATCGGCCCGTCATCTCGTCCCAGGTGTAGCGCTGCGCTGCCTGCCCCGCCTGCCGCCCCAGCGTGCGGCGCGCAGCCTCGTCGGTGGCCAGCATCCGCATCCGGTGGCCCAGCGCGACCACGTCGAACGGCGGCACGGTGACATCGCCTCCGTCGCTCATCCACCTCAGTGCGGGCAGGTCGAAGTGGAGGATCGGCTTCCCGTACGACATGCCTTCGAGCGCCACCAGACCGAAGGTCTCGTGCCGCGACGGCATGACCAGGAAGGCGCAGTTCCGCAGGAGGTCCCGCTCGAGCCCCTCTCCGGCGAAACCCACCCAGCGGACGCTGTCCGGGTGCGCTGCGAGCAGCGCCGCCAGCTTCCGTTCCTCGGCCTGCGTGCCGCTGCCGGCCAACAGCAGGGGCATCGGCGGACGTTCCCGGCGATAGGCGTCGAGCAGCAGGTCGATCCCCTTGATCCAGATGTCGATGCGCCCCAGGAACAGGATGTAGTCGCCGGCGCCGAGCCGGGCGTCGTCGATCTGGCGTTGCTCGACACCGTTGGCGATCACCTGGACGTCGGCCCGGGAGGTGAGCCGCCGGACGGCCGAGGCGTCGGCCTCGTTCGTCACCACGATGTGCCGATAGCAGCGCAGCCCGAGCCGCTCCACCAGGAAGAGTGGGATGTGGTACCTGCGCCACAGCGCCTCGGCGCTGCGCCCCTGGTCGATGCCGGTGACCGGCGCGCGGGAGAAGAGCGGCAGGAAGCTCGTCGAAAAGGGCGGCGTGAAGTTCTCCAGCCACGCGTCGTGCGGAAGCCTGCGGGCCAGGAAGGGGAGCAGGGTCAGGAAGAGCAGCTGTCCGGCGCGCGGGCCGGCCCAGCGGACGGGGAGGTGGACGTAGCGGATGCCGTCGCGCTCGCGCGTGCCGCCGCGCCTCCCGGCGGTCACCACGGTCACGTCGAAGTCGTCCGAGAGCCGCCGGGCGACCTTCTCGACCACCCGCGCTCCACCGCCCCGGTGTTCGGGGTTGCCCACGTCGTCGTAGATCGAGACGACGACCCGCTTGCGGGGCGTGGCGTTTCCGCTCCCGGCGTCCGGGAGGCCTCGGCTGCGTACGGCGTCGAGCAAGGCGTGGGCACGGCGCGCCCACGATCCCCGGCGCGTGGGACCGTCAGGGCGCCGTGCCTTCTCCTCCTCGTCCCTCACCCGCGGAGGAGAGCTGAAGCTACGGCACAGGAAGCAGCCGTAGCAGTGGAGCGTGGCGACGGCGAGACCGCGTTCCCGCAGCAGCCCGGCGATGCGCCGGACCAGGGAGGACCGGCCCGCGCCGTCGGGTCCGGACACCGCGACCATGACGGGACCTCGCACCGTGCTCATGAGGTGCGCCTCCGCCGTCTCTTGGTGACGACGAACGGCACCCGCAGCGCCATCTCGCGCGCCGCCGCGCCGGCGAGGGCCCGGCCGCCGTCGGAGAACCAGCCCTCCCGGGCGCCCTGCGTGCGCGCCATCACCTCGGGCGCCAACAGCTTGCGCAGCGACAGGTTCTGGAACAGCCCGTGGGCCGGCGAGGTCCCCAACCGGTCCGCCTGGGCGGCCTTCCAGCGGTCCGTGGGGACGACGAGGTCGAAGTTCCCGTCCACACGGTCGCCGGACAGGTCGGCTTTGATCAGCACCGTGGGGATGCCCGCGGCGCGGTCGGGGTCGCGCCCGGCGTCCTGGTCGGGTCCTTGGATCCGGCCGATCTCCGAGGTGTCACGAGCCGGGTGCGCGGGTCGGCGGTACGGAGCCCGGTCCGGCACACCGGGCTCCGTACCGGTCGGCCCGGTCCCGTCGGGCCCGCTCGCGCCGGGCTCGTACGGGACGGGCGCGCCGCGGCGGGCGAAGAACCGCCACAGCGCCACAGTGGTCGTCGCCGTCGTCGCGATCAGCCGGGCGACGGCATGGGGCAGCCGGAGCGCCGCCGGCGATGCGGCCAGGAGCAGGGATGGGGCAAGGGCGCCGAGCACGGCGGGCCCGCCCGATCGCCTGCGGTCAGCGGGTTTCGCGGTTCGGCCGGAGCCGTCCGAGCCGCCGTCGCGCCGGTTGTCCGCGGCGCGGGCGCGGACGGTACGGGAGCGTCGGCGCCGGGCGGCCGCCCGCGGCCGGCGGACGGCGGAACGGCAGGTCCGGACCGCGGGGGAGAGCCGGTCGGTCGCCCGCCGTGCGGGATGGGAGGTGGGACGGCGGGACGGGACGCACGGTCGACGGCGCCGGGACTCGGCGGTGGGCCAGTCGGTCACCCGTCGCAGCGGATGCGGAGCGGGTGCCGCCGGCGTTCGGCTGATGTGGAGTGAAGTCACGATGAGCTTCTTCCGGCAACCGACCCAGCCGAGGGCCTGTCATGCATCTGAAATGCCTGACTTCCACCGTTAGCATCCGATATCTGATCCGTCAAGCGCGGCGCGCCTGGTCCGCTCGTTGACGACCTCTTACTCAGCGGTACGGCTTTCCGCGATCGGCATCGTCCGGACGGCTCGTTATGCGGAACGGTGGGAATTCATCAATTCCCGTCCGGGCGGCCTCGTCTCCACGGTATTACAATCCGTTCATGGCCGGGCGAATTGAGGACTACGCCCTCATCGGCGATTCGGAGACGGCCGCTCTCATAGGGACGGACGGGGCTGTCGACTGGTGGTGTGCCCCCCGATTCGACTCGCCCGCCTGCTTCGCAGCGATTCTGGGAGATGAGTCCCACGGGCGGTGGAGTCTCGCGCCGGTCGGGAATCGCCCCTGCAACCGCCGGAGTTACCGGGCCGAGTCGCTCGTTCTGGAATCGGTATGGGAATCCGTCTCCGGCACCGTGCGCATCATCGACTTCATGCCCCCGCGCGAACGGACCCCGCAGATCATCCGGTTGGTGGAGGGGGTCGCCGGACGGGTCGACCTGCACGGCGAGTTGCGGATGCGCTTCAATCACGGCAGCGTCGTGCCCTGGTCGCGCCTGGTGGACCGGCGTACGGTCGCGACCGTGGCGGGGCCGGACGCGGCGTATCTGCGGTGCGGTCCGGGGACCGACATCTCCGTCACCGACGCATGCGTCTCGCTCGACGTCTCGGTGACGGCCGGTCAGCGCGTCTCCTTCGTCCTCGGCTGGAGCCCCTCCCATTCCGCGCCGCCCCCGGCGCCCGACGTGGCGGCGGAACTGGCGCGGACGCTCGCCTTCTGGGACGACTGGACGTCGAATCTTCGCTATGAGGGGCCATATCGCGAGGCGGTCATCCGATCGCTCGTCACCCTGAAAGCCCTCACCTACGAGCCGACCGGTGGAGTCGTCGCCGCGGCCACCACCTCGCTCCCCGAATGCATCGGTGGCCGGCGCAATTGGGACTATCGCTTCTGCTGGCTGCGCGATTCCACCTTCACCCTCTCCTGTCTGCTGCGCAGCGGATACCGCCGCGAGGCGCTCGCCTGGAAGGACTGGCTCGTCCGCGCCATCGCCGGCGACCCCGCGGATCTGCAACCGCTCTACGGGGTGGGCGGACAGCGCAACCTCCCCGAGGTGCAGGCCGACTGGCTGCCCGGCTACGAGGGATCCCGCCCGGTCCGGTTCGGCAACGCGGCCGTCGACCAGTTCCAACTGGACATCTACGGCGAGGTCTTGGGGACGATCTACTCGGCCGTCCGGGCCGGAGTCGCCATCGACCCGCACGTCTGGAGCCTGATGGCCTCGCTCCTGGAGTACGTGGAGAAGCGCTGGCAGGATCCGGACGAGGGCATCTGGGAAGTGCGCGGCCCGCGCCGCCACTTCGTCCACTCCAAGGTGATGGCCTGGGTCGCGGCCGACCGTGCCCTGCGCCTGGCCCGCGTCGCCGGACTGCGCACCTCCGTCCGGCGCTGGCAGGCCCTGCGCCGCGATCTGCGCGACGAGGTGTGCGCCCGTGGCTGGAGCGACGAGCAGCAGTCCTTCGTGCAGTACTACGGAGCCCGGCGGATCGACGCCACGGCGCTGCTGATCCCCCGGCTCGGCTTCCTCCCCGCGACCGACCCGCGCGTCCTGAGTACGGTCCGGGCGATGGGCCGCCTCGACGACGGCGGATTCCTGCGACGGTACGCGGACGTGAGCAACGGCGAGGTCCACGAGGTGGACGGCCTCGCCGGCGCCGAAGGGGCCTTCGTGGCCTGCACGTTCTGGTACGCGGACGCACTGGCGATGACAGGGCGTCAGACCGAGGCGCGAGACGTCTTCGAGCGGGTCCTGGACGTCCGCAACGACGTCGGTCTGCTCGCCGAGGAATGGGATCCGCACACCCGCCGCCAGCTGGGCAACATGCCCCAGGCGCTCAGCCATGTCGCCCTGGTGAACACGGCGTTCACCCTCTTCGGGACGCGCAAGCGCGATCGTTCACCCGCCGGGCACTCCGCTGTGGCATGATCCCGCCGACACTGGGGGAAGGGGCGGGATCATGGAGTCGTACCTGGGCGTCGGCAGCCTGCTGCTGGCACTGCTGCTCGCGACGGGCGGCGTGGCCGCGATCCGACGGGGATGGATATTTTCCTACCAGCGCCGATGGATCCACCGCACCCCGCTGTTCGGCTGGGCGCAGCTCGTGATGGCGGGATCGTTCCTGCTCCAGGCCGTCGACGCGCTGCTCGTCGAGGATCCTGACCTGGGCATCGTCGTGAGCAACGTCGGATTCGTGGCGCTCGCGAGCGGTCTCGCCCTGAGCGTGCTGGCGCAGCGGCCCCGTCAGGACGGCTGAGCCGTCGGCCACCGCCCCGGAACGACCGCTCGGCGATTCGTTCGGGTGCGCCCAGCGGGCGCGCCGGACCGTGCCGGGTTCGAATCGGAGCATGGCTCCCTACGACAGGCTCCGCGCCGACCGCAGAACGCAGTCGCTGGAGACCGGCACCTGGTGGTACGCCAACATCGCCGGTGAAGCGGCCGACTCCTTCAGCGCCCGGGTACGCAAAAGGATGCAGCGCGCCTGCCTCGCCGCGGTCCTGCTGCTCGCCGTCGTCTACGCCGGCCTCGTGCTGACCGCAACCGGCCAGCGCTGGGAGAACGCCGTGCTTACCGGCCGGCTCACCGACGAGACCCTGGCCGCCGCCCACGAGGCGAACCGCACCCTGCAGCACATCACGGTGTACTCCCTCGCCGTCGCCATGCTCGTGCTGACCGTCATCGGGATGCTGCGGCGACGGTACGCGCTCATGCTCGTCGCACTGGGCACCGTCGGCGTCTCCCTCTTCCTGGCCGAGGTGCTCAAGGGCTATGTCCTCGGCCGCGCGGATCTGGCCCACGCGCCCGCCCACCTGACCCACAACAGCTTCCCCAGCGGACACACCACGGTCGCGATGAGCGTGATGTTCGGCCTGGCCCTCGTCGTCCCGTACCGGGTCCGCGGCCTCGCCGTGGGCCTCTGCGCCCTGTGGGCGACGGCCGTGGGCGCGTACACCGTGGCCGCCGGATGGCACCGGCCCAGCGACGCGATCGGCGCCGACCTGCTCGTCCTCGCCGTGGCCTGCGGACTCGTCGCCCTCCTCGCCCGCCGCGGCAAGGTGGGCCCCGCCCGCTCGCGCCGCTTCCCGCTGCGCACCGTCTTCGTGATCGTCCCCCTGGGCGTCGCCGCCGTCGGCGGGCTCGGCGCCGGCCTGGTCCTCCTCGTCGACTCCATGTTCGTCCTGGAGCCCACCGACCCGAACCTGTCCCACGTTGCCTACCAGGCCGGACACGGCCTCGCCGCCGGTGCGAGCGCCGCGGCCACGCTGGTGCTGCTCGCCCTGCTGCGCCATGTCGACCTGGACGCCATCCCCCCTCCGTACCGACTCACCGGCACCACCCTTCCCACAGAGGAGGCAGGGCCCTTTCCCACCGAGGCGGATCACGAGATATCTTGATGTCGAGCAATCTCGCAGACGCAGACGTGGAGCGGAGCACACCCGGTGACTGACTCGACCATCATCTACACCCACACTGACGAGGCGCCCGCCCTGGCGACGTACTCGTTCCTGCCCGTGATCCAGGCCTACGCCTCGACGGCCGGCGTCAATGTCGAGACCCGGGACATCTCCCTGGCCGGGCGCATCATCGCCGGCTTCCCCGAGCGTCTCGACGAGGCACAGCGCATCGACGACGCGCTCGCCGAGCTCGGCGCGCTGGCCAAGACGCCCGAGGCCAACATCATCAAGCTGCCGAACATCTCGGCCTCCATCCCGCAGCTGAAGGCCGCGATCGCCGAGCTCCAGGCGCAGGGCTACGCCCTCCCGGACTACCCGGACGACCCGCAGACCGACGAGGACAGGGACGTCCGCGCCCGCTACGACAAGGTCAAGGGCAGCGCCGTCAACCCGGTCCTGCGCGAGGGCAACTCCGACCGCCGCGCCCCCGCCTCGGTCAAGAACTACGCGAAGACGCACCCGCACCGCATGGGCGCCTGGTCCTCCGACTCGAAGACCAACGTCGCCACCATGGGCGAGAACGACTTCCGCTCCACCGAGAAGTCCGCCACCGTCTCCGAGGCCGGCACGCTGCGCATCGAGCACGTCGCCGCCGACGGCACCACCACCGTCCTGCGCGAGTCGGTCCCCGTCCTCGCCGGTGAGGTCGTCGACGCCTCCGTCATGCACGTCGCCGCCCTGCGCACCTTCCTCGGCGAGCAGATCGCCCGCGCCAAGGCCGAGGACGTGCTCTTCTCCGTGCACCTCAAGGCCACGATGATGAAGGTCTCCGACCCGATCGTCTTCGGCCACGTCGTGCGCGCCTTCTTCCCGAAGACCTTCGCGGCGCACGGTGCGGCGCTCGCCGCCGCCGGCCTCTCCCCGAACGACGGCCTCGGCGGGATCCTCAACGGCCTGGCCGCCCTCCCGAACGGCGCCGAGATCAAGGCGTCCTTCGACGCCGAGATCGCCGACGGCCCGGCCCTCGCCATGGTCGACTCCGACAAGGGCATCACCAACCTGCACGTGCCGTCCGACGTCATCGTCGACGCCTCCATGCCGGCCATGATCCGCACCTCCGGCCACATGTGGGGCCCGGACGGCCAGGAGGCCGACACCCTCGCCGTCCTCCCGGACAGCAGCTACTCGGGCGTCTACCAGGCCGTCATCGACGACTGCCGCGCCCACGGCGCCTTCGACCCGTCGACCATGGGCTCCGTCCCCAACGTCGGCCTGATGGCGCAGAAGGCCGAGGAGTACGGCTCCCACGACAAGACCTTCGAGATCGCCGCGGCCGGCACCGTCCGCCTCGTCGACGCCGCCGGCAACGTCGTCCTGGAGCAGGAGGTCGCCGAGGGCGACATCTTCCGCGCCTGCCAGACCAAGGACCTGCCGATCCAGGACTGGGTCAAGCTCGCCGTGACCCGCGCCCGCGCCACCGGCTCCCCGGCCGTCTTCTGGCTCGACGAGTCCCGCGCGCACGACGCCCAGCTGATCGCCAAGGTCGAGCAGTACCTGCCGGAGCACGACACCGAGGGTCTCGAGATCAAGATCCTCTCCCCGGTCGACGCCACCACGTTCTCCCTGGAGCGCATCCGCCGCGGCGAGGACACCATCTCGGTCACCGGCAACGTGCTGCGCGACTACCTGACCGACCTCTTCCCGATCCTGGAGCTGGGCACCAGCGCCAAGATGCTCTCGGTCGTCCCGCTGATGGCGGGCGGCGGCCTGTTCGAGACGGGCGCCGGCGGCTCCGCCCCGAAGCACGTCCAGCAGCTCGTCAAGGAGAACTACCTCCGCTGGGACTCCCTCGGCGAGTTCTTCGCCCTGGCCGCCAGCTTCGAGCACCTGGCCACCACCACGGGCAACGCCCGCGCCCAGGTCCTTGCCGACACCCTCGACCGCGCCACCGGCACCTTCCTCAACGAGGACAAGTCGCCGACCCGTCGCGTCGGTGGTATCGACAACCGCGGCAGCCACTTCTACCTGGCCATGTACTGGGCCCAGGAGCTGGCCAAGCAGACCGACGACGTGCAGCTCGCGGAGGCCTTCGCCGGCCTGGCCAAGACCCTCACCGAGCAGGAGGCGACCATCGTCGCCGAGCTCATCGCGGTGCAGGGCTCCCCGGCCGAGATCGGTGGCTACTACCAGCCGGACGCGGCCAAGGCCGCGGCCGTGATGCGTCCGTCCGCCACCTTCAACGAGGCCATCGCGTCCCTCGCCTGATCCGGCGCGACAAGCTGTTCCGCCCCGGCCGGAATTCCTCCGGCCGGGGCGGCCTTGTCGGTGGCGGATGTGGCATCCGGGTGTGAACCTGGATGGATGAGCTGGGCTTCATGGACGACCCCCGGCGTCTACACCGGGCGCGGTGGGGTGCTCACCGACGAAGTCGGTGCGGTCACGGGCGACCTGACCGTGCACACCACCTGGGCAGAGGGCGAAGCACGCGTGGCCGTGCAGTACAGCGGCGCGTCCGACTGGTTCACGATGTCGGGCAGTCCGGTTCCGTGCGCCACCGAGGAGGAGAGCCGCGAACTCCACGAGGCCGCGGTCGAGGCCGTACGGGCGGGGAAGGCGGCCACCGTGCCGTACCTGCCGCATCCACCGGCATGAACATCGTCGAGAAGTGTTATCCCACCCGCACCCACGGGTCTCCTGACGACGGGGACGGACGGACCCAGGCACGAGGGAGCAGGCAGGATGCACAGCGACGAGCGCGGCACGGCCGCACTGGTGAACGCGGCCGCGGCGGGGGACCCGCACGCCCGTGAGCGGCTGATACGCGCGTACCTTCCGCTCGTCTACAACATCGTCGGCCGCGCGCTCGACGGGCACGCCGACGTCGACGACGTCGTGCAGGAGACGATGTTCCGTGCCCTGGATGGACTCCCCGGGCTGCGCGACCCCGAACGCTTCCGGTCCTGGCTGGTCGCGATCGCGATGAACCAGGTCCGCCGGCGCTGGCGCGAGCGGCAGACGGGGCCCCTGCCCGGACTCGACCGGGCGGCCGAGCTCGCCGACCCCTCCGGAGACTTCGTCGACCTCACCATCCTGCGGCTCGGCCTCTCCGGACAGCGGCGCGAGGTCGCCGAGGCGACCCGCTGGCTCGACGAGAGCGACCGTGAACTGCTCGCCCTGTGGTGGCTGGAGGCGGGCGGCGAACTGAGCCGCGCGGAACTCGCCGAGGCCCTGGCCCTCACCCCCGCGCACGCGGCGGTCCGCGTCCAGCGGATGAAGGAGCGGCTGGAGACCGGCCGGGCCGTCGTCCGGGCCCTCGCCGCCCGGCCGTCCTGCGCGGAACTGGCCCGCGTGACCGCGGGCTGGGACGGCCGCCCGGCGGCGGTCTGGCGCAAGCGCCTCGCCCGCCATGTGACGACCTGCGCCTCGTGCGGCCGCACCCGCTCGGGCCTCGCCCCCGCCGAGGGGCTCCTGGTGGGCCTCGGCCTGGTCGCGCCGCTGCTGGTCTGGCCCGCGGTGCGTCCGGAGACCGAAGCGGCCGCCTGGGCGGGTGACGCTCCGGACCCGACCGGCTCGGCGGCCTGGGCTCCGGGTGACGGCAACGGCACGGATGCGATGCCCTACGGAGGAGCAGAACCGGACCCGCTCACCCACCCGGCGTCGGCTCCGGACGCGACGCCGTACACCGGCACGGCGGGCGACTCCGGGGCCGGTGCGAGCGGGGCCGGCGGCTCGCTGCGACGGGCCTGGGTCGCCGGGGCGGTGGCCCTCGGCGTGCTCGGCGGGGTCATCCTGCTCGTACCGTCCGAGCCGGAGGCCCGCGAACCCGCGCCCGCCACGCCTGCGGCGGCGCCGCCCCCGTCCCCCACGACCGTGCCCCCGCCGAGCCGCACCACGCCCACGCCCACCCCGACGCCGTCCCGGACACCCACCCCGACGCGGACGGTCACCCCAGAGGAGCGGCTGAACGGGCTGGTCAACCAGCGCCGCGCGGAGGCGGGGTGCGCGCCGCTGCGCAGCGATCCCCGGCTCGCCGAGGCGGCCCGGGACTACGCGCGGGACATGGTCCGGCGCGGCTACTACGCGCACAGCAGCCCCGAGGGCGAGTTCGCCGACGCACGGATCTCGTCGGCCGGCTACACCTGGTCCGCCTGGGCCGAGAACCTGGCGCGCGGGACGGCCGACCCCGCCGCCGTCTTCGAGGGATGGATGGACGGCGCGATGCACCAGGAGAACATGCTGAACTGCCGCTACCGGCACACGGGAGTCGCCGCCGTGTCCGGACCCGACGGCACGGTGTGGGTGCAGAAGCTGGCCTCGCCCGCCTCCTGAACCCCCACCGCACGCAGGACCGGACCGTCAGCGGCCGGTGCCGAAGTTCTGTACCCACCACGGCCCGTTCTCGGTCAGCGTCACCCCGACGCCGATGTCCTTGAACGAGCAGTTGAGGATGTTGCGGCGGTGCCCGTCGCTGTTCATCCAGTCCTCCATCGCCTCCGCGGGGCTCTTCGGGCCGCGGTGGATGTTCTCGGCCCAGCCGGACGACGCGTACCCGGCGGCCCTGATGCGGTCGCCCGCGTCCCGCCCCTCGGGGCTGATGTGCTCGTAGTAGTCGCGCGCCGCCATGTCGTCCGCGTGCGCCTGGGCGGCCTGCTGCAGCCGGCTGTGGGAGTGGAGCGGGGAACAACCCGCCTTCTCCCGTTCGGCGTTGGCGAGCGAGACGACCCGGTCGACGTACTGGTCAGCCTTCCCGACGGCAGGCGCTTCGGCCGCCGGCGCCGCCGCGTTCTGCGGGACGGGCCGCGCCGCCACCTTCTCCCGGGGCGGCGTCGGCCGAGGAGAAGCCGGGGCGACGGCCGTGGCGGAAGCCGACGCCGCGACGGACGGAGGCGGCGAGGCGACCGAAGGGGCGGTCGGCGCGGCGGACGGCGTCCGCTGCGCGGGTGCGGCCGACGGCACGGACCGCTCGGTCAGCGGGGCCACCTGCGACAGGGCGACCGCCTCCGGGTGTCGGGTCCCGGCACCGTCCGCAGTGCCCAGGGACGCCACGTACGCCCCGGCCGCCACGGTGAGGACGGCCGTCGCCGTCCCCGCGACGGTCACGGCGGTCCGGAAGGACGGCGCCCGGCGCGCGCGCCGGCGCGCACCCCCTCTTCTACGGTGCCTGCCGCCGCCGTTCGTCCGCTGGTCCTCGGGGCTGCGCTCGTCGTGGTGCTGCATGGGCTCCGCTCTCTTCTCCGAGTCCACCGGACGGTCCGGTACAAAGGAGAGCCGCCGGGGCGACGGCCATTACACTTTCCGGCCCCCGACTCGTCGACACACCTCGTCAACCGGTGTGCCAGCGACTCACTCGTGCGGTACGACCGCCACCGGGCACGGCGCCAGGTGCAGCGCCGCATGGGCCACCGAGCCGATCCGGGGCCCGATCGCCCCGCGCCGCGCCCGCCGTCCGACCACCAGGAGCCGGGCGGCGCCGGTGGCGGCGAGCAGTACCTGCCCCGCGCTGCCGATCTCCACGTGCTCGGCGACCGGCACCTCGGGGAACCGCTCCCGCCACGGTGCCAGTGCCTCGTGCAGCGCCTTCTCCTCGTACGGGACGAGGCCGCCCGCCTCGTCGGCGAGCGCCATGGACCCGGGGCTGTAGGCGTACAGGGGCGGCAGGTTCCACGCCCGTACCGCGCGGACCGACGCACCCCGGGCCGCCGCCGTCTCGAAGGCGAAGCGCAGTGCCGGCGCGCTGTCCTCCGCCCCGCCCAGCTGACCGACGACGATCTCGCCGCCGTCCGGGTCCTCCTCACCGGCGCCGTCCCGCGAGCGCACCGCCACCAGCGGCCGGTGGGCGGCCGCGATGATCTGCTGACCGTGGGAGCCGAGCAGGAACCCGGCCAACGCACCATGCCCGCGGGAGCCGATGACGAGCATCTCGGCCCGCTCCTCGGTGCTCAGCAGCGCGGCGACCGGGGTGTCGGGCACCACCTCGGCGGTCAGCGTCAGGTCGGGATGGCGCTCGGCGAGCGCCGACTCGGCCTCCCGCAGCACACCGTCGGCCATCCGTTCCTGGCTCGCCCGGTCCTGTTCGAGCGGGATGTCGAGCGGCTGCGAGCGCCAGGCGTGGACCAGCCGCAGGGGCAGGCGCCGACGTCGCGCCTCGCGGGCGGCCCAGTCGGCCGCAGCGAGACTCTCGGGCGAACCGTCCACTCCCACGACGATCTCTCGGCTCATCAGGCTGTCTCCGTCCGTCCGTGGCGGGCCGGGCACGTCGACCCGCTCCTCTCCCTCCCAGCGTGGGACCGTCGGCCGCTTGACGAGAGGGCCGGACGTCCCGACATGACGGTACGTCGGTCCTCGGTCCGCCGCCTCCGCTCACCCCGGGGAGTGGATCACGAGCGCCAGTGGGCGCAGCCCCGACAGGTGCTGAGTCGTCGTCACACCGATGCGCCGGGAGCGTGGGGACCGGCGGCGGCGGCCGAAGGTTCGCCGGACGAGGACGAGCGGCGCGTGGACCTGTGATGACCTCCTTCAGCTCAGTACCGAGACCGGGCCTGCCGTGGCGCGCCGCGCCGGCCGCCGCCGCGACGGCGCTGGTCGTGGGCCTGCTCGCCCCCGCGCTCACAGCGCCCACGGCGGTCCGGGCTTCGACTCCTGCTCCACCGACCCGGGGGACACCCGCACCGGCTGCCCGTGACCTGGTGGGACCGGCGGCTCACGCCCGCAGCGTGAGCCGCGGATGGGTCCCGTTGAGGTAGTGGTCGCCGATGTCGCGGAGCCGGTGGGCGGAGGACGACTGGGCCGTGAGGGCGCGCGCGTTGCGCCAGAAGCGGTCGAAGCCCGGCCCGCCGCCCGAGGCATCGGCGGTCTCCGCGGTGTCGACCAGTTCGAGGATCCGCGTGGTGATCCGGACCGCCGAACTGCTGGTCACCGCCTCGGCCGCGGCGACAAGCACGGCGATGTCGGCGCGCTCCTCGACCCCCAGCGAGCGCTCCGCGCGCAGTCCGCGTGCCAGGGCCTCCGTCGCCCGTTCGACGACCGCCGCGGCGGCGTGGGCCGCCGTGGCCAACTCTCCGTACGCCAGCAGGAGGTACGGGTCCTCCCCGCCGCGTACCGGGTACTCGTCCGGCCCGGTGCGCGGCTCGGTGGGCGGGGGCGCGGCCTGGGTGGCGCGGCTGATGTCCCGGGCCTCCGCGAGCGCCCCCTCGGCGACGCCGAGGGCGACGTGGACCAGGGTCAGCCGCAGGGCGAGCGGGGCCAGGGTCGTGAAGGGAGCCACGGCGTGCTCGTCGCGGGGGAGCACGCCCAGGATGTTCGGGGCGTTCACCGGGACCCGGTCGAAGGTCACGGTTCCGGCGCCCGCGAGGCGTTGGCCGATCCGGTCGGTCCCGGCGTCGGTGAACACGGCGGGATCCGCTGGGTCCACCAGCGCGACCAGGAAGTCACCCGTCCCGGTACACCGCGCCCCCACGATCAGGCGGTCGGCGACGGTGACGCCGGAGGCGAACGAGCGGCGTCCGTCGAGGACGTGACCGCCGTCGACCGGGGTGAGGGTGAGTTCGGGTTCGCCGGCTGTACGTGAGGGCTCGAGGCCGGCTGTACGGGACGGCTCGAGGCTGCCGGCGAGCAGCCACCGCTCCTGTGTCGTGCGCTCCTCGAGGCTCTCCGGGCCGCCCGGCGCCTCGTCGCCTCCCGAGAGGAAGCGGCCGGTCCAGGACAACACGTAGTGGTGGGCGAGGAGTTCGCCGATCGAGCTGTCCGCCGCGGAGATCTCGCGGATCACCGCGCAGGCGGCCCGCAAGTCGGCGCCGCGGCGGCTCGGCCCCGGTGGAGTGAGCAGCGCGGGCAGTCCGGCCTCCCGGAGCCGGGCCACCTCGTCGAAGGGGACCTTGCCGGCCCGGTCCCTGGCCGGCGCGTCGACCGCGAGGTCGTCGGCGAGTTCCCGGGTGACACGGGGCCAGATCTCGTCGTCGGCCGAGCGGACCGCCGGGCGGTCGGGCGGGGAGTCGGCCCGTCCGGAGGTGGGCCGTATCGCTGACTTCTTCGGCGTTCTCACGTCACCTCACATGATCCCTAGTATTCCCACTGGAATAGTAGGGATATTGGCAGAGGGTCGATCGGGGTCCCAAGAGGTGTTCACATCATGGACAGATCAATCTCGCCGGGCGAGACCGGCGTCCGTCAGGGGTTGGTCCATGCCTCGGGGTCCTCCGCCAGCTCGGAGATCCCGTCCGGCAGTTTCGCCGCGGCCACGTCCGCGAGGGACACCCCGTCGAGCACCAGGCGCACGTTCGCCCGCAGGGCGATCCACAGCGTGAGCAGCGATTCGGCCGGTCCCGTGTACGAGAGCTCCGGAGGGCGCACCCCGCGTACCGACACCAGCGGGCCGTCCACACACCGGATCACATCCGCGACGGAGATCGAGTCGGCCGGCCTGGCCAGCCAGTACCCGCCGTTCCCGCCCCGCTGGCTCAGCACCAGACCACCGCGGCGCATGTCGCCGAGGATCCCCTCCAGGAACTTGTGGGAGATGCCCTGGTCCTCCGCGATCGCCTCCGCCTTCACCGGCCCCGCGTCCTGGGCGGCGGCGAGCTGAAGCGCGGCTCGCACCGCGTAGTCGGCCCTGGCTGAGATGCGCATGTGCCGCATTATTCCGCACCGAGGTGACCGGATTCGTACGCCCGGTGAGCGTCATGGAGCTCGCGCCGCGACCGAGGCGGCACGAGCCGTGCCCGGGGCGCGGCGGGAACGGTCTCAGGCGTACGGCGGTTCCCAGTCCTTCTTGACCTCGAAGCGGTAGTCGCGCCGGTCGAGCGTCCGGCCCTCCCCGTCGACCAGCGCGGCGTACACCTCGTAGACCCCGCGCGCCCGCGGCCCGCTCGGGACACGCTCCGGCGGGAGCTCCAGGTCGTACGGGCCGCCGTGCCGGAAGTCCCCGAGCGCCACCTCGCGCCTGCCGATCTCCGCGCCGTCCTTGGTCCGGACGTCGACCACCTTCAGGCCGGTCACCGACGGGCCTTCGACCCGGAAACGCACCACGGCACGGAACTCGGCGCCCTCCTTCACCGTGAACGGGGCCGGGGCCGACCCCGAGGGGGGCACCGGCAGCGTGATGTCGCCCGGGCCGGTGAACCGGAGCGCCAGTCCGAGCAGCCGGACGATACGGCCTTCCTGGAGCGGAAGGGCCGCTGCCGGGTCGGCGAGGGAAACCATGGCGTGCGCGCCTCTCGGGACAGGCCTCGCGGAGGAGGCCGGGGGTGGGACGCACCGCGCCTACCCGATTCGCTCCCGCCCATGCGGGCGGGGTGGGCGCGGCGGGGCGGGTGCGGCCGGGCGCGTGCGGCGGGTGCGGGCCAGGTACGGCGGGCCACCGCGCCGTCTCAGCCGATGCGGCGCCCGGCGAGCGGGGCGGTCGCGTCGCCGCTGCCCGCGCGTACGCCCCGCAGAAAGGCGCCGATGGCCTCCAGGGAGGTCATGGACGGCGCCCAGTCCAGCTCCCGGCGGGCGCGCTCCGTGGACAGCAGCGGGAGGCGCAGCACGGCGTCGAACAGGTCCGGGGACGCGGGGGCCACGCGCAGTTTCCAGGCCGCCGAGAGCAGACCCCGTACCGCGCCGCTCGGCACCTTCACCGCCCGGGCGTCCAGGAGCGACGCCAGGGCCGCGGTGTCGATCACCGGATCCGCCGCCAGGTTGAAGGCGCCTCGGACGTCCCGTACCAGCGCCCGGCGGTAGGCGTCGGCCGCGTCGTCGGTGTGCATCGCCTGGAAGCGGAGCCCTTCCAGCTCGGGCAGGAGCGGCAGCAGGTCGGGGCGCATGAGCCCGCCCGGGAAGAATCGGCCCGCGAAGATCCGGCGCTGCTCGCTCGCCGACTCCTCCTTGAAGAGGAAGCAGGGCCGCATCCGCACCACGCGGGTCTGCGGATGATCGCGCTCGAAGGTGTCCAGGACCCGCTCCAGGTACGCCTTCTCGCGGGTGTACGCGGCGCCGGGCCAGCCGTGGGTCGGCCAGGACTCCGAGACGGGCGCACCGCTTCCGGGACCCGGTGAGTACGCCCCGATCGACGAGGCGCACACCAGGACGGGCACCCGCGCCGCCGCCACCGCGTCGAAGACCCGCAGCGAGCCCAGGACATTGGACCGCCAGGTCTCCGCCGGGGCGTGGGTCGGCTGGAAGCGCCATGCCAGATGGACGACCGCGTCGGCGTCCTCGATGTACTGCGCGAGCCGCGGTTCGTCGCCCTCCAGCGACAGGTCCACCTCGGCCCACGTGACCTTCGACAGCGTCAACGCCGGTGTGCGGCGGGCGAGTCCGAGGACGGAGGCGATCCGCGGCTCCTGTTCCAGAGCCCGGACAAGACTCGTCCCGACATTGCCCGTGGCGCCCGTGACGACCACCTTCAGTCCCTCGCTCGCCTTCATGATTCGACCTTCCGTCATCCCCGGCGGGCGCGCACCCCGGGCCCCGGTCGTGACGGAGTGTGTCCGTGTGGGTCGCGCAGGTGGCGGAGCGACCCGAATATGGAGCGACGGAGCGAAGGGGGCGTGCCAGGAGGACATGATGTTGCTGCCCGACAGAAACACGATCGACCGGCTGCTGCGGCACTACCGGGCCCAGGAGCGCGCCGTCCTGGCCAGGCCGTGCGACCTGTCGATCCGCAGGCGCTTCGAGGACACGGCGTACACGCTGTGCGTGCTGATGGGGGAGCGGACCGCGCGCGAGGCGGTCCACGCGGCCGAGCGGTACGTCGGGAAGGCCGGCCCCGCGCCCCGGCAGGCTCTCGAAGGACTCGCCGGCTCGTGAGATCAGTGGGGCAAAAGTCGCGTTGCGGGGCATGAGAGGGATAGAGGTCCCGTACGGAGCGGAGGGAGGCGGGTGACCCGATGGCGTCGGAGCGGTTCACCGTCACGGCGGCGCCCGGGCCGCAGCCCGGCGTCGTGGTGCTGTCCCTCACGGGCGAGCTCGACCACGACACCGCGGACACGCTGCGCGGGGCGCTGGAGGAGCGCGACGGTGCGGTGCGGATCCTCGTCGACTGCGAGGGACTGCGGTTCTGCGACTCGACCGGTCTGAACGTGCTGCTGCGCGCCCGGCTCCACGCGCTGGAGTCGGGCGGCCGGCTGGAGCTGGCCGGGCTGCGGCCCCCGGTGACCCGGATGTTCGAGATCACGGGCGCGCGGACCGTCTTCCGGGTGTACGAGAACGTGGCCGAGGCGCTCACGGACCGACGGGCGGACGGCTAGGCGGGGGATGGCGGAGGGAGCGGTGGGCGAGGAAGTCGTGGAGGAAGGCCAGGTCCGGCGGCTCATGCTGTTCGGGACCAAGGGCGTGGTGGTGCGCTGCCGCGATTTCACCGCCGAGGCGCTCGCCGACTGGGGCTGGATCCCGGCCGGTGACGACGAGGCGCGGGAGCGCGTCGACGACGTGCTCCTCCTGGTCTCGGAGGTGGTCACCAACGCCTGTCTGCACGCCGGAGGGCCCGAGGAGCTGGTGCTGCGCCACCGCGAGGACCGTCTGCGGGTCGAGGTCTCCGATGCCAACCCGGAGCACCCGCGGCGGCGGCAGCCCCGGGCGCCGTCGCTGCCGGGCGGCCACGGGCTGATGGTCCTGGACCGGCTCGCGGGGGACTGGGGGTCCGAGCCCCGTGAGCGGGGCAAGGTCGTCTGGCTGGAGGTCGGCCGGCCCTCCCGCCCATCCTGGCGCGACGACGGCCGACCCTGACCATCCAGGCTCCCGCAGACGCCGGCCGTGCCACCCGAGGCCTGATTCCCCGGCCGTGCACGCGGGCCTCGATCAGGCGCCGACGGGCCGGGCCCCGAGCCCTGACCGCCCGAACTCGATCCCTCGGGCCTCGATCAGGCCGAGGCGCTGCGGCGCGGGCTGTCGCGGTCCTCGAGGAGTCCCGCCCTGAGCTCGTCCAGGATCCGGGCGAGCAGCCGGGAGATGTGCATCTGCGAGAGGCCGAGCCGCTCGCCGATCTGCGCCTGGGTCAGCTCCTCGCCGAAGCGCAACGCGAGGATCGTGCGATCGCGTGCGTCGAGCCCGGCGATCAGCGGTTTCAGCGACTCCAGCGAGTCGATCAGCTCGAAGGCGCGCTCCTCCCCGCCGAGGCGCCGGGCGCCCGCGGTGACGGCCGACTCGTCGTCGCCGGCCGGGGTGTCGAGCGAGCGGGCGACATAGCCGTTCGACGCCTGCTCGCCCTCCGCCACGCTCTCCTCGCCGATGTGCAGATACGCGGCCAACTCGGCCCGGCTCGGACGCCGGCCGAGGCGCTGCTCCAGGGTGTCGACCGCCTTCGCCAGCTCGATGCGCAGTTCCTGGAGCCGCCGCGGTACCTGGACGGACCAGCTGGTGTCCCGGAAGAAGCGTTTCATCTCGCCGACGATCGTGGGCAGCGCGAACGCCGAGAACTCCACGTCCCGGCCGACCTCGAAGCGGTCGATCGCCTTGATCAGGCCGATCGTGCCGACCTGGACGATGTCCTCCGTCGGCTCCGCTCGATTCCGGAACCGGCGGGCCGCGAACTTCACCAGGCTCAGATTCAGCTCCACCAGGGTGTTCCGTACGTACGCGTGCTCGGGCGTGCCCTCCTCCAGGCCCTCCAAGCGGGCGAAGAGCGCCGTGGACAGGGTCTGGGCGTCCGCCGTGCTCACCTCGGTGGGCCGGTCGATCTCGGGCAGACCGTCCAGCGCACGGCGGCGCACGGCGGCGGGTTCCGTGGACTTCAGCGTGCGGCGGGTGGACATAAGGCTCCCTCGACGGGTGGCGTGGGCCTTCGCCGCCCAGCGGGCGGCGGGGGTCCGTCGTTCGAGCGTCCTGAGAGAAATATTCCCCTTGATGATGGTTTGACACCGTGTGGCCAGGCAAGCGGCACCCTATGACGACGACAGGACGGCACGACGCCGTGCAGGCGCGCCGCTTCGCCCTGCCCGACGGCCCCGGCGTGGTGGGAGAGTGCCGCGACCTCACCCGCCAGGCGCTGCGCGACTGGTTCGGCCCGGTGAGTGGCGCGGAGGAGATCGTCGTCGAGGACGTCCTGCTGCTGGTCTCGGAGGTCGTCACCAACGCGTACACCCATGGTGGCACCCCGTACGAGCTCTGCCTCGACCGCACCGACGGGCGGCTGTGGGTGCAGGTCAGCGACACCAGCCCGGTACGGCCCCGCCCGCACGGCCCGCACGTCGCGAGCCGCTCCTCGGGGCACGGCCTCTATCTGCTCGAACGCCTCTCCACGGCGTGGGGCTCGCTCCCACGCGGCGAGGGCAAGGCGGTCTGGTTCGAGGTGGAGCTGGCGCCAGCCCCCTCCGTAGACACTGCCGCCCGCGCTCCGTAGACACTGCCACCCGCGCACGCCGTGCCTAGAGTGGAGGAGCGGAGCGGGGGCCGTCTCGGGCACGTCCCGTACCCGTGGCGGGACCCGAACCGCGTCCCTGCCGTCTCCGCGCCGCGCGAGGTCAGCGATGGAGAGTTCCCCCCGACCGCCCGCGTCCGAGCCGCGCGTGCCCCCGGAACAGCTGGGCGAGGACGGGCTGGGCAGGCTCCTGGCCGGGCTCACCGCCGTACGAGACGGTGACCTCTCCGTCCGACTCCCGGACTCCGCCGGAGGCATCCTCGGCGAGATCGCGGCCGTCTACAACGACATGGTCGACCAGCTCTCCCTGGTCACCTCCGAGGTCACCCGCGTCGCCAGCGAGGTCGGCGGACAGGGCCTCCTCGGCGGCCGGGCCCGCGAGCCACGGGTGAGCGGCGTGTGGCGCGAGCTGACCTCCGGCGTGAACACCATGGCCGACAACCTGACCTCCCAGGTCAGATCCATCGCCCAGGTCGCGACCGCCGTCGCCCGCGGCGACCTCACCCGGAAGATCCGGGTCGACGCCCGCGGCGAGATCCTGGAGCTGAAGGAGACCATCAACACCATGGTGGACCGGCTGTCCTCCTTCGCCGAGGAGGTCACCAGGGTCGCCCGCGAGGTCGGCACGGAGGGCAAGCTGGGCGGTCAGGCCACGGTCCACGGTGTCTCCGGCACCTGGAAGGACCTCACGGACAACGTCAACTCCATGGCCGACAACCTCACCAACCAGGTGCGCAACATCGCCCAGGTGACCACGTCCGTCGCCCAGGGCGATCTGACCAGCCGGATCGACGTGTCCGCGCGCGGCGAGATCCTGGAGCTCAAGACCACCATCAACACGATGGTCGACCAGCTCTCCTCCTTCGCCGCCGAGGTCACGCGCGTGGCCCGCGAGGTCGGTACGGAGGGCAAGCTCGGCGGTCAGGCCGAGGTCGAAGGCGTCTCCGGCACGTGGAAGCGGCTCACCGAGAACGTCAACGAACTCGCCGGGAACCTGACCCGGCAGGTCCGTGCCATCGCCGAGGTCACCGGCGCCGTCGCCGAGGGCGACCTCACCCGCTCCATCACCGTCGACGCCCCCGGCGAGGTCGGCGAACTGCGGGACAACATCAACGCCATGGTCGAGTCGCTGCGGGCCACCACCCGCGCCAACGAGGAGCAGGACTGGCTCAAGACGAACATCGCCCGGATCGCCGCCCGCATGCAGGGCACCCGCACCCTCGACGCGATCGCCGCGCTCATCATGACCGAGGTGCCGCCGCTGGTCTCCGCGCAGTACGGCGCCTTCTTCCTCGCCCGGCACGACGCGCGCGGCACCGAACTCGTCGTGACCGCGTCCTACGGAGCCCCCGAGGACCCGGCCAGCCCGCCGCGTCGCTTCCGGCTCGGCCAGTCCCTCGTCGGCCAGGCCGCCCACGACCGGCGCACCGTCGTCGTGGAGCGGATCCCGGTCGGGTACGCCACCGTCGCCTCCGCGGCGGGCTCCGGCGAACCGGTCACGCTGATCATCCTGCCGATCGTCGTCGAGGACCAGGTCCTCGGCGCCGTCGAACTCGCCTCGCTCCAGCCCTTCACCGCCATCCACCGCGACTTCCTCGAACAGTTCGTGGACACCGCGGGAGCCGTCGTCAGCTCGCTCGTCGCCAACCTCCGCACCGACGAACTCCTCGCCCAGTCCCAGCGGCTCACCGACGAATTGCGCTCCCGCTCCCAGGAGTTGCAGGCACGACAGCAGGAACTGCAGCGGTCCAACGCCGAACTGAAGGAGAAGGCGGCGCTGCTCGCCGAACGCAACAAGGACATCGAGTCCAAGAACCTCGTCATCGAACAGGCCCGCCAGGAGCTGGAAGCGCGCGCCCAGCAGCTCTCCCGCACGTCCATGTACAAGTCCGAGTTCCTGGCGAACATGAGCCACGAGCTGCGCACGCCGCTCAACAGCCTGCTGATCCTGGCCCGTCTGCTCGCCCAGAACCCGGAAGGGAACCTGACGGAGAAACAGGTCGACTACGCCGAGGTCATCCACTCGGCCGGCTCCGACCTGCTCCAGCTGATCAACGACATCCTCGACCTGTCCAAGGTCGAGGCGGGCAAGATGGACATCCGGCCCGAACGGTTCCCGCTCCACCAGCTCCTGGAGTACCTGGAGGCGACCTTCGGTCCGGTGGCCGACGAGCGCGGGCTGACGTTCTCCGTCACGGTCTCCTCGGACGTGCCCGAGGAGCTGACCACCGACGAGTCGCGGCTGCGGCAGATCCTGCGCAACCTGCTGTCCAACGCGCTGAAGTTCACCGACGAGGGCGGGGTGGAGCTGACGATCGAGTACGCCGGCCAGGACGAACCGCCGGCCACGCTGCGCGGGAGCGGACCGGTGCTCGCCTTCCACGTCAGCGACAGCGGCGTCGGGATCCCCGCCGAGCGGCTCGAGGGGATCTTCGGCGCCTTCCAGCAGGGCGACGGCACCACGGCCCGCCGCTACGGAGGCACCGGACTCGGGCTCTCCATCAGCCGCGAGGTCGCCGGCCTCCTCGGCGGCGCCATCGACGTCCGCTCCACCGCGGGGCAGGGAAGCCGGTTCACCTTCTACCTGCCCGCCCCCAGGACGGCTCCCGCGGGCGCGCCCACCGGCCCCGGGGCGGCGGCCGCCGACGCGGGCACGGAGACGGCCACTGGCAGCCAGGGGCAGCCCGCCACCGGCGGCGAAGACCCCCGGGCGGCCGGCCGCACCGTCCTCGTGGTCGACGACGACGTGCGCAACGTCTACGCGCTGACGGAAGTGCTCGAGGGCCACGGCGTCCGGGTGCTCCAGGCGGACAGCGGCCGCGCCGGCCTCGACCTGCTCGCGTCTCACGACGAGGTGGAACTCGTCCTGATGGACGTCATGATGGCCGGTCTGGACGGGTACGCCACCACCGACGCCATCCGGAACCTGCCCGGCCGCGCCCACCTGCCCGTCATCGCCGTCACCGCCAAGGCCATGCCCGGCGACCGGGCCCGGGCCCTGGCCGCCGGGGCCAGCGACTACGTGGCGAAGCCCGTCGACGCGGACGAGCTGATGGCCAAGGTCCGGCAGTGGCTGGCCGGATGACACCGCGTCGGCGGGTCGGACGACGCCGTGTCCGGGTTCCTCGGAACCCTCTCGTCACCGTACGAGGACCGCGACGATGCTCGTGTCGTCGTCCGTGTCACCGGTGGCCGCGCCGAGCAGCCGTTCCACCTGCTCGTCCGGCGGGTAGCCGCTGAGCCGTTCCGCCGCCGCGACGAGCTGCGTGAGCCCGTGGTCGAGACCGTCGTGGCGCCGTTCGACCAGCCCGTCCGTGTAGAGCAGCAAGGTGTCGCCGGATTGCAGCGGGGTGCGGCGCTCCTGGTACGCGTACGAGGGCACCGCGCCCAGCAGGATGTCCTGCGGCGGGTCGAGGAGCCGCGCCACACCGTCGCGCAGGAGCAGCAACGGCAGGTGCCCGGCGCTCGACCAGACAAGCCCGTGGTCCTCGGGGTCGTACAGCGCGCACACCGCGGTCGCCGTGGGGTATCCGCTGGTGCGCAGCGTCATCTCGTTGAGCCACTCCATCAGCCGCCGCGGTGAGTCGCCGGTGCACGCCAGGCCGCGCTGGGCGTTGCGGAGCGCCACCATGCCGGTGACCGAGTCGATGCCGTGCCCCGCCACGTCGCCGACCGCCACGAGGACCTTGCCGCTCGGCAGCGGCTGGACGTCGTACCAGTCGCCTCCCACCCGGTACTCCTCGGCCGCGGGCCGGTAACGGGCCGCCACCACCAGGCCGGGCAGCTCCTGCAGATCGGGGACCTCCGGCACGATCGCCTGCTGGAGCTGCAGGGCCGTCTGGTGCCTGAGCTCGGCCTGCGTCCGTACGGCGGTGAGCTGGTCGAACGTCGCGGTCAGCGCGGCCTCGGTGCGCCGGCTCGCCGACACGTCCTGGTACACCCCGGCGAGACCGACGACCGTACCCGCGTCGAGGAGCGGCTCCGCCGCCACCCGGACATGGCGCACCGCCCCGTCCCCGAGCACGATCCGCAGCACGGTCTGCGCGCCCGTGCGCCGCTCCACCAGCGTTCTCAGCAACTCGGTCAGCGCCTCGCCGTCCTCCGGGTGCACCAGCCCCCGCAGGCCCAGGAGGGGTACCGGAGGCTCGTCACGAGTCCTGCCGAAGACGGCGTACGCCTGCTCCGACCACACCGTGTCGCCGCCCGTCAGGCTGTCCTGGAAGAGGGCCACGCTCTGCAGCCGGGACACCGCACGCTCCGAGGCGAGCCCCGGGTCGGTGGCGTCGTGCCACAACACCACGGCCCGCTCGTCGCCCGCCGGCAGCACGCGCACGTCCAGGAGCGGCGCCGGATCGCCCGGACCGGGGTCCGCCGACGCGGGCAGCCGGGCCACCCGCTGGGTGCGCGCGGTCCGGTGGGCGCGTCGCGCGAGATGCGCGAGATCCGCGTGGACCCGGGGGAGGGCGAGCGACAGGGAACGGTCCTCGGCGGGAGGCGCGCCGCCGAGAGCCGCCACGGCGTACTCGTTGAGGTGCTCGACGGTCGGCGGCGCGCCTCCCGACGGGGCGATCTTCAGCAGCATCGCGGGATGGGCGAGGGCGTCCAGGGCGTCCACCAGGACCGGAGTGGCCGGCGGGGGCGAGTCCGCCGCGTCGAGAACGGTGCCGGCCACGTCCGTCAGGCCCACCAGGGCCCTGCGCAGCGCGTCGTCGAACGCGACCGGCCCCGGCCAGGCGACCAGCGCCAGGCCGACCGTCGTACCGCGCAGGCGCAGGGGGAGCAGCGCCCGCGCCGCGCGGGGCGCGGGACCCGGCAGCACCTCGCCGTCCTCGGGGCCGGAGTCCAGCCAGACCGGCGAACCGTCGGAGAGCGCCGAACGGAACGCGGGAGGTGCCGACGGGGGGATCCACTGCCAGGCGGCCGCCTCCGCGGCCCCGACGCCCGCGTGACCTGCCAGGCGCAGACATCCCCACGCGTCGCGCCGCCAGAGCCACAGGCTCTCCGCGCCGAGCGGCACGAGTCCGCCCTCCAGGAGCGCGTGCGCCGCCTCGCCGACGGTGTCCTTCGTCTCGGCCGCCGTCGCCGCGCGCCTCGCGCGCCGCTCGTCGGGGGTGCTGAACACGACGGGCGGGCCCGCGGGCTCGTCCGGCGCGGGAACCGTGGACTCGGCGCCGGTCGCGGTGCGTGCCGCGGTGGGGCGGGTCGTGCCCTCGGCGGCGGGACCGGCGACGGCGTTGACGATGTCGGCGGCGAGATCCTCGATGCCGAGGCCGGTCGCGTGGGAGAGGGAGTCCAGGTGCTCCGCCGCATCGGCCGGGGACGCGCCGAGCTGGGCGGCGAGCACACCCGTGGCCAGATCGATCAGATGCCGGCGGCCCAGTTCGGCGCGCAGCCGTCTGTTCTCGGCCGACAGGCCGCTGGTGCCGGGCTCAGGAGCGCCCGCCGCAGACGTCGTCACGACTCCTCCCGTCCCTCCACCGAGTGGTTGTCCGGAATGATCGCGTCCGCTCCGGATTCTACCGGTCCGGCCCGCCCGGGTGTCTGCTCGCTCGGGTGTCTGAACGCGCTCCGCCGGGGTACCCGCCCGGGCGGAACGGCTCCGACGGCCACGTGGGAGGTGTCGGCGATGGACGAGGCCCGCCTCTCGCAGCGTGAGCGGCGCATCCTGGCCGAGATCGAGGACGCGCTGAGCGAGGACGAAGCGCTGGAGCGCGGACTCCGCACGATGCGACGCGGGCGGCGCGGGGGACGCCGCCGACAAGGGCGCAGGGGAGAGCGTGCGGGAGGGGGCCGGTCCGCCGTGGTGGGTGTCGCCCTGCTGGGGGTGGTCACCCTCGGCCTGCTCGCCCTCGCGGTCGCCACCGGGAACCCCGCCCTGATCTGGGCCTTCGCAGCGGTGTGGGTGCTGACCCTGTGGTGTCTGCTGCGCCTGGTCATCCGCTGGTCCCGGCACCTCAGGCCGAGGTCCTGGCCGACCGGCAAGCCGTGAGGAGAGGAGCGCGCCATGCCCCGTGGATCGAGCCCCAAGCGCGAACGACAGTACGAGCACATCAAGGAGAGCGCGAAGGACCGCGGTGAGAGCGAGAAGCGCGCCAAGGAGATCGCGGCGCGCACCGTCAACAAGGAACGCGCCCGCGCCGGTGAGTCGAAGACCGCGAGCAGGAGCTCCCTCGAGGACATGTCCTCCTCCCGACGCGGCGGAAAGCGCTCGCACAGCGGCGCCCAGGGCCCGACGTACGACCAGCTCTACGCGGAGGCGCAGCGGCGCAACGTCCACGGCCGCTCGTCCATGGACAAGGCGGAACTGAAGCGGGCGCTCGGCCGCTGAGCGACCGAGGTCGATTGTCAGTGGTGCCCGGCACGATGGACACCATGACAACGACTTCGGTACTTGCCGATGCCGCCGCGTACGCGCAGGCGGTCGTGGACGCCAAGCAGGCCGCCGCGGCCTACTACGCGGGCGGCACGTCCCCGCTCGACGACGACGCCTACGACCGCCTCGGCCGGGCGATAGCCGCATGGGAGGCCGCCCACCCGGACCAGGTGCGAGCGGACTCCCCGACCGGCAAGGTCGCCGGGGGCGCGGCGGACGGCGACGTCCCCCACACCCGGCCGATGCTCTCGCTCGACAACGTCTTCTCGGCCGAGCAGTTCACGAGTTGGGCCGCGTCCCTGGAGCGCCGGATCGGCCGCGGCGTCGAGCGGTGGAGCGTCGAGCCGAAGCTCGACGGACTGGCCATCGCCGCCCGTTACGAGCACGGGCGGCTGACCCGCCTCGTCACACGGGGCGACGGAACGGCCGGTGAGGACGTGTCGCACGCGAGGGGCACGATCGTCGGGTTGCCGGAGCGACTCGCCGAGCCCGTCACCGTCGAGATCCGCGGCGAAGTGCTGATGACCACCCAGCAGTTCGAGACGGCCAATCCGATACGGGTCGCCCACGGCGGCGAACCCTTCGCCAACCCGCGCAACGCGGCGGCCGGGACGCTGCGCGCCAAGGACCGCCCGTACACGGTGGAGATGACCTTCTTCGCCTACGACATGCTCCCGCTGACCACGGACGACGCCCAGGCCCCGGACGAGGACGGCCTGGACGACCTCGCGCACAGCGAGCTGATCGCGCGGGCGGTCGCCCTCGGCCTGCACACCTCGGGCGCCACGGCCGTGCCCGGCCGCACGGTCACCGGCACGGAGGAGGTGCTTGCCCGCGTCGCGGAGATAGCCGCGCTGCGCGCCGAACTGCCGTTCGGGATCGACGGGATCGTGATCAAGGCCGATCTCGCCGCGGACCGGCGCGAGGCCGGCGCGGGCTCCCGCGCGCCGCGCTGGGCCATCGCGTACAAGCTCCCCGCCGTGGAGAAGGTCACCCGCCTGGTCGCGGTCGAATGGAACGTGGGTCGTACGGGTGTCATCGCGCCCCGCGCCGTCCTGGAGCCGGTGGAGATCGACGGCAGCACCGTCACGTACGCCACGCTGCACAACCCCTCCGACATCACCCGCCGCGATCTGCGCCTGGGCGACCACGTGATGGTCTACAAGGCGGGCGACATCATTCCGCGGGTCGAGGCGCCCGTCGCCCATCTGCGGACCGGTGAGGAGGAGCCGATCGGCTTCCCCGAGACCTGCCCGCAGTGCGGCTCGGAGATCGACCGCAGTGAGCAGCGCTGGCGGTGCGCCCGCGGACGCGACTGCCACCTCGTGGCCTCCCTGTCGTACGCCGTGGGCCGCGACCAGCTCGACATCGAGGGGCTCGGCGCGAGCAGGATCGTCCAGCTCGTCGACGCCGCCCTGGTCGCGGACGTGGCCGACCTGTTCACCCTCACCCGCGAGCAACTGCTCGGCCTGGACCGGATGGGGGAGACCAGCACCGACAACCTCCTCGCCGCGATCGACACCGCGCGCACCCGGCCGCTCGGCCGCGTGCTGTGTGCCCTCGGCATCCGGGGGACGGGGCGTTCCATGTCCCGTCGCATAGCCCGCCACTTCGCCACCATGGACGCCGTCCGGGCGGCCGACGCGGAGGCGATGCAGCAGGTCGAGGGGATCGGCGCGGAGAAGGCGCCGGTCGTCGTCGCGGAGTTGGCCGAGCTCGCCTCGGTCGTGGACAAGCTCGTCGCCGCCGGGGTGAACATGACCGAGCCCGGAGCCACCCCGCCGCCCCCGCCGGGGACCGAGCCCGATTCCGGGCCCGACGCCGCCTCCGACGCGACGGCCGGCCCGCTCGCGGGGCTGTCGGTGGTCGTCACCGGTGCCATGACCGGCCCTCTGGAGGCTCTGAGCCGCAACCAGATGAACGAGCTGATCGAGCGCGCCGGCGGCAAGTCGTCCTCCAGCGTCTCCAAGCGCACCGGCCTGGTCGTCGCGGGCGAGAAGGCCGGCTCCAAGCGGACGAAGGCCGAGGAACTGGGCGTCCGGCTGGTGGACCCGGAGGAGTTCGCCACCCTGCTCGGCGACTTTCTGCCGGCCTGACCCGGCCCCGGGAGACCGGAAGCCGGTCAGAGCGCCTCGGCGCCCCGGGCGAACCGGGCCCGTACCGCGTCGATACAGGTGTCCCGTGACGTCGGGCCGCCGAAGCGCAACCGGTCGTACGCCGTGAAGGCGGGCTCCAGCCGGTCGAGCTCGTCGACGAGCGCGTGCAGCGCCTCTGCCCACCTCGGTGCCCCCACGTCAGGGGCCTGTTCGGCGGCGCCGATCGCGGCCGTCAGCTGCTCCTTGCGCTGGATCGTCTCCGGAGTGACCGTGTGGAGACAGACGTACTGTCCGCTCAGGTACGCCTCCCACTCCGCCGCGCCCACGGCCGGGTCGTCCCAGTGGGCGGTGAACCAGGAGCGCAGCCGGTCCGGTCCGCCGGCCTCCTCGGCGAGAAGGAACAGCGAGGTCGGCACCATCTCCGTACCGTCGGAGCGCAGATAGCCTGGCAGCGGCAGCAGCCCGTCCAGCATCTGCCGCCTGGTCTCGTCGACATCGCGGCCCTGAGCCGCGCACACGTCGCCCAGGGCGGTGAACTGCGACGTGACGTAGGCGTCGTCCGCCGACGTCATCGGATGGTCGCCGTTCACCGCGCGGAAGCGGTCGGCCAGCAGCCGCCGCAGGTCCGGTCCGGACATCATGTACCCCCTTCGGGAACGCCACAGGGTCCCTCCCTGACGGCGTTCCCGAAGGTTAGGTGCCGGATCCTGCGGTGCTCACCGAACCGTGGTGAGCACCGGCGGCGGCCGTCAGACGCCCTCGTCGCCCCGCCCGGGCGAGCGGCGGCGCCACCACCACAGGGAGAGCGCGGCGCCCAGCGACGCCCCCACCAGCGCCAGGGGCATCCCCGCCCAGGGACGGGAGGGGATGTCGCGGGAGACGTCCTTCCCCGGCGCGGCGAGAGCGGCCGTGTCCGCCGACACCGCTGCCCGCCCCGCCTCCGGACCGGACTCCGGACCGGCCTGCGGCACCGCCTCGCGCGGCGACCTGGCGTTCGCCGCCTGCTTCACCGCCTCCTTCACCGCCTCCTTCGTCGTCTCCTTCGTCGTCTCCTTCGTCGTCTTTTTCACCGTCTTCTTCTTCGCCCCGTCCCGTACGGGCGCCAGGGACCCCACCGGCTGGACCCGGCCGGCCGCGTCGAAGCCCCAGTCGAGAAGCGTGCGGGCCTCCTCGTACACCGCGAACC
Source organism: Streptomyces sp. NPDC059875 (assembly GCF_042731085.1). Classification (NCBI taxonomy): domain Bacteria; kingdom Bacillati; phylum Actinomycetota; class Actinomycetes; order Kitasatosporales; family Streptomycetaceae; genus Streptomyces; species Streptomyces sp. NPDC059875. The sequence continues at coordinate 128,300 of NZ_JBHWJZ010000007.1, forward strand.
CGCCGCCCGACTGCGGGTTCATCACCGACACCACCAGCGTCCGCGAGCCCCGCCGCGCCGCCGCGATCAGCGTGTTCCCGGCGCCGCTCGTGTAGCCGTTCTTGACCCCGAGGAGCCCGGGATAGCGGTCCACCCCGTCCGCGCCGGTCAGCAGCCTGTTCGTGTTGGCGATGCCGTACGACCAGCTCCCGGACGGGAAGTCGGCGTAAGCCGTGGAGGAGTACCGGACGAACGCCGGGTCCTGCAGCCCGGCCCGGCCGAAGACCGCCAGATCGTAGGCCGACGACACCTGCCCCGGCGCGTCGTACCCGTCGGGCGACACCACCCGCGTGTCGCGCGCCCCCAGCGCGCGGGCCTTCTCCTGCATCTGACGGGCCATGGACTTCCAGCCGCCGTTCATCGCCGCGAGCACCCGCACGGCGTCGTTGCCCGAGCTGAGGAAGACCCCGTTCCACAGGTCCGACACCTTGTACGTGTAACCCGCCTGCACCCCGACCAGGCTGCTCCCGTGGCCGATGCCCTCCAGCTCCGACTCCGTGACGGTGTGCCGCTGCTCCTGGTCGACACGGGGGAGCGCGGTCACCGCGAACAGCGTCTTGAGCGTGCTGGCGGGTGGCAGCCGGCGGTGCGCGTTGCGCGCCGCCAGGACCTCGCCGGTCGAGGCGTCCGCCACGAGCCACGACAGCGCGGAGACGTCCGAGGGCGCGTCCGGTCCGCCGGGAAGGGGGTGGGCCTGGGTTCCCGAGCGGTAGAGCCGGGCGGGGTCGATGAAGCGGGCTGCGGGAGGCGTGGGTTCGGTGACGGAGGAAGCGGTGGCCGCCGGGACGGGCAGCACGAGCAGCAGCGCCGCGGTACCGGCGGCAACCTGACGGACAGCTGACGTGACGATCATTCAGCCACCGTAGGAAGTGCGGGCGGAGCCCGCAGAACGTAGTGCGCCGACCGGCGTACGGAACGTGGCGGACGGGCGGTGTCGCGGCGCGAGGCGTCCGGCGGTGTCCGGAGAGACACGGCTCGGTCCCAGGACCCGTGGCGGGTGGCGACCAGCCGCCCGTAGACGATCATGTGGGCGACCGGTGGCCGGCTTGTCGGTGGGGCAGGGCATCCTGGTGACGTGTCCTCACTTCCGTACCAGAGCACGCCCGTTCCTCCCGAGCAGCCCGTGGAGCGTCCGCCCGCCGCCGACCCGCAGGGCGCGCCGTTCGGCGCACCCGTGCTCCGGGGCGAGCGGCCGCCCCAGCCCGCGCCGGTCGGCCACATGATCGTCAGCGGGGACGACGTCCTCGGCCACCGGCTCGCGGGCGAACTCCTTGAGGTGTACGGGGAGCGGGTCACCCTGCTCGTGCCGGCGCGTGGCGACGCCCCGCAGCGGCCCGCGGGACGTCCGGGTCGCGCCTCCGCGCTCTTCGGGCGGGTGACCGCCGCCGTGACGCGTACCGCCGTCGGAGAACAGCGGGGCGTGCCCGCCGGCCGTTCCGTCCGCGTCGTGGAGACGGCCGAGGTCGACGACGCGGTGCTGCTCGACGCGGGGGTGGAGCGGGCCGCCGCCCTCGCCCTCGTCCACGACGACGACGAGGCGAACATCCGCGCCGCGCTCGCCGCGCGCCGCCTGAACCCACGGCTGCGCCTGGTCATCCGGCTCTACAACCGCAAGCTCGGCCAGCACCTGGAGACGCTCCTGGACCAGGCCGCCGCCGTCGCCGAGCCCTGTCTCGACCCCAAACTGCTCGACGCGTCGACGACCGTGCTCTCCGACGCGGACACGGCGGCCCCCGCCCTCGCGGCCACCGCCGTCGCCGGCACGAGCAAGGTCGTGCAGGCCGGCGGTCTGCTGCTGCACGCCGTCGAGCGGACTCCGCCCGCCCGGGGCGAGGTCGTCGACCCGGGACTGTGCACGCTCGCCCTGCTGTCGGCGACCACCAACGACCCGGCCGGCTGCGAGGGCTCGGAGCGCAGCGGCGACCAGGGGCCGCTGCTCCTGCCCGACGACGGGGCGGTCCCCGCCGCTCCAGGCCGGGGCACGGTCGCGCTCGAAGCGATCTCGTACGCCGGACCGACCCTGCCCTCGAACCGGTTCGGCGCCTCCGCTCTGCCCGTCGGCTCGCTCTTCTCCCGCCGGTTGCGCTGGTCGCTCGCGGGGGTGGCGGCCGCCGTCGGCGCGATCGCCCTCGCCTCCTGGCTCAGCACCGGGGACCACCCCCTGCACGCCGCCTATCTGACGCTCCTCGACCTCTTCGCCATCGGGGAACCGGCCGTCGGGGAGACGACGAGCCGTCAGGTGCTGCAGATCCTCGCGGGCTTCGTGGGCCTGCTGCTGATGCCCGTCCTGATCGCGGGCATCCTGGAGGCGCTCGGCACCTTCCGGACGGCCACCTCGCTGCGGCGCCCGCCGCGCGGTCTGTCCGGCCATGTGGTGCTCCTCGGCCTCGGCAAGGTCGGCACGCGCGTCCTGGCGCGACTGCGTTGGCTGAACATCCCCGTGGTGTGCGTCGAGTCCGATCCGGAGGCGCGCGGTATCGCGCTGGCGCGCCGACTGCGCGTACCCACCGTCATCGGGGACGTCACCGAGGAAGGGGTCCTGGAGGCCGCCCGTATCCACCGGGCCCACGCCCTGCTCGCCCTGACCAGCGTCGACATCACCAACCTGGAGGCCGCGCTCTCCGCCCGCGCCGTCAAGGCCGACCTCCGGGTCGCTCTGCGGCTGTACGACGACGACTTCGCCACCGCCGTCTACCGCACCCTGCGCGCCGCCCACCCCGACGCCCTCACCCGCAGCCGCAGCGTCTCCCACCTGGCCGCGCCCGCCTTCGCCGGCGCCATGATGGGCCGCCAGATCCTGGGCGCCATCCCGGTGGAGCGCCGCGTGCTGCTGTTCGCGGCCGTGGAGGCCGCGGGCAACCCGCTGCTGGAGGGCCGGACGGTGGCGCAGGCGTTCCGTCCGGGGGCCTGGCGGGTGATCGCCCTGGCGACCGGTTCGGCGCCCCTCGGCCGCCATGGCGCGGGGCTCGTCTGGCAACTGGAGGCGGACCGCGTCCTGGAGCCCTGGGACCGGGTCGTGATCGCCGCGACCCGCCGCGGCCTCGCCGAACTCCTCGGCCACCGCCCCCGCCAGGCCGCCTCGGACCCGGCCGGCTGAGGAACGGGCGGGTGACCAACTCCGCACAACCGGGACCGGGTTGACCGTAGGATCTGAGCGCTCGTGAGCCGAATCGGACCGCCTTCGCCGTCAGGAGTGCCCCGTTGAACGATTCGCCGTACCGCCTCGACCCCGCCGGCGGCTGCCCGCACGCGGCCAACGCCCGGCTGCTCGCCCAGGGCGCCGTGACCCCCGTCGTGCTCCCCGGCGAGGTCGCGGGCATGGCGGTACTCGGCCACGACGCCCTGCGCGACTTCCTCTCGCACCCCGACGTCGCCAAGAACGCACGGCACTTCACTGCCCTCGCCGAGGGCCGCATACCTGAGGGCTGGCCGCTCCGCACCTTCGCCACCGTCCAGGGCATGACCACGGCCGACGAGACCGACCACCGTCGGCTGCGCTCGCTGGTCAGCAAGGCGTTCACCGCGCGGCGGGTCGAGGAGCTGCGGCCCAGGGTCGAGACCGTGACCGCCGGACTCCTCGACCGGCTCGCCGAGGCCGCCGACGCCGGCGAAGGCGTCGCCGACCTGCGCCGTCACTTCGCCCTTCCGCTGCCCCTCGGGGTCATCTGCGAACTCCTTGGCGTGGACGAGGAGCACCAGGACCGGCTGCACCACCTCTCCGGCCAGGTCGTCGCCACCGACATCGCCCCCGCGCAGGCCGTGGCCGCCAACAGGGAACTCCTCGAGGTCCTCACCGCCATCGCCGCGGATCGTGCCGGCCGGCCGGGCGACGACCTCACCAGCGCCCTGATCGCCGCACGCGACGAAGGCGGAGACCGGCTCAGCCAGCCCGAACTCATCGGCACCCTGGTGCTGATGATCATCGCCGGTCACGAAACCACCCTGAACCTCGTCACGAACGCCGTCCGCGCCCTGTGCACCCACCGCGACCAGCTCGCGCACCTCGCCGAAGGACGCGCCGACTGGTCCGACGTCGTCGAGGAGACCCTGCGCTGGGACAGCCCCGTGAGCTACTTCCCGTTCCGCTATCCCACGCGCGACCTGACCGTCGACGGCACGCTGATCCCGAAGGGCACCCCGGTCCTGGCGGGCTACTCGGCGGCCGGCCGTGACACCAAGGCCCACGGCCCGGACGCCGACCGCTTCGACATCACCCGGGTCCCCGCCGCCAAGCACCTCTCTCTGGGCCACGGCCCCCACTACTGTCTGGGCGCCCCGCTCGCCCGCATGGAGGCGACGATCGCCCTGGAAGTGCTCTTCACCCGCTTCCCCGACCTGGACCTCGCCGTCCCGGAGGGGGAGCTGACCCGCCACGCGAGCTTCGTCGGCAACAGCGTCCGCACCCTCCCCGTACGCCTGCGGTAGCGCTCATCCCGTCCGGCCGAGGTCGCCCGCGGGTGAGCCGCGCAGCGCCGAGACGAGGCGCAGCAACTGCGCCTCGTTGCCCGAGAAGCCGGCGGCGCGCAACGCCTCGTCGGCTTCGGCCATGGGGTGGGTGAGCATCGCCGCGGCGTACGGCACGAGGTGCGGATCCGTCAGCACCGCCTGGGTGGATTCCAGGAGGCGAAGGTACGCCTGGGCAGCGGCGCGCTCACGGGCGGTGATGGTGGTCATGTCGGGCTCCCTCTCGACAGGTTGGACCCTTCCACCCTCTCCTACGGGTCTGACAATGAGGCGGCAGGCGGCGCCGCTCGGGATGTCCGAACCGCCAGGGGAACCCGCACGCCCGTGTCAGGAACCGTTCCGTGACGTTGGCACTCATGACCCATGGGACCGGGAGACGGCGCACCGCCGTACCTCCCACGGTCCTCACGGCTGACCACAGTTCGTGCGCCGTACCGATCGAGTCGAGGAAGAAACGTGTCCCTTTCGTCACACCGACGCCTGACCGTGAGCGCCACCCTCATCGCCGCGCTCGCCGCCGGCATCGCCCCCGCCACCGCGTCCGCCGCACCCGTCACCTCCCTCAACCCCGCCACCTCCACGGTCCCCACCACTCCCGCCCCCGACATGGAGGGCGTACGCGCCGCCCTGGACGCCGCCATGGCCAACGGGGCACCGGGCGCGATGGCCCGCTTCACCGGCCCCGGTGGCGTGCAGACACGGTCCGCCGGCGTCCGCGACCGGGTCACGGGCGCGGCCATGGACACGCGGGCACGCTTCCGGATCGGCAGCGTCAGCAAGACCTTCTCCTCCGTGGTGCTGCTGCAGCTGGTGGACGAGGGCAGACTGGAGCTCGACGCGCCGGTCAACGGCTACCTGCCCGGACTGCTCCCCGACGACCGGATCACGGTGCGTCATCTGCTCACCCACCGCAGCGGGTTGGCGGACTACACCGACGCGATGTTCCAGCACACCGTGCCCGGCTTCGAGGCCGTTCGGAACAGAGTCTTCAGCCACCAGGAGCTGGTGGACCTCTCGCTGAGCGAACCGCGCACCACGGAGCCCGGCGTCGCGTACAAGTACTCGAACACGAACTTCGTCGTGGTCGGCATGCTCATCGAAAAGGCCACCGGCAGGCCGGTGGCCAAGGAGTACGAGCGCCGCATCATCAAGCCGCTGGGGCTGCGCAACACCTCCTACGTCCACCCCGACACCCGGATCCAGGGTCTGCACGCACGCGGCTACCTGCACCCCGACGAGGCCGGCGCCCCGCTCGTCGACTCCACGGAACAGACCGTGTCCTGGGCCCAGTCGGCCGGCGCGGTCATCTCCAGCACCGCCGACCTGAACACCTTCACGACCGCGTTGATGCGGGGCAGACTGCTGTCGCCCCGGATGCTCGACGCCATGACCACGGTCACCCCGACGGACACGACCAACACCCGCTTCTACGGGCTCGGTCTGCGCCGCTACGACCTGTCCTGCGGCACCCAGGTGTACGGACACACCGGCACCGTCCAGGGCTTCTACACCTACGCCTTCGCCACCCGGGACGGCCGCCGCAGCCTCGCCGCGCTGGCCAACACCTCCAACCGGGGCGCGGCCAACACGGCGCTCGGCGGGACGCTGGAGGCCGCGTTCTGCGGCAAGAAGCCGCCCACTGCCGCCTCGTCGCCCTCGGCGCGCGCCTTCTCGACGCTCCCGGCGGAGGAGGACCTGCCCGAGCACCGCTGAGGCCGGCCGGGGCCGTTGAGGCGCGGCCCGTGAGATGAAGGGCCCGCGGTGGTCCCTGCCGTCCGGCAGGGACCACCGCGCGCCGTCGCGGTCGCCCCGGGCCGGTCGGAGGCCGCGCGGCCCCCATAGGGTGACCCCATGCCTGCCACGTTGAGTTCCACGAAAACCGCCGCCGCGCTGCGCACCGCAGCACGCGTCTCCGCCGAGTCGCTGCTGGTCCTCGTGATGGCCGCCGTGAGCCTGTGGATCGTGGGCCGCATGTGGCCGGTCGTCTGGCCGCTCATAGTGGGCCTGTTCCTCACCACCCTCACCTGGCCCCTGACCCGTTTCCTGCGGCGGCACGGGTGGCGCCCCGCACTGGCCGCGGCTGCCGTGACCGTCCTGTTCCTCCTGCTCGTCACCGGCACCGTCGCGCTGATCGCGGTGCCGGTGACGTCCCAGTCCGGCGAGCTGGCCGACGGTGTGGTCGAAGGCATCCAGAAGCTGCGCGAGTGGGCCGCCGGGCCGCCCCTGAACATCGGCGACGACCAGATCTCCGGCGCCTTCGACACCGCGATGACCCGCCTCCAGGACAGCGTCGGCAGCATGGTCACCGCCGTCGCCTCCGGGGTCGGCACCGTGTTCAACGGCATCGTCACCGCCGTCCTGGCGCTCTTCCTGATGTTCTTCTTCCTCAAGGACGGGCCGCGGTTCCTGCCGTGGCTCGCCCGGCAGCTCCCCGGCCGGCTCGCCACCGACATCCCGGTCGTCGCCGAGCGCGGCTGGGAGACCCTGGGCACGTTCGTGCGCTCCCAGGCCTTCGTCGGCCTGCTCGACGCCGTCTTCATCGGCCTCGGACTGTGGATCCTGGACGTGCCCCTGGTCCTCCCGCTGGCCGTGCTCACCTTCGTGTCCGCGTTCGTGCCGATCGTGGGTGCGCTGTTCGCCGGCCTCGTCGCCGTGCTCATCGCGCTGGTGTCGAACGGCCCGACCGACGCGCTGATCGTGCTGGGGATCATCGTCGTCGTGCAGCAGCTGGAGGGCAACGTGTTCCAGCCCATGATCCAGAGCCGCGGGCTCGGCCTCCATGCCGCCGTGGTCCTGCTGGCAGTGACCTTGGGCGGCAGCCTGGCCGGCATCGTGGGCAGCCTGCTCGCCGTGCCGACCGCCGCGCTGATCGCCGTGGTCTGGAACTACGTACGCGAACAGCTCAGCGAACCCCTGGCGGAACCGGAGACCGACGAAGCGGGAACCGGCGAACCGGCGATCGACGAGCCGCGCACCGATGGACCGCACACCGGTACGCCTGTCCCGTCATAGGACGTCGTCCCGCCCGTCGAGCCTCTCGGCGAGCCGGTCGAGGAAGACCCGCTGGCCCGACACGAGGAGTGGAGCGGCCGCCGCGGGGGCGAACCAGCCGACCCGGTCGATCTCCGGGAACTCCCGCTGGACGCCCGAACCGCGCGGCCACTCCATGGTGAACGTCCCCGGCACGATCCGGGTCGGGTCGAGATCGGCCTCGACCGCCCAGACCGTGACGGTCTTTCCGTTCGCCTGCCGCGCCTCGCCGAGCGCGATCCGCTCGCCGTCCGGCGCCGGCAGGCCGAGCTCCTCCTCGAACTCACGGCGGGCGGCGGCCTCCGGCGGCTCCTCGGGGCCGTACTCGCCCTTGGGGATCGACCAGGCCGAGACGTCCTTGGAGGACCAGAACGGCCCGCCCATATGGCCGATGAGCACCTCGAAGCCACCGTCGCCCGTCCTGCGGAAGAGAAGAAGCCCGGCGCTGCGCTTGTCCGACATGGCGTCCAGTGTGGCGGAACGGGTCAGATGCCGCAGCTGCTCGCCGACCAGAAGCGGGAGGCACGGGTGTCCACATGCGCGTGGTCGCCGTGGCCCGGGTAGCCGGGGCCGAGAATCCCGTTGAAGCCGTGGTTGCGCGCCTGCTTGGCCAGGGTGCAGAGCGAGGGCGACCCCGTCAGGTCGATCCCGTCGCCGTACAGGTGCCGGCTGTCCGACGCCCCGCCGACCGCCGAGTTGCAGGCGTACGAGCGGAAACCGCTGCTCACCGAGATCGGGACGTCGCCGAGCGCGTGGCGCATCGCCTCCAGCTTCCACATCGCTCGCAGGGCGTTCGACCTGGCGGTGGCCGCGCTGACGGCGCCGCCGGAGAAGTCGCTGTTGCACTTGTTCAGCTCGGCGTAGGTGAAGTGGATCGGCGTGCAGTCGGCGTCCTGAAGGGCGTACAGCTTCGAGAAGGTCGCGGGACCCGCGACGCCGTCGGCGGCCAGTCCGTACGCCTGCTGGAAGCGGGTCACCGCGGCCTTCGTGGCGGGGCCGTAGTCGCCGTCGACGCCCAGCACGGCGCCGTAGCCGGGATATCCCGCGACCCGGATCTGCAGCTGGGTCACGTCCGCGCCGGACATGCCCGAGGACAGGGTGCGGCCCCAGGTGTAGCACTCGTCGGCGTGCGCCGTTCCGGAGGTGGCGACCGTGCCCGCCAGGGCGGCGACCACCACCAGGACCATCGAGAGCAGGGATCTGACCAAGCGCCGGGCCATGACACCTCCGTGTCGGAAGGGAACGGGACCACCGTCGGGTCCCGTCATGAGCACGACCAAGAGCATGGGGTGGGGCGGGGCGGCGGTCAACGGTGCCGGACACCTGCCAATGGCCCAGGCCAGTGGCGCCTACGAGCCGATCCGTACGATCACCGCACCGTCCGCCGGATCCACCTCGCGCGCCCACGCGGCGGCGAGCCGTACCGAGCGGTGCGGCCACGCCGAGCCGAGCAGCCTTCCGCGGTGCAGGATCCGGCCGTCCTGCGCGACCTCCACGACCGGACGCGCGAGCGGCTCACGCACCCGCAGCAGAAACGGACGACCGACCGCACCCGCCGTGATCCGGTTCGGCGCCACCCACGCCAGGGGGGCCTCCGCCACCACCGGCACGCCCGGAGCGGGCCACGGCTCTCCCGACAGGTGTCGCAGGACCGCGTCCGCCACCCCGCGCCCCTCGGCCGCTGCCGCTCCCGCCGATTCGACCCCGCGCAGCACGTTGCCCGCCGCGAAGACGCCCACCGATCCGGTGCGGAAGAAGCCGTCCACCGCGGGCCCCCGCGTACCGGGATCCAGCGACACCGACCCGGACCGGGCCAGTTCGTGGTCGGGGATCCAGTCCCCGGTGAAGACGACCGTGTCGCAGCGGATCGTGACACTCCGTCCGTCCGGGCGGCTGAGCCGAACGCCGGTGAGTCGCCCTCGGCCCAGCAGCTCCGTCACCACGGCGCCGGTCAGCAGCGGAGGGAGCGGCGCCGCGGCGAACCGCCGTGGTCCGCGCGGCTGCTCGGTGGCCATGGCCACCACCTCCACTCCGCCCCGACGCAGCGCCCGCACCGCGTGGTGGGCCACCGGTTCGGCGCCGATGACCACGGCCCGCCGCCCGAGCCGCTCACGCCGCACCCCGTACAGGTGCACGGACTGCTGGAGCTCGCCGGTCGTCAGCACCCCGGCCGGCCGCGTCCCCGGCACCAGGCGTGCGCTGCGCGGCCGTTCGCGCGCGCCGGTCGCCAGGACCACCGCCCGCGCCGTGATCCGCTCGAGTCCGGTCGGTGCCGTGACGTCCAGGGTGAGGGGGCCCGCCCAGCCGGTCGCGGAGACGCCGGTACGGAGCGTGGCCCCGGCGACCACCGCGGCCCGCGCCATCCGGCGCGCGTACCCCGGCCCGTCCGTGGGACGGCCCGGGCCGGTCAGGCCGAAGCCGCCGTGGGCACAGTGCCGCGGCACCCCACCGGCCTCCTCCTCCCGCTCCAGGACCTCGATCCGGTACCGGCCCGCTCCGGCTGCGGCGAGCCGGGCGGCCGCCGTGAGTCCGGCGGGCCCGGCGCCGACGACGAGCACGTCCACCGTACGGTTCACCGCTCCGGCCATGGCGGCTCCGCCTCCTCGAACATCGCCCGGACCGTCGCCCCGCAGAAGAACCCCTGGCAGCGTCCGCCGCGCGCTCGCGTCCTGCGCCGCAGCCCGTCGAGCGAGCCCGGCGGGATCGTCGAGGCGAGCGCGGCCCGGATCTCCCCCCGCGTGACCCGCTCGCAGTGGCACACGATCGACCCGAACTCCGGCTCCCGGGCGATGAGTTCCGCGTCCCGGTACGGGCGCGGGAACGCCTCGCCCAGGTTCGGCATCCGAACCGGGGCGATCGGGTGCTCCGCCCCCAGGACCAGCCCGCTGTCCGAGAGCAGCTCCACCACGTGCGCGGCGATCGCCAGGGACGCGGTGAGGCCGGTGGACCGGATGCCGCCCACCGTGACGTACCGGAGCCCCGGGTGAGCGACGCACTTGTAGTCGTCGTACTCGGTGGCCGCCCGCAGCCCGGCGTACACGGCCGTGACCTCCTCGTCGAGCAGCGCGGGCAGGATCCGGCCGCCCTGGGCGCGCAGCGCCGCCAGGCCGTCGGCCGTCGACCCGGTGGCCCTCCTGTCGTCCAGGTCCTCGGCCGTCGGGCCGAGCAGGACGTTCCCGTACACCGTCGGCGCGACCAGAACTCCCTTGCCGAGAGCGCCGGGCACGGGAAGGAGGATGTGCCGGACCAGGGAGCGCGCGAACTTGTCGAAGACGATCAACTGGCCGCGCCTCGGCGTCACCGTGAAGTCGTGTCGGCCGAACAGCGCGTCGAACCGGTCCGCGTACAGTCCGCAGACGTTGACGACGTACCGGGCGCGCAGGACGCCGCGCGGAGTGACCAGCCGGTGCGGCTCGCCGGGATCGGCCTTCTCCACACGGCAGTTGAGGTGCAGGTCGACCCCGGAGCGGACGGCCTGGGTGGCGTACGAGAGCGTGGTCGTCCAGGGGCAGATGATCGACTCGCCCGGGACGTCCAGCGCTCCGAGCGCGCCGGGGCCCAGGTGCGGTTCCCGTGCGCGCAGTTCGTCGGCTCCCAGGACGCGGGTGGTGCGGTGGCCGTTGCGCACCGCCTTGGCCGCGAGGCGGGGGAGCGCGGCCAGCTGCTCCTCGTCCCAGGCGACGAGCAGCGCCCCGAGCGGCTCGACGGGAATACCCGTGTCCCGGGCGTGATCGGCGAGCAGCCGCTGCCCGTCCCGTACGAGCCGGGCCTCCAGCGAGCCCGGCGCGGCGTCGAAACCCGTGTGCAGGATCGCCGTGTTGGCCTTCGACGTGCCTTCGCCGACGTCGCCGGACGCCTCGACGAGCGCGACCCGCAGGGGGCGGCGGGCGAGTTCGCGGGCGATCGCGCAGCCGACGACCCCGGCGCCGACCACCACGACGTCGTACTCCGTCCCCGGCGCCGAGGTGTCCGGCAGCGCTCCCGTGCGGGTGACGACCCCGAGCCGCCGTCGCGCCGTCATGGGCGGGACGAGGCGGGGGAGCCGTCGAGGAGCGCCGCCACGGCGGTACGGAACCGGTCCAGCCGTTCCCCCGCTTCGCTGCGCGTGATGGCGGGCTCGTACACGGCCGAGGGCTTCCACTCCGGGACGGCCTCCTGGACGGTGAGCCCGGGATCGAGGCCGAGCCGGGCCACCGCGCCGACGCCGAGCGCCGTCGCGTCGGGCAACGCCGATACCTCGACGGGGAGTTGCAGCAGATCGGCCTGGGTCTGCATCATCAGCGCGGAGCGCGTCAGCCCGCCGTCCACGCGCAGTGCGGTCACGGGTGTCCCGAGGTCGGCGCCGGCCGCGCCGGCCAGCTCCACCACCTGGGCGGCGATCCCCTCGCACAGCGCGCGGACCAGGTGCCCGCCGGTCGTGTCCAGGCCGAGGCCGTGCAGCGAACCGCGGACGTCGCCGCGCCACCACGGGGCGGCGAGCCCGGCGAGAGCCGGTACGAAGGTGACTCCGCCGGAGTCCGGCACCGCACCGCCCACCGCGTCGAGGTCCTCGGCACCCGAGAGCACCCCGAGGTCGGTCAGCCAGCGCACGGCGGACGCGGCCGTGTACACCTGGCCGTCCAGGCAGTAGCTCGTCCGCCCGGAGAGCCGCCAGGCCACACAGCTCACGAGGCCCGAATCGCCGCGACGCGGGGTCGGCCCGGTCTGCGCGAGCAGGAACGCTCCCGCTCCGTAGGTGCACTTGGCCGCGCCCGGTTCGGTGACGCGCTGGGCGAGGAGGGCGGCCTGCTGGTCCACGAGGAGTCCGGTCAGCGGGAGCGCCTGCCCGAAGGCGGTGGTGACGCCCACCCGGGTGTCGGCGTCGACCACGCGGGGCAGGCGTTCGCCGCCGAGACCGAAGACGTCGAGGACGGCAGCGGACCAGGACACGGTGTCCAGATCGAGCAGACCGGTCCGCCCCGCGGTCGCGGCGTCCGTGACGAACTCGCCCGTGAGGCGGTGCACCAGCCAGGCGTCGCTCGTCGTCACGACGCCCGCGCCGGTGAGGTGCCGACGGATCCAGGCCATCTTGGGAGCGGCGAAATAGGGGTCCAGAGGCAGCCCGGTCCGCTCCCTCAACTCATCGGCATGAGCGGACAGTTCGGCACAGAGACCCTCGGCTCTGCGGTCCTGCCAGACGAGCGCGTCGGTGAGCGGTGCGCCCGTCGCCGGGTCCCAGGCGAGTACGGTCTCGCCCTGGTTGGCCAGACCGACCGCCGCGACCGAGGTGTTCGCCTCGGCAAGTGCCGCCCGGCCCGCGGCGACGACGGAGTCGTACAGCTCGGCAGGGTCGACCTCGACCAGGCCGCCCGGCAGATAGCGCGGCCGTACGGGCGCCGAACCGGAGCCGATGACGCCCCGCTCGGGGCACACGACGAGCGCCTTGGTCCCGGAAGTGCCCTGGTCGACGGCGAGTACCGGGCCCGTCATCCTCGTACTCCCGTCCCCGAAGCGCCTTCGGTCCTTGATCGCGGAAGCGGAAAGACTGGTGCACGCGAACCGTTCCGTCAAGCGGTTCACCGCGCACGCGTCAGCTCGTCACACAGATGTGATGGATGCTCATATCCAGTCTGTGGCTGGATAGTTACGGTCAGAAGCCAAAGTGGATCGGTCTCGTCCAGACGCCTCTATAGTGATCGCCGATCAACGGCCGGGATGCCCACCGGGGGACTGACCACCCCCCTCCACCCACCGAGGACCCATGTCTCCCACCGCACGCCCCGCTCCGTGAGGGCAGGACACGGATTCCGGCCCGTCTACCATCCGGCGGGCCACGACCACGCCCTGCGCCACGCCGTCCAGGACCTGCGGACCGGCCGCTGGGTGTCGATGGCCCGATTACTCGACGAGACGCCCGGCTGGGACGCCTGGACCCGCCGAACCCAGGTGCTCGCCGCCGTCGCCGCAGGCACCGACGTCGTCAGGACCTGGCGGGCCGAACAGCCGGACAGCGTCCCCGCGACCGTGATGCACACCCGGGTCGCCGTGGAGCGGGCCGTACGCGCCCACCGCGGCGGCCACCCCCGCACCCGCGCACTCTGGCAGGAGGCGTGGACCGCCTGCCGCGACACCGCCGCACAGGCGCCCGACGACCCCGTCCCCTGGGTCTGCCTGCTCGCCCTCGCCGCGCTCGACGAACACCAGCGCATGGAGGAGCACCGGCTCCGCCCGCCCGCGCCCATGCTGCCGCCCGGCCCCTGGGGCCTCCTCGCCGAGGCAGAGAAGCGCGACCCGCACAACCGCGAGGCCCACCACCGGATGCTGCAGTTCTTCAACGGGCGCCAGTCCGGACCGCTCTCCGAGGCGGTCAACTACGCCCAGTGGGCGGCTGGTTCGGCCCCCTCCGGTTCCGCCCTGCACGCCCTCCCGCTCTACGTCCGGGTCGAGCGCTACCGGCGCGAGCGCGGCCAGGAGCACGCCCTCGACCTGCACTGGGTCGCCGAGGACGCCATTCGTGACGCCCGCCGCGCCCTGGACACCTGGTTCCTCTTCTGCGCCACCGCCGAGGCATCGCTCCTCGACCTCAACCATCTCGCGCACGCCCTCTACGGCGCCCTCCGTTTCGCCGACGCGGCCCGCGTCTTCGAGGCCCTCGGGCCGTACTGGACGGTCCAGCCCTGGGCGTACCGCACGGCCCGGCCCGACGACCGGGCGCTCGCCGAAGAGGTCTTCGTACGAGCCCGCGCCCGCTGCCTCGATCCGTGATCCCGTCACCGCCACGCCCGGACCCGTGATCCCGTCACCATCACCGCCCCCGGCGCGCCCCAGCCCCCGCTCACCCCTTCCCCGGAGGTAACGGCATGTCCCGCACCGTCCCCGCCGACGAGATACGCAGGCCCGCGGCCGCGCAGGACGAGGAGGCCAGGCTCAGAGAGCTCGGCTACCAGCCCGTCCTCGCCCGCCGCATGGGCGGCTTCGGCAACTTCGCCATCAGCTTCTCCGTCATCTCCGTCCTGTCCGGTTGCATGACGCTCTACGGCTTCGGCCTCGGCACCGGCGGCCCCGCCGTCATGATGTGGGGCTGGGCGGGAGTCGGGCTCTTCGTCCTGTGCGTCGGCCTCGCGCTGGCCGAGGTCACCAGCGCGTACCCCACCTCAGGCGCCCTCTACTACATGGCCGACCGGCTCGGCGGCCGACGCTGGGGCTGGTACACCGGCTGGCTCAATCTGCTCGGTCTGCTCGGCGCGATCGCGGGCATCGACTACGGCGCCGCCCTCTTCACCGGAGCCTTCCTCAACCTCCAGTGGGGCATCGTGCCCACGGCCAGCTCCACGTTCCTGATCTTCCTCGCGATCCTGCTGCTGCACGCCGTGCTCAATCTCTTCGGCGTGCGTCTGGTCAGCGTGCTCAACTCCATCAGCGTCTGGTGGCATCTGACCGGGGTGGCCGTGATCGTCGGCGCCCTGGCATTCATCCCCGACCGCCATCAGTCCGCAGAGTTCGTCTTCACCGAGTTCGTCAACGACACGGGCTGGGCGAACCCCTTCTACGTCGCCGCCGTCGGCCTGCTCCTCGCCCAGTACACCTTCTCCGGCTACGACGCCTCCGCCCATCTCTCGGAGGAGACCTCCAACGCCTCGGTCAGCGCGGCCAAGGGCATCGTCCGCGCCATCTGGGTCTCCTGGATCGCCGGCTTCGCGCTGCTCGCCGGGCTGACCTTCGCGATCCAGGACTACGCGGGCACACAGAACAGCGCCACCGGAGTCCCGCCCGCCCAGATCCTGCTCGACGCGCTCGGCTCCGGCGGCGCCACCGCCCTGCTGCTGGTGGTGATCGTGGCCCAGCTCTTCTGCGGCAACGCCGAGGTGGCCGCGGCCAGCCGGATGGTCTTCGCCTTCAGCCGCGACAACGCCCTTCCCGGCTCGGCCCTCTGGCGCAAGGTCAGCAGCCGTACGCAGACCCCGGTGCCGGCCGTCTGGCTCGCGGTCGGTGTCGCCGCGCTGCTCGCCGTGCCGTCGCTGTACTCCGCCACGGCCTACGGCGCGGTCACCGCCATCAACGTCATCGGCATCACCCCGGCCTACGCCATCCCCATCTATCTGCGGCTGCGAGCGGGCAACCGGTTCACGCCGGGCCCGTGGAACCTGGGCCGCTGGAGCGCACCGATCGGCTGGACGGCCGTGATCTGGGTGGCCGTCGTCACCGTGCTGTTCTGTCTGCCCCAGAAGTCCCCGGTGACCATCGACTCCATGAACTACGCGGTCATCGCCCTCGCCGTCGTCCTCCTGCTCGCCAGTGTCTGGTGGTACGTGGCACGCCGTTCGTACGGCACTCCCTCGGCGTACGGAAGCGCCCGCGAGGAGGCGGAGATCGCCGAGGGGATCGTCTGACGGCTCGCGCGAGTGCCGCGTGAGGGACCGTGTGAGGGGGCGTCAGCCGCTGAACTCGTAGGTCCACGCGGCTCCGTGCGCCGCGAAGTCGATGTCCGTGATCTCCAGCGCGTGGCCGTGCTGGTCGCTCACCACGCGGTGGACGACCAGCCGGGCCGTGCCGTCCCCGACCCCCGTGGCGGAGGCCGGCGGCACAGCGATCGACTCCCGGCGTGTGAGCCGGAGTCCCGCCTGGTGCATCCAGTGGTACAGCAGCCGTAGATCGGGCTGGGGCATGGCGCTCCTGCCCCGCCGGTAGCGGGCGAGCTGCGGTATCTCGGCGAGCGCCGGCCGGGAGAACCAGGAGACCGAACGCTGCAGGGGTGTGCCGCCGGGGGAGAGGACGACATGCCGGTGGACGAGCGTGGGTTCGCCCGGGACGAGAGCGAGCCGTCCTGCCGACGCGGCCGGCGGCGCCTCCCAGGAGAGCGCGGCGCGGACCAGGGCGTCGGTCGCCTCCGTACCTCCGGGAAAGGCGTGCTGTCGTGCCGTCAGAACCGGCACGTGTGCCTCGTGTTCGGTGCCCGCGGCGAAGGTGCCGCGGCGGTCGGTGACGACGAGCCGTTCCTCGCGCAGCCGTTGGAGCGCGCTGCGCACGGTCTGCCGGTTCACGTGGTAGCGGTGCGCGAGGGAGCGCTCGGACGGGAGGCGGCTGCCGGGGGAGATCTGCCGTTCGGCGAGGTCGCTCCGCAGCGCGGCGGCGACCTTGAGGTAGAGCGGGGCCACCGCCGCCTGCTCGGGTTCGGGCTCAGCCATGTTCCAACCCTCTCTTTGCTCAGCGTGACAGTCTGGGCCGTGTGGGTGACCAATGTCTATCATTGGTCTAAACCATTAAGGAAGGGGGTTCGGGGGGAGTGGCCGAAACCCGGACCGCCCCGGGGTGCGCGCGGGAGCGTCTGACCTTGTAATGAGTCTCGACCGGTAGGAGCTGCGGAAGAGGCGGGTGAGGCCGGATGACGACACCGGCGGCGCGGGTCGAGGCCGGCAGGGCGGCACGCAAGATCGTGCCGCGGTCCTCGCACGGCCGCTGGATACCGTCCTCGCAGCGCCCTGACCCGCTGGCCGTGCTGGAGCGGCAGGCCGTCGACCGGGTGCCCGAACTGGTCCCCATCCGGTACGGCCGCATGGTCGTCTCGCCCTTCGCGTTCCTGCGCGGCGCCGCCGCCGTCATGGCCGCCGACCTCGCCGCCCAGCGCCACACCGGCCTCACCGTCCAGCTCTGCGGCGACGCCCATCTGCTCAATTTCGGCGTCTACGCTTCACCCGAACGGGCGCTTCTCTTCGACGTCAACGACTTCGACGAGACCCTGCCCGGCCCCTTCGAATGGGATGTGAAGCGGCTCGCCGCCAGCGTCGCCGTGGCCGCCCTGCAGAACGGCACCACCAATGCCAAGGCCCACCGCGCGGCCCTCGTCGCCGCCGAGGCGTACCGCACCGCCATGGCGACTCTCGCGGATCTCGGAGAGCTCGCCGTCTGGTACGCGCGGATCGACGCCGACGACATCACGGCCCTCGTCCGCCCCGACCGCCGGTCCCGGGTCGAGAACCGCCTCGCCCGTGCCCGCCGCCGCACCAGCCTCCAGGCGCTCGGCAAACTCACCGAGCAGGACGAGAGCGGTGGCCGCCACTTCGTCGACGACCCGCCGCTCCTCGAACGCGCCACGGACGTCGACCGCGTCACCCTCGGCAAGATCTTCAGCGACTACCGCAGCTCGCTCTCCGAGGAGCGCCGGCTGCTCCTGGACCGGTTCCGCTTCGTCGACGCCGCCCGCAAGGTCGTCGGCGTCGGCAGCGTCGGTACCCGCTGCTTCGTCCTCCTGCTCGAAGGCCGCGACGACACCGACCCGTTGATCCTCCAGATCAAGGAGGCCGGCCGCTCGGTCCTGGAGCCGTACCTGACGCCGAGCGCGTACACCCACGAGGGGCAGCGGGTCGTCTGCGGACAGCGCCTCACCCAGGCCGCCAGCGACATCTTCCTCGGCTGGATGACCGGACCCGAGAAACGCCACTTCTACTGGCGCCAGTTGCGCGACATGAAGGGCTCGGCCGAGGTGGAGACGATGTCCCCGGCGATGCTCCGCGCGTACGCGGGACTCTGCGGCCGCGCCCTGGCCCGCGCCCACGCCCGCTCCGGCGACCGCATCGCCATCGCCGCGTACCTCGGCTCCTCGGACGTCTTCGAGCGGTCGATCGCCGACTTCGCGATCCGGTACGCGGGCCAGAACGCCGACGACTACGCGGCACTGAGCGCGGCGATCGCCGCCGGCGTCGTCACGGCGGCGCCGGGGGTGTGACGAGCGGGGGCCGGGCGGTGAACCGGCCCCCGCCCCTGTGCTCAGACCTCGCGGCGCATCGGCGGCCGGTCCGGAGTCTCGCGGACCGGACCGAAGAGCACCGCCCAGGCCACGGCGGGCGCGAACAGCGCCGTCATCGGAGCCGTCAGGGTCAGGACGGATCGGAACGCCGCTCCCACCACCGGATCGCCCGCGTACCGCTGCTGGAGCCGGCTCAGATACCACCCCACGGGCCTGTCCACCGCGCGCGAGGCCGTCGCGTTGCCGGTGGCGCCCGGCATCTTCTTGTCCGCGCCGGCGGAGATGTCCCACGCCTGCTTCGAGGAGTCGAGCAGCGCCTTCTGCACGGCCCGGGTGGTCGCCGCGCGCTTCGGATCGGTCAGTGCCCGGCGCAGGGCGACAGCGTTCATCGCGGCGACCGCCATGCCCTGGCCGTAGATCGGGTTGAAGGCGCACAGCGCGTCGCCGGTCGCGAGGAAGCCGGCCGGGCGGCGGCCCGGACGGTCGTACCGGCGACGGATGTTGGCGGTCTTGCGGAAGCCGAAGACGGAGGACTCCGGTTCGGCCTTCGCGAGCCACTCGCCGATCAGCGGGTGCGGCAGCCGCAGCGCGTACTCCTCGAACGCCGCCTCGTCCGTGGGCGGTGCGTCACCCCGCAGCCCGGACAGCGTGACCATGTACCGGCCGCCGCCGAGCGGCAACACCCCACCGCTGTAGACCTGTTCGGGGTTGGGGATGATGTAGTACGCGAGTGCGTCCGACTCGTCCGACGTACTGTCCTGTGGGCCCCGGTAGACGCGGGTGGAGTAGGCGAGCCCGGTGTCGATCGTCTCCTCGTGCGGAGCCTCGGCGCCGATCGCGGCCAGCCAGTCGGGGGCGCCCGTGCCACGGCCGGAGGCGTCCACCACCAGGTCGGCCGCCAGGGAGCGGGTCTCCTTGGAGGCGCCCGCGCCGCGCTCGCGCAGCAGCACTCCGCGGACCCGCGAGGAGTCACCGATCAGACCGACCGTCTCGGCCCCTTCGATCGTCTCGATCCGCGGATCGGCGAGCACACGTCGGCGTACCAGCCATTCGAGCTGAGAGCGCGAGCCCGTGGAGAGGGTGGACGTGGCGGCCGTCCGGCGGAACCACCGTCCGTTCTGCCACTGCACCATGTCCTCGGGCATGCCCACCCGAGGGGCGCCGAGCTCGCCGAGTTCCTTCATGAACCCGGGCAACAGCTCGTCCAGCGCTCGCTGTCCGCCCTCGATGAGCACATGCGTGTGGCGGCTCTGCGGCACTCCGGGCCGGGCATCCGGCCCCTCGGGGAAGCGGTCGCGCTCGACGACCGTCACCTTCTCCGCGTGTTCGCTGAGCACCCGCGCCGCCAGCAGGCCCGCGAGACTTCCCCCGATGACCACCGCGTGACGTGTCCCGCGGCGCCCCAACTCGTCGGCCATTCCCGCCCTTTCGCCGTAATAGATCTACGACTGACCAGTATCCACGCTCTCGCGGGGCACGTCGCGTGCGCCGAGGCGCAGGTGCTCGATGTGGTAGACGGCTTCGTCGAGGAGTTGGGCGACATGGTTGTCGTAGAGGCTGTACTCGATCCGGCGCCCCTGCCGGACCCCGGTGACGAGGCCCAGCGCGCGCAGCAGGCGCAGCTGGTGGGAGACGGCGGACTGCTCCATCTCGACGGCGGAGGCGAGTTCGGTCACTCCGCACGGACCCTGGCGCAGCTTGGTGAGGATCATCAGCCGCGAGGGCGTGGCGAGGGCCTGGAGGGTGGCGGCGATGGTGGCCGCGGATTCCGCGTCCAGGTGGGTTGCCGGGGTCGTCCTGCCGTTCACTCCGTGTCCCATGCGCTCATCGTAGCGGCGGCGATAAGCTGATGAATGAAGACCTCTTCATGTATTCCGCTATGGTGGGGCCTGCCACCCCGCCGTCCCCGATCGAAGAGGTGTCCACCCATGGCTTCTCCGGTGCTCGAGGCCCGGACCGCGACCCCCGCGGCCAAGGCCCCGCCGCCTGTCCGCCGCACCCGCGCGTCCGCCCTGCCCGAGGTCCGCTGGGCCGCGCTGTCCGCCCTCGCCTTCCTCCTCGCCCTGCCACTGGACCTGGCCGGCGCCCCCGCGTGGGCCTGGGGGCCGCTCTACGCGGTCTGCTACGCCGCCGGCGGCTGGGAGCCCGGCTGGGCGGGGCTCCAGGCGCTCCGTGAGAAGTCCCTCGACGTCGACCTGCTCATGGTGGTCGCCGCGATCGGCGCGGCCGCGATCGGCCAGTACCTCGACGGCGGCCTGCTGATCGTCATCTTCGCCGTCTCCGGCGCCCTGGAGGCGCTCGCCACCCGACGCACCGCCGACTCCGTACGCGGACTGCTCGACCTCGCGCCGGCGAAGGCCGTTCGCCTCACGGGCCGGGTCGAGGAACCGGTGGACGTGGCAGACCTGCGGATCGGCGACACCGTTCTCGTACGGCCGGGGGAGCGGCTGCCCGCCGACGGCACCGTCCTCGACGGCGCGAGCGACGTCGACCAGGCGACCATCACCGGGGAGTCCCTGCCCGCGGCCAAGGCGCCCGGTGACGAGGTCTTCGCCGGCACCCTCAACGGAACGGGCGCCCTGCGCGTCCGGGTGGGCAAGGACGCGGCCGACTCCGTCATCGCCCGGATCGTCGCCCTCGTCGAGGAGGCCAGTGCCACCAAGGCGCCCACCCAGCTCTTCATCGAGAAGGTCGAACAGCGCTACTCCGTCGGCGTCGTCGTCGCCACCCTGGCGCTCTTCGCGATCCCGCTCGCGTTCGGCGCCGACGTCACCAGCACGCTGCTGCGCGCCATGACCTTCATGATCGTGGCCTCGCCCTGCGCGGTCGTCCTCGCCACCATGCCGCCACTGCTCTCCGCGATCGCCACCGCCGGACGCCACGGCGTCCTGGTCAAGTCCGCCGTCGTGATGGAGCGTCTGGGCGCCGTCGACCGGGTCGCGCTCGACAAGACCGGCACCCTGACCGAGGGCGCGCCGCGCGTGACCCGCGTCGAGGGGGACCCGGCGGCGCTCGCCCTCGCCGCCGCGGCCGAACTGCCCAGTGAACACCCCCTGGCCCGCGCCGTGGTGGCCGCCGCCCGCGCCCGCGGACTGACGATCCCCGAAGCGAGCGACTTCGTCTCGGTGCCCGGCGAGGGCGTACGGGCCGTGGTCGAGGGCCGGGAGGTACGCGTCCGGCGTGCGGACGGCGACCACGCCGACACCACCGTCGAGGTCATCGTCGACGGCGCACGGGTCGCCGTCCTCGAATTCGCCGACCGGCTCCGCGACGGCGCGCCCGAGGCGGTGGCCGCGCTCACCCGACTCACCGGCACCACCCCCACTCTGCTGACCGGCGACAACGCCGGCGCGGCGGCCCGGATCGCGGAGCAGACCGGTATCACCGACGTACGGGCGGGGCTGCTGCCGCAGGACAAGGTCGCCGCCGTACGGGAGTGGGAGCAGGCCGGCTCGAAGGTCCTCGTGGTCGGCGACGGCGTCAACGACGCCCCCGCCCTGGCAGCCGCCCACAGCGGCATCGCCATGGGGCGGGCCGGCTCCGACCTCGCCTTGGAGACCGCCGACGCGGTCGTCGTGCGCGACGAACTGGCGACGGTCCCCGCGGTCGTGGCCCTCTCGCGCCGGGCCCGCCGCCTGGTCGTGCAGAACCTGGTGATCGCGGGCACCTGCATCGGGGCCCTGGTGATCTGGGACCTCGCCGGCCACCTCCCGCTGCCGCTCGGCGTGGCCGGCCACGAGGGCTCCACGGTCCTGGTCGGGCTGAACGGGCTGCGGCTGCTGCGCGACGCGGCCTGGCGGAAGGCGACGGCAGGGGAGTGAGTCAGGCGGTCGCGGCCGGGACGGAGGCGTGCTCCGGGACGGAGGCGTGCTCGTGCTCGCAGACGTCGTCGAGGCCGTGCACGGCCCACTCGGGGAACGGGTCGTCCCACGGACCCGTCTCCCCGTCCTCGACCAGACACCGGTCGAGCGCGGCGTGGAGCGCGTCCACCGTGAGATCCGTACCGATGAACACCAACTCCTGTGCGTGGGAGGGGCCTTCGGGCCGGTCGTCCACGACGCCCGAGGGCTCGAACCGGGCCACCGCGCCCGCCTGCGACCACAGCCCGGTCACCCGTTCGCGGCCGGCGAGCCGGAAGAAGCCCTTGGAGCGCAGGACCCGGCCGTACGCCCCGCTGTCCATCCCCTCGGTCACGAATGACCACAACCGCCCGGGGTGGAAGGCACGTTCGGCGCGGAAGACCGTCGAGGAGATGCCGTACTCCTCGGTCTCCGGGATGTGGTCGCCGTTGAGCTCCATGACCCAGCCGGGCGCCTGCTGGGCGCGCTCCAGGTCGAAGAGTCCGGTGCCGAGGATCTCGGCGGGACGCAGCCGACCGTGCGTGGCGGAGACGATCCGCGCGGCCGGGTTGAGCCGGGTCAGCGCGGCCCGCAGCCGGTCGGCTTCGGCCGCCGGGACGAGGTCCAGCTTGTTCACGACGATGACGTCCGCGAACTCGATCTGGTCCATCAGGAGATCGCTGACCGTGCGCTCGTCGTCCTCGTACGGCGCGAGCTCGCGCTCGGTGAGAGCGTCACCGCCCTGGAGCTCGGGCAGGAAGTTCGCCGCGTCGACCACGGTGACCATCGTGTCGAGCCGGGCGAGATCGCCGAGCGTGGCGCCGTCGTCGCGCGGGAAGGCGAAGGTGGCGGCGACGGGCATCGGCTCCGAGATGCCGCTGGACTCGATGAGGAGATGGTCGAAGCGGCCCTCACGGGCCAACCGGTCGACCTCTTCGAGCAGGTCGTCGCGGAGGGTGCAGCAGATGCACCCGTTGGTCATCTCGACGAGACGTTCCTCGGTGCGGGAGAGCGCCGCGTCCCCGCCGCGGACCAGCGCGGCGTCGATGTTGATCTCGCTCATGTCGTTGACGATCACGGCGACGCGCAGGCCGTCCCGGTTGGTCAGGACGTGGTTGAGGAGCGTCGTCTTGCCCGCACCGAGGAAGCCGGAGAGGACGGTGACCGGGAGGCGGGAGTCGCCGGCCTCGACGGGCGTCGCCGTGTCCGTCATCGCGCTCAGCCCTCCGGGCGCAGCAGGCCGCGCTCGTACGCCTTGGCCAGGCGCTGCGGCACCCGGTAGACGACTCCGTCGACCGTGATCGGGACCAGCTGGGGCGTGGTCGCCTTCCACTGGGCACGGCGGTGGCGGGTGTTGGAGCGGGACATCTTCCGCTTGGGTACGGCCATGGGAATCGGACCTCCATCGTCGGGACGTGGCGGTCACGCTACATGGAAATGGTTCTCATTAACAAAAGCGGCCCCTCCCCGGATAGAAGTGCTCGGCTCGCGGTCGATGACACTCCGGGCGACGATGGCCGGACGGAGGAGTCCCGGACTTCCGCGCGGCCCGGGCGCGCGTCGATGCGGCGCCCAGGCGCCCGACATCGCGGCCCTGACCTGCCACGACGTCATGCTCAAGCACCCCGAAAGGTCGGCTTCCATGCATCCCGCGCTCAGCACCGACGTGCTTGCGAAACTGCGTCAGCCCCGTCCCTATCCGGCCGTGTCCCTGCTCATGCCGACACACCGCAGAGAGCCCGACAACACCCAGGATCCCGTCCGGCTCCGCAATCTCCTGGCCCAGGCCGGGGAGCTGCTCGAGGCGGACCCGGCGGTGACCCGTGAGCGGCGTACGGACGTACTGAGCCAGTTGGAGCAGGCCCTCAAGGAGGTGGATCTCGTCCATTCCGAGGACGGCCTCGTGATCTATGCGGCACCCGGAGAGCATCAGGTCTGGTCCGTGGCCCGCTCGGTACCGGAGCGCGTGGTCATCGCCGACACCTTCCTCACCCGCAACCTCGTCGCGGCCCAGGCGGCCGAGCAGCCCTTCTGGGCCCTCGCCGTGGCGGCCGACCGCGTCTCGCTGTGGAGCGGCGACGCGGAGCAGGTCACCGAGCACACCGGGGACGGCTTTCCGCTGTCGCGGAGCCTGGAGGACCCGGACGCGGAGCGCAAGGAGCGCATCGGCGACCTGCCGAGCACCTTCCGCGACGAGCAGACCCGCCAGTTCATGCGCCAGGCGCACGAGGCGGCGCGCGTCGTGCTCAGTTCCTCCCCTCGCCCGCTGTATGTGATCGGTGAGGCCGCCGCGCTCTCCCTCCTGGAGGAGATCGGCCCGCTGGGCAAGGACACGACGAAGGTCCAGCGCGGCGGCCTCGCCGCCGGTCCGGCCGCACAGGTGTGGCAGGCCCTCGAACCGCTGCGTACGGACAAGGTCGAGGCGGAGAAGGCGGCGATCGTCTCCGAACTGGACGCGGCACAGGGCCGACGCGAGTTCGCCGGCGGTCTCGACGAGGTCTCGCAGGCCGCGAAGGACGGCCGGATCCGGCTCCTGGCCGTGGAGGAGCACTTCCGGGCGATCGTCCGCGACTACGGGGACCATCTGGAACCGGCCGAGGCCACCGACCTCGACGCGCGCGACGACATCGTGGACGAGATCGTCGAACAGGCCCTGGAGACCGGAGCGGAAGTGCGCTTCGTCCCCGACGACACGCTGTCCGACGCGGGCCGGATCGCCGGCGTCCTGCGCTACTGAGCCGCGCCCTCCACAGAAGACGCCGTCCCCGCAGCGCACTCGCGCATCACCACGGAGGAACAGATGTCGGAACTCATTGTCATCGGCTATGAAGACCGCGCCGTCGCGAACAAGGCCTTCAAGGCGGTCCAGGAGCTGGAGAAGTCCCATGTGGTCGAACTCGCCGGCCTCGCCGTCGTCTCCGTGGACGCGGAGGGTGAGACGCATGTCGACACGCCCAAGAAGAGCGAGAAGACGGCCGTCTCGGCCACGGCGGGGGCCCTCTGGGGCTTGTTCCTCGGAATCCTCGTGCTCACCCCTGGGCTCGGTCTGGTGGGCGCCGCAGTCGGGGGACTGATCGGCAAGCTGAGCCAGATGGGCGTGGACAAGGGCTTCCGGGAGAAGGTCCAGTCCCTTCTCACGCCCGGTTCCGCCGCCGTGGTGATCATGGCCACGAAGATGACCGAGGACAAGTTCGCCGCCGCGATGCAGTCCCACGGCGGGACGGTCCTGAAGACCTCGCTCACGGAGCAGGACGAGAAGGAGCTCGTGGAGCAGCTCGCCGGCACGGAGTAGAGCCCCCTGGGGGGCGGGGCGTCAGCTCTGGTAGCCAGCCGAAGCACCGGGGCGCCTCAGCTCGGCCCGTCAACGCTCCAGCTCGGTCAGCGCGTGTGTCAGCCACTCCACCCAGAACCGCTCCAGATCGATCCCGCCGCGCAGAACCAGATGGCGCAGTCGGTCCGGCTCGCTCTCCCGGCGGGCCGGCGGGAAGTCCCGTACC
The DNA here is from genome assembly GCF_042731085.1 of Streptomyces sp. NPDC059875. NCBI lineage: Bacteria > Bacillati > Actinomycetota > Actinomycetes > Kitasatosporales > Streptomycetaceae > Streptomyces > Streptomyces sp. NPDC059875. The sequence goes on from NZ_JBHWJZ010000007.1 coordinate 153,892, forward strand.
TCGATCGCCAGATATTCCTCCAACTGCCGCCGGTGCAGGTCGAGATGGCGCTCCAGCTCCTCCCGCATCCCCGGCGCCCCGACGACCGCGGCCGCCCGCATCCGCAGCAGCAGCGCCGCCCGCATCGGCTTGGGGTCCTCGCTCCGCGCCACCCACTCGCTCAGCTCGGCGCGGCCCGCGGGCAGGACCTCGTACTCCTTCTTCTGCCCGCGCGCCGGCACGGGAGCGGGCAGGGCACGGATGTGCCCCGCCTGCTCCAGCTTGCCCAGCTCGCGGTAGATCTGCTGATGCGTGGCCGACCAGAAGTAGCCGATCGACTTGTCGAAACGGCGCGTCAGCTCGAGCCCGGAGGACGGCTTCTCGAGCAGCGCGGTCAGGATCGCGTGCGGGAGGGACATGCACGCATCCTAGGTTCGGGGCGCCGGAACGATCACAGGGTGGCCGCCAGGCGCGTGCCCTGGTCGATGGCGCGCTTGGCGTCCAGCTCGGCAGCCACGTCGGCGCCGCCGATCAGGTGCGCGGAGCGGCCTGCGGCGATCAACTCCTCGTACAGGCCGCGGCGCGGCTCCTGGCCGGTGCACAGGACGATCGTGTCGACGGGGACGGTCTGCGGCTCGCCGTCGAGGGTGATGTGCAGGCCCTCGTCGTCGATCCGCTCGTACGAGGCTCCCGCCACCATCGTGACGCCCCGGTGCTTCATCTCGGCGCGGTGGATCCAGCCGGTGGTCTTGCCGAGGCCGGCGCCGACCTTGGTGGTCTTGCGCTGGAGCAGGTGGACCTGGCGCGGGGGCTTGGGGCGCTCGGGCGTGCGCAGTCCGCCGCGCGTCTCGTACGAGGTGTCGACACCCCACTGACGGAAGTAGGTCTCGGCGTCCTGGCTCGCGCCCTCGCCGCCGTCGGTGAGGAACTCGGCGACGTCGAAGCCGATGCCGCCGGCCCCGATGATCGCGACCCGCTCGCCGACCGGTGCGCCGTCGCGCAGGACGTCGAGGTAGCTGACGACGCTGGGGTGGTCGATGCCCTCGATCTCGGGGGTCCGCGGGGTGACGCCGGTGGCGACGACCACCTCGTCGTACTCCGCGAGCAGCTCGGTGGTGGCGGTGGTGTTCAGCCGGACGTCCACGCCACGGGCGTCGAGCTGGGTGCGGAAGTACCGCAGGGTCTCGTTGAACTCCTCCTTGCCCGGCACCCGCTTGGCGATGTTCAGCTGGCCGCCGATCTCGCCCGCGGCGTCGAACAGGGTGACGGCGTGGCCGCGTTCGGCGGCGGAGACGGAGAAGGCGAGTCCGGCCGGGCCCGCGCCGACGACGGCGATCCGCTTGGTGAGACGGGTGGGGGAGAGGACCAGTTCGGTCTCGTGGCAGGCGCGCGGGTTCACCAGGCAGGAGGTGATCTTCAGGCTGAAGGTGTGGTCCAGGCAGGCCTGGTTGCAGCCGATGCAGGTGTTGATGGTGTCGGCGCGGTCCGCGGCGGCCTTGGCGACGAACTCCGGGTCGGCCAGGAACGGGCGGGCCATGGAGACGATGTCGGCGCGGCCCTCGGCGAGGATCTGCTCGGCGACCTCGGGAGTGTTGATGCGGTTGCTGGTGACAAGGGGGATGCTCACCGCGCCCATCAGCTTCTTGGTGACCCAGGTGTACGCGCCGCGCGGCACGGAGGTCGCGATGGTGGGGATACGGGCCTCGTGCCAGCCGATGCCGGTGTTGATGATGGTCACGCCGGCGGCCTCGATCTCCTTGGCGAGGGCGACGACCTCCTCCAGCGTGGACCCGCCCGGCACGAGGTCCAGCATCGAGAGGCGGTAGACGACGATGAAGTCCTCGCCGACCCGCTCACGGATGCGGCGGACGATCTCCAGCGGGAAGCGGACCCGGTTCTCGTAGCTGCCGCCCCAGCGGTCGGTGCGGTGGTTGGTGGCGGCCGCGATGAACTCGTTGATGAGGTAACCCTCGGAGCCCATGACCTCCACGCCGTCGTATCCGGCGGCCTTGGCGAGCTCGGCGCAGCGGGCGTAGTCCTCGACCGTCTGCTCGACCTCGGCGTCGGTGAGCTCGTTGGGGACGAAGGGGCTGATCGGCGCCTGGATCGCACTCGGCGCGACGAGCGCGGGGTGATAGGCGTACCGCCCGAAGTGCAGGATCTGCATCGCGATCCGCCCACCCTCGCCGTGCACGGCGTCGGTGATGAGCCGGTGCTCGGCCACCTCCTCGTCGGTGGTCAGCTTGGCGCCGCCGTCCCAGGGCCGGCCGGCCTCGTTCGGGGCGATACCGCCGGTCACGATCAGCCCGACGCCGCCGCGGGCGCGCTCGGCGTAGAACGCCGCCATGCGCTCGAAGCCGTTCTCGGTCTCTTCGAGGCCGACGTGCATGGAACCCATGAGCACCCGGTTGGGCAGGGTGGTGAACCCGAGGTCGAGCGGGCTCAGCAGGTGCGGGTACGGGGTCATGGGGGGCGCCTCCTCGCGCAGTGTCGTCATGACTGTTGTAGACGACCCGAGCATGCTTGTGCAACAAGTTGCATAAGGGTGGGAGGGTGATCTGCGCGACGTTGCGACGCTCCACGACGCGCCACGGCCCCCTGGCGGGTTCTCCGCCAGGGGGCCGTCGGGGGTGTGGTCCGGCTGGGGTTACGCGCCGCGGGGTGCCGCGACCCAGCCGTCCAGGTCCTCCGCCGTGCGGGGACCCTCCGCGTCCGCGGCGAGCAGGCCGTGCGCACGCAGCAGCCGCGTCACCGCCATGCCCCACGGGCGGCGCAGCCGCGCGGACGCGAGCAGCGAGTCGTCGGCGAGCAGCTCCTCGATCGGGCCTGTCCGCAACCCCTCGGGTGACAGGACCGCGGCCTCGTCCGCCCAGCGCAGCGCCAGATCGACGTCGTGCGTCGCCATCACCACCGTCGTGCCGGACTCCCGCAGCCGCCCCAGCACCTCGAGCAGCCGCTCCTGCCCGTGCGGATCGAGCCCGGCCGTCGGCTCGTCCATGATCAGGACCCGGGGCCGCATCGCCACGGCGCCCGCGATCGCCGCCCGCTTCCGCTGCCCGTACGAGAGCAGATGGGTCGGCCGGTCCTCCAGGGCCACGATGTCCAGCGCCTCCAGCGCCTCGCGCACCCGCAGTCGTACCTCCTCCTCCGGCAGCCCCAGATTCATGGGCCCGAACGACACGTCCTGGCCCACCGAGGCCGCGAAGAGCTGGTCGTCCGGGTCCTGGACGACCAGCTGCACGGTCGTCCGCAGCCGGGTCAGCCCCTTCCGGTCGTACGACACGTCCTCGCCGTCCAGCCGGAGCGCGCCACTGCCGCAGCGCAGGCCCCCGCTCAGCAGCCGCAGCATCGTCGTCTTGCCGCCGCCGTTGCGGCCGAGGAGAGCCATCGCCCGGCCCTCCGGCACGGCGAAGTCGATGCCGTCGAGGACGACCGGCCCGTCCTCGTAGGCGAAGGTGGCCTTCACCAGTTCCACGACAGGTGGCTCAGGGCTCACGGCAGGGACCTTTCCAGTACGAGGGTGAGGGCGACGAGACCGGCGAGCAGGCCGGCCGTCGAGGCGAGGAAGCGACCCGAGACCGCGGCCTGGGGCACCAGGACCCGCAGCGTCCCGTCGTACCCCCGCCCGGCGAGCCCGGTCTGCAGGCGCTGCGCCCGGTCGAAGGCGCGGACGAACGCCGTCGCCCCGAGCCCGGCGAGCGAGCGCCAGGTCGCCGCCCGGGTGGTCAGCCCGAGCCGGGCCGCCTGCGCCTGCCGGATCTTGGAGATCGCGTCCAGCAGCAGGAAGCTGATCCGGTACATCACCAGGGCGACGTCCACCACGGGCGCCGGCACCCCCGCCCGTACCAGCCGCGGCAGCACGTCCGAGACGGGCGTGGTGAACGCGAACAGCAGCACGCCCAGGGACGCGGCCGAGGTCCGCAGCAGCAACTCGCCCGCGTGGACCGGGCCGTCCGGCGCGAGGGCGACAAGACCCCGCGCCCCGCCGACCTCGAACAGCAGGGGGATCGCCCCCGTCACGCAGAAGCCCAGGGGAATGCGGAACGCGCGCCACAGCTGACGCCCCGGCACACCGGCCGGACCGAGGAGGACGGCCAGGGTGGCCGCCGCGACGAGAACGGCCCCGGGCCACGGCGGCAGACAGACCGCGCAGAGCGTCAGGCCGAAACCGAGCACTGCTTTCTCGCACGGGTGACGGCGGCGCCAGCGACTGCTGTGCGCCGCCGCGTCGATCGGCAGCACCTGCTACTCGTCGCCGGCGGTGACGAGCGGCGCCTTCGCCGCCGCCGCGCGCGCCTCACCCTGCCTGCGCCCGCGCCGCAGGCCGAAGTAGTACGCGAGCACTCCGGCCCCGAGCGCGGCCTGCAGGGAGAACAACGCCGACTCGATCTCGCCGGACGGCGGCTCGTACAACGGGCTGAACCACGGCTCGTAATCCGGATCGATCTCGGTGATCGCCGCCTCCGCCTGCCCGTCCGCGCCCGTGAACGGCTCCTCCTTGTCGTCGCCGAGCCCCAGCATGAGCGGGAGCACCGCAAGCGCCGCCACGACGAGCAGCAGCAGCGTGTTGATCTTCGCGTTCCTGCTCATCAGGCGCTCGCCTCCGCCTTCTCGGTCTTCTTTCCGGACGGGAGCAGAACCCCGAGCCGGGTCAGGTCCGCCTTGCTCGACTGCTTGAGCAGGCGCATCACGAGGACCGTGAGCAGTCCCTCGCTGACGGCGAGCGGCAGCTGCGTCACGGCGAAGATCCCGCCGAACTTGGCCAGCGCTCCGGCCACACCGCTGCCCGGGTCGGGGAACGCCAGCGCGAGCTGCACGCTGGTGACGCAGTACGTCGACAGGTCCGCGACGAACGCGCCGAAGAACACGCTCACCATCAGCGGCACGTTGGACCGGCGCAGCAGCCAGTACGTGCCGAAGCCCGCCCACGGTCCGACGATCGCCATCGAGAAGACGTTGGCGCCGAGCGTGGTGAGCCCGCCATGGGCGAGCAGCAGCGCCTGGAAGAGCAGAGTGATCGTGCCCAGAACCGCCATCACGGGCGGCCGGAACAGGATCGCGCCCAGGCCCGTACCGGTGGGGTGCGAGCAACTGCCCGTCACCGACGGGATCTTGAGCGCGGACAGAACGAACGTGAACGCACCGGAGGCACCCAGCAACAGGGTGGACTCGGGGTTGGCCTTGACCTCACGGGTCAGCGCGCGGACACCGTGGACGACGAACGGAGCGGACGCGACGCCCCAGGCGGCCGCGTGCACAGGGGGCAGATACCCCTCGGCTATATGCATGGTTGGGAGACCCTCTCCAGCACCTCGTGGATGGACAACGCACCTTGGCCGGTCTCCTGGCTGACGGGTCATGCCGCCGCGACTCCGCCTTCCCACACCACCGCGGTCTCCCGCGGCGATACAGTGGCTTCCCCGGAGGGATGGAGCCGGACTTCCCGATCACAGTGGCGAGGGCCGCACCGGTACCGCACCGGTTTCCCGTACACCAAGGCGCTGTGACATTAGTGGGTTGACCAGGTACATCACAACACGGAGGCACCTCGGATCGGTGTGTGACGGATCTCCCGCGCGCCCCCTGATGCCCCTTCCGGACTCCGGTCACCCCTTCCGGTACGTGTACGCCTCCGAGGCCACGGCGACCACCGTGTCCAGATCCGCGCCGGCGCTCGCCGTGACGAGGGCGGCGACGGCGCCCTCGACGAACGGGGCGTCCACGAGCCGTGCGCCCTCCGGCAGCTCGTCGCCCTCGGCGAGCAGAGCCTTGACCGTCAGTACGGCGGAGCCCAGGTCGACGAGGAGCGCCACACCCGCCCCCCGGTCGACCCCGCGGGCCGCCTCGACGATCAGCTCGGAGCTGGTACCGAGGCCGCCGTCCGGGGCGCCGCCCGCGGGGGCGATCGGCGCGGTCCCGCCGCCGCCGGCGAGACCCTGGGCCAGGGCGGCGACGGCGGCGGCCACCGCCGCGCTGTGCGAGACCAGCACGATGCCCACCTGCGCGCTCATGCGCCCGCCACCTCCGCGAGGGCGGCGATCAGCAGCGCGGACGAGGTGGCCCCGGGATCCTGGTGGCCGATGGACCGCTCGCCCAGATAGCTCGCCCTGCCCTTGCGCGCCTGGAGGGGGACGGTCGCGAGGGCGCCGCGCTCGGCCGCGTCCCGGGCCGCCGCGAAGGACTCGCCGAGCACCTCCGCCGCAGGAACGAGCGCGTCCAGCATCGTCTTGTCACCGACCTGGGCCCCGCCGAGCTGCCCGACGGCGGCGACTCCTGCGGTGAGCGCCGCAGCCAACTCGGGCCGGGTCACCGTCGGGGCGTCCCCGAGGCTCTTCCCGGTGCGGCGCAGCAGCGTCCCGTACAGCGGCCCCGAGGCCCCGCCGACGGTGGAGATCAACTGCCGTCCGGCGGCGACGAGTACGGCCCCGGGAGTCGCGGGCGGCTCCTTCTCCAGGAGGTCCGTCACGGCGGCGAACCCCCGCTTGAGGTTGGTCCCGTGGTCGGCGTCGCCGATCGCCGAGTCGAGCTCGGTGAGACGGTCGGCCTCACGGTCGACGGCGGCCGCGCCGACGGTCAGCCAACGACGGAAGAAATCGGCGTCGAACTCGGTCACTTCAGGCACTCTGCTCCCATCGTTCACCCTTCTCACCGGCCCCAGCGCAGGGCGGGCGTCTGTACGGGCGCGTCCCAGAGCCGCAGGATCTCCTCGTCGGCCTGGCACAGCGTCACCGAACAGCCGGCCATGTCGAGCGAGGTGACGTAATTCCCCACCAGGGTCCGCGCGACCGGCACCCCACGCTCGGTCAGGACCCGCTGGACCTCGGCGTTGAACCCGTACAGTTCGAGCAGCGGTGTGGCGCCCATGCCGTTCACCAGGGCGAGGACCGGCCCGGACGGCCGCAGGTCCTCCAGTACGGCATCGACGGCGAAGTCCGCGATCTCCCGCGAGGTCATCATCGACCGCCGCTCACGCCCCGGCTCGCCGTGGATCCCGATGCCCAGCTCCAGCTCGCCCGCGGGCAGATCGAAGGTGGGGCTGCCCTTGGCGGGCGTGGTGCAGGCGCTCAGGGCGACGCCGAAACTCCGCGAGCGCTCGTTCACCCGCCGCGCCACGGCCTCCACCCGCTCCAGGGGCGCGCCCTCCTCGGCCGCGGCCCCGGCGACCTTCTCCACGAACAGCGTGGCCCCGGTCCCGCGCCGCCCGGCGGTGTACAGACTGTCCGTCACCGCCACGTCGTCGTCGACGAGCACCTTGGCGATCTGGATGCCCTCGTCCTCGGCGAGCTCGGCGGCCATCTCGAAGTTGAGGACGTCCCCGGTGTAGTTCTTGACGACGAACAGCACCCCGGCCCCGCTGTCGACAGCGGCGGCGGCACGCACCATCTGATCGGGCACCGGCGACGTGAACACCTCACCGGGACACGCGGCCGCGAGCATCCCGGGCCCCACGAACCCCCCGTGCAACGGCTCATGCCCCGAACCGCCCCCGGACACCAACCCCACCTTGCCGGCGACGGGCGCGTCCCGCCGCAGCACGACGCGATGCTCGACATCGACGGTCAGCTCGGGATGCGCGGCGGCCATGCCCCGCAGCGCATCGGTGACCACGGTCTCCGGAACGTTGATCAGCATCCTCATGGGTACCTCCTGATGAGATGAGCAGGCGAGCAGCTGAGCAGGGTTTGTGCAGGTCAGAGCATGCGCGGCAAATGGTTGATCGGTGCGGTTCGCGGCGACGGAGGGCGGTCCTGCGCGGTACTGATGCCGACTCAGTGCTGCCTTTCCTGATGGTTCGCCGGATTCGGGCCGAGTGAATGAACGTTGCGAATGCGCATCATGGCGCAATTATCGACTCGAGGTCGCAGGCGCGCACCGGTGCGTCATCGGTCGGATCCGGGCCTGCCTTCCTCAACTAATGGGCCCTGTGTGAGCGAGCGGGGCGCGTGAGAATCGTGCAGATGTCGCCGTCCGTGCATGTGTCCGGGTCGGTCACGGCGGCCCGGTGGGCCAGCTCACGCAGGGCGTCGCGGGCCTCGCGCAGCTCGGTCATGCGGTGTTCGATGGCGGCCAGGTGCTGGTCGATGAGTGTGCTGACCTGGGCGCATGGGGCTTGGCCGCTGTCGCGCAGGGCGAGGACCGAGCGGATCTCGGCGAGGGTGAGTCCGGCGGCCTGGGCGTCGCGGACGAAGGAGAGCCGGGTGGCGGCCTGTTCGGGGTAGTCGCGGTAGCCGCCGGCGGTGCGTGGGGGCGCGGGCAGCAGGCCCGCCTCTTCGTAGAAGCGGATCGTCTTGGTCGACAGCCCCGCCTTCGTGGCGAGCTCTCCGATGCGCACACCACCAGGGTACGGGCTTGACCTTCCAGTGCGCTGGAAGGTCTACGGTCGCCTCATGAGCGTCACGAGGATCACCGTCCTGACCGTGCCGGACTGCCCCAACGCCCCTCTCGTACGCGAGCGGATCACCGCTGCGCTGGACGGGCGCGAGGCGGAGCTGGAGCTGGTCGAGGTACGAGAGGAAGCGGAGGCCGCGAGGTGCGGGATGACCGGTTCGCCGACCGTCCTGGTCGACGGTGCCGACCCGTTCGCCGTGCCCGGTGCGCGGGCCAGTGTCTCCTGCCGGCTGTACCGGGACGAGGAGGGCACTGTGGACGGGGCACCCGGCGTCGAGGCGCTGCGGAAGGCGCTCGCGGCCACGGAGGAGTGCTGCGAGGACGATGTCCTTGATCCGATCGGGCGGGCGGGACGTGGCCGCCGGGCTCCTGCCGAGCGAGGGCTGCGCGCCGTCCACCAGGCGGTGCTGCGGCACTTCGCCGCGACCGGTTCCGCACCGAGTACGTCCGATCTCGAGGCGGTGGCGGCCGGCGCCGGCCGCGCAGCTGCTGACGTCCTTGCCGAGCTCGACGCCGAGGACTTCCTCACCCTCGACGCCGAGGACCGGATTCGTGCCGCGTACCCCTTCTCCGCAGTGGAGACGCCTCACCGTGTCCGGCTCGGCGCCGGGCCGGAGGTGTGGTCGATGTGCGCGATCGACGCGCTCGGCATCGCGGCGATGCTCGACCGGGACCTCCTCGTCACCTCCTCCGACCCGGTCAGCGGTCACGCGATCACCGTCTCCTTCACCAGCGGCACGGCCCGGTGGGAACCGCAGGGCGCCGTCGTTTTCGTCGGCCGACGGCCGGGACGAGGCCCAGCAGCCGACCTGTGCTGCGACGCCCTGAACTTCTTCACCAACCGCTCCACGGCCGAGACATGGGCGCGCCGTCACCCCGAGTTCCGCGGACGCACCATCAGCCAGACCGAGGCCGTCGCCATCGGAACACGCACCTTCCGACCGCTGCTCGACGAGGACTGAACGAGAGCACCGGGTTCCGTGGCGCATCGGGGCGGGAATCATCCAAGCCCGGGCACCCAAGGCCCCGAACAGGAGCCGTAGGACTATGGGCGAACAATCCGTGCTGGACCGGCAGGCCGTCCTCGACGACTACGCCAGGGCCCGCCGGACCTTCCACGCCCTCCTGGACGAGGCCACACCGGCCGACCTCGCCCGCCCGACGCGCGGCACTCGCTGGACCAACGGGCAACTGCTGTGGCACATGCTCTTCGGCTACCTCATCGCGCGCGTCCTGCTGGGCCTCGCCCGCGTCTTCAGCCGGTTGCCCCGTGGCATGAACAAGGGCTTCGCTCGACTGCTCGACGCGGGGACGCAGGCCTTCGACGCGATCAACTACCTCGGGCCTTGCGGGGCGGTGAAGGTCTTCGGACCCCGAAGGATGGGCGTCACCTTCGACCGCATCACCGGCTCGCTGGAGCGGCGGCTCGCGAAGGAGTCCGAGCGTGACCTTGTGCGTGGCATGCACTATCCGGTCAGGTGGGACCCGTTCTTCCAGGACTTCATGACCCTCGCGGACCTTTACCGATACCCCACCCAGCACTTCGACTTCCACCGTCGCCAACTCACCCTCGGCGACAGCGGCTGACCTCAGTCAGGGCCTGACCAGTCGAAGGTGATGTGCTTGCTGGACTGGCCCTCCCGGCTCCAGTGGAAGCCGAAGGCATCGGCGCGGTCCGCCGTGGAGCGGCCCCAGGTCGCGACCTGTCCCGGTCCGGTCTCGCAGCCCGGCAGGTTGGTCGACTGGACCCGGGCGCCTTCCGGTGTCGTCGGGCCGGTGAGCGCCTGCGCGCTCGCCTCGACCCGGTCGGGAATCCTGGCTCGCCAGCCGCCGAGGTCCTCGTCGACCTCGATCTCGATAGGGGCGAAGTCCATGCCCCGCATCTCGGCGTCCATCATGCTCACCATCTCGGCGGGCCAGCTGCCGGCCTGGCCGCCGAAGATCATCTGAAGGGCTCCACGCTGCGCGTCGTCGGCGTGCTCGTCGAGGAAGACCGCCGCGTACGCGTCCGTGTGCTCGGCCCACACATTGCCGACGAAGGAGCCGAGCATCAGCACGTTGAGGCCGTCCAGCGGTACGTCACCGTAGTTGCCCTCGCGTATGTGCCAGGCCAGGACGCCGTCGCATTCGCCGTAGGTGGGCAGCTGGGCGAACGAGCAGGGGCAGGGGACATTGCACCTGCACGTGTCGAACCAGTCACCGGCCACGTGCCATCTCGGAACAGCCGCTGTCGTCTCGGACATCTCGTCGCCTCCTCGTGGCCCGCACAGGCGGGAATCGCCGTCGGCGATGCTCTGCCGGACGTCGACACAGGCGCTGCGCTCGGTGGCGCGGGTCATCATCGATCGCGGGTCATCATCAATTCTCCTCCTGCTGAAGCCGGGCTGCCCGCGAGCGCAGCCACCGGACGGGGTCGAGTCAGCGCGCAACAACCGGTTCCGTCGGAACGCGGGAAGGCGACCGTCGCACAGGCCGCCCCCGGCGGGGTGTGCAGCGACCGCTCATCCTGCTCAGCCGGTCATCTGGTCCATGGCTGGACCGGACGTGTCCAGGCCGGGGAGGAGCCAGTCCTGGAAGGGGGCGAGTACGGCGAGGACGAGAAACGCGAGGCCGACGGCCCATGTGAGCCAGGGTCCCTGCCGCCAGAGCTTCTCCAGGAAGATCACGGCCGCCAGTCCTGCCATCGCGGCCACGTTCATGACGCCGAGCGGGATCAGGATGATCATCAGTCCCCAGCAGCAGCCGACACAGTAGAGCCCGTGGTGTGCCCCGACGCGCAGGTCCTTCGCCCATGGCCGGTAACGCGAGTACTGGACCAGCTGGAACATCGGGTTTCGGCAGTGCCGCAGGCAGACCCGCTTCAGTGGCCCGAACTGCTGAGCCCCCGCGAGGAGGAAGGCGGCGGCGCCGATCCAGCGGCCCGTCCCGGGATTGCGGTCCACGAGGTGTCCGGTGGCCGCAAGGGCGCCGTAGGTGAGCAGCCCGAAGGCGGTCCAGGCGAGGAGGTAGCCGCTGACGAATTCGGCGATCCGCAGGGCGCGGGCAGGCCCGGCCGAGCGGCGGTTGATTCCGCGTACCCAGGTGATGGCCACAGGCGCGACGGACGGCAGCATCATCGCCGCCATCATGACCACCCACAGCAGCAGGAAGAGCGGGAGCGCCAGGCCCATGGTGCCGGGCTCCATCCCCATGTGCCGGGACTGCTGCACGGTGAGCACCCATGCCAGCGCGGCCAGCAGCACCATCAGGAACCATGCGACGGCCAGATCGCGCGCGGGCAGCAGGACTCCGGGCCGAGTGGGTACGGGCGGGGCAAGGCGCAGGTGCGGCATCGAACGCCTCCCAGGGACGCGAGCTGCCCTTTCCAGCAGATCACAGAACTGGAAGGCCTAAAACCTGGGAGGTCGGCAGAGCGCGCGGCCGGCTGATGCCCGTTGAACCGGCTCCCGGGATCAGCGGTGCAGCGGCTGGAAGCGACGCAGCCGCAGGCTGTTGGATACGACGAAGACCGAGGAGGAAGCCATCGCGGCCCCGGCGAGCATGGGGTTGAGCATCCCGAGTGCGGCCAGCGGCAGGGCGGCGACGTTGTAGGCGAAGGCCCAGAACAGGTTGGCCTTGATCGTACGAAGGGTGCGGCGGGCCAGTCGGATCGCATCCCCGGCGGCCCGCAGGTCGCCCCGTACCAGGGTCAGATCGGAGGCGGCGATCGCGGCATCGGTGCCGGTGCCCATGGCCAGGCCGAGGTCCGCTTGGGCCAGTGCGGCGGCGTCGTTGACTCCGTCGCCGACCATGGCCACCACGTGGCCCTGCTCCTGCAGTCGCCGGACTTCGGCGACCTTGTCCTCCGGGTGGACTTCCGCGATGACCTGGTCGATGCCGACCTCGTCGGCCACGGCGCGGGCGGCGGCCGTGTTGTCGCCGGTCAGCAGGACCGGTGTCAGCCCGAGCTGCTTGAGGTCGGCGATCGCCTGGACGCTGGTGGCCTTGACGGTGTCGGCGACCATCAGCGCGGCGCGTACCCGGTTGTCCCAGGCGACGAAGACCACCGTGCGACCCCCAGCCTCGGCCGCGTCGCGTGCCCGGGCGAGCTCGCCGGGCAGCGGCAGCAGCAGCTGACCGTCCAGCCAGGAAGCGCGTCCCGCCAGTACGGTGCGGTCCTCGACCTGACCGGTCACTCCCCGGCCCTGGGTGTTGGCGAAGCCGGTCACCGGGGGAAGGGCGCCGAACCGTTCCCGCGCGGCAGCCGAGATCGCGGCGGCGATGGGATGCTCGCTGGCGTCCTCCAGGGCGCCGGCCAGCCGCAGGACGTCGTCCTCGTCCTCACCGTCGGCGGGCACGACGCCGACCAGGCGCATCCTCCCTTCGGTGACGGTGCCGGTCTTGTCCAGGACGACGGTGTCGATTCGCCGGGTGGACTCCAGTACCTCCGGTCCGCTGATGAGCAGTCCGAGCTGGGCGCCGCGCCCGGTTCCGACCATCAGTGCGGTGGGTGTCGCCAGGCCCAGAGCGCAGGGGCAGGCGATGATCACCACGGCGATGGCCGCGGTCAGCGCGGTCGCGGCGGGGGCGCCGGTCAGCATCCAGACACCAAAGGTGGCCGCGGCGAGCGCGATGACGACGGGGACGAACACCGCGGAGATCCGGTCGGCCAGCCGCTGCACCTCTGCCTTGCCCGTCTGCGCGCGCTCCACCAGGGCGGCGATCTGCGCCAGCTTCGTGTCCGATCCGACCCGGGTGGCTCGCACGGTCAGCCGGCCGTGGCTGTTGACGGTGGCGCCGGTGACAGCCGAGCCCGGCTCGACCTCCACTGGCACGCTCTCCCCGGTCAGCAGGGACTCGTCCACCGCCGAAGCGCCCTCGACGACCTCTCCGTCGGTGGCGATCTTCTCGCCCGGCCGTACGAGGAACAGGTCGCCTACGACCAGGTCCTCGACCGGGATACGGAGCTCCGTACCGTCGCGGAGCACGGCGACGTCCTTGGCACCCAGGTCCATCAGCGCCCGGATCGCGTCCCCGGCCCGCCGCTTGGCGCGGGCCTCGAAGAACCGGCCGGCCAGCAGGAAGATCGTCAGGACGACGGCGACCTCCAGGTACAGGTGCTCGCCGCCCGCCAGGATCGAGCCGACGCTCCACAGGTAGGCGGCCAGCACACCCAGCGACACCAAGGTGTCCATCGTGGCCGAGCCGTGTCGCAGGTTCAGCGCAGCGGCCCGGTGGAACGGCCACGCGCCCCAGGCGACCACCGGGATGGCCAGGGTCAGCGCGAGCCACTGCCAGCCGGGGAAGTGGAGGGCGGAGATCATCGACACGACGACCACCGGCAGACCAAGCAGCGCCGAGGCGATCAGGCGACGGCGCAGACCTGCGACGTGGGATCCCTCGGCGTCGACCGCCTCGGTCTCCTCCGCTGTGTCGGTCGAGACCAGGCTGCGGATCGGGGCTGCGCCGTAGCCGATGGCCTCGACCGCAGCGATCAGCTGCTCAGGTGAGACCTCCGGGTCCTCCCGAGTGATGTGTGCGGTCGCAGTCGCGAGATTCACCGTCGCGCTCACTCCGGGCAGCTTGGCCAGCTTCCGCTCGACCCGCGCCACGCATGAGGCGCAGGTCATGCCGGTGATGGCCAGTTCTACGGAGTGATCGGCTTCGGCCGAGGTGGTGGTGGCCATGGCAGTTCCTCTCACCTCCAGTCTCGTACGGGTAGCAGAAGACCGACGAGGTGGCGCCGACGACCGACGGGGTCTCGATGACCAGCGGCAGTTCGGCCAGGAAGCACCGGACCGCGCGCTCGATCTGCCGCTCGTCCGCCGCGTTGCCCCTCGGCTCGGCCCCCCGATCACGGGCTGTGCGGCACCGGAACAGCCAGGGCTCGCAGTGCACAGCACGTGGGGCCCCGGTCGGTCTAAGGACTGGCCGGGGCGCTGTGGCGGCCCGCATCCGCAGGAGCGCTTCGGGGGGATGTAACGCCTGCTACATTTCAATGCGTGACGAACGGTCAGGCAGCAATACGGTGGCTGGTGCTGGTGATCAAGCTGCCTGCCGAGCCCTCGAAGCATCGGGTGGCGGTCTGGCGGGAGCTGCGCAAGATCGGTGCGCTCTCGCTGGGCCAGGGGATCTGGGCGGTGCCGGATGTGCAGGTCTTCGCCGACGGGGTACGGCGAGCGGTGGAGCTGACCGAGCGTGCTGAGGGACAGGTCGTGACGCTGCAGGCGGCTGGACGCGGGCCCGAGGACGCGGCCCGCTTCGAGGCGCTGTTCACCGCCGCGCGGTCCGAGGACTGGACGGAGTTCCTCGCGGACTGCGGCAAGTTCGAGGCGGAGATCGCCAAGGAAATCAGCATCGCCAAGTTCACCCTGGCCGAGCTGGAGGAAGAGGAGCAGAGCCTGGAGCGGCTGCGTCGCTGGCACCGGGACCTGATGGCGCGGGACGTGTTCGGCGCTCCAGAGGCGGCCGGGGCGACCGAGCGGCTGAAGCAGTGCACGGCGGCCTGCGAGGACTATGCGGAGCGGGTGTTCAACGTCCTGCACCAGAGCGAGGGGGAGGGCGCGTGACGGCGACGCCGGGCCATCTGGCACCCGGGAGGCAGATGTGGCCGCTGTACGCGGCCGGATTCACCACCGCGTTCGGCGCTCATGGCATCGCCGCCAACCTCGGCGGCTTCTCCGACGACGCGGTCACCTCCCTGTTGGTGCTCGGCGGGCTGCTCGCCCTCTACGACGGGGCTGAGGTCCTGCTCAAGCCGCTCTTCGGCACCCTCGCCGACCGGATCGGCGCTCGCCCCGTCATGATCGGCGGACTCATCGCCTTCGCCTCGGCCTCCGCCCTCTACGCGGTCGCAGACAGCCCCGGCTGGCTGTGGGCGGCCCGCCTCGGCCAGGGCGCCGCGGCTTCTGCCTTCTCTCCCTCGGCCTCCGCGCTGGTGGCTCGGCTCAACCCGGCTGCCAAGCACGGGCGGGCGTTCGGCAGTTACGGCTTCTACAAGTCCATCGGCTACACCCTCGGCCCGCTCCTTGGCGGTGTCCTGGTCTGGGCGGGCGGATTGCAGCTGCTCTTCGCGGTCATGGCGGTGCTCGGAATGGCGGTCGCGGCCTGGGCCGCGTTCGCCGTACCCGCCGTGCCGCCGCTGCCCCGCCGCCGCCAGACCGTACTCGACCTGGCCCGGCGGCTCACCTCCCGCTCCTTCCTGGCCCCGACCGCGGCCCTCGCCGGAGCGACCGCCGCGCTTTCCGTCGGCGTCGGCTTCCTACCCGTCTCCGGCGCCACCGCCGGACTCGGCACCGTGGCCACCGGCGCCGCCGTCTCCGTCCTCGCCGCATGCGCCGCCGTCGTCCAGCCGGCCGCCGGGCGGGCCCTGGACGCCGGACGCATCACGACCCGCAACGGCCTGGCCGCCGGGCTCCTGCTCACCGCCGCCGGCCTGGGCTGCGCGATGCTGCCCGGCCTGCCCGGCATCCTGTCCGGAGCGGCCTTGATCGGCGCGGGAACCGGACTGATCACCCCGCTCGGCTTCGCTGCTCTTGCAGCCACCACACCGCAGGAGCGGCTGGGTCAGACCATGGGATCGGCCGAACTCGGCCGCGAACTCGGCGACGCCGGCGGCCCGCTTCTGGTCGCCGTGGTTGCCACCCTCACGACCCTGACCCACGGCTTCGCCGCCCTCGCCCTCCTCCTGGCCATCGGCCCCGCGCTCGCGTTCGCCGGCCGGCGCCGTGCGGCACCCGCGCACGCTGGCGATCCGCAGGCTTAGTGGTCACGTTCGGAAGTCCTTCGGGGGTTGATCATGCAACCAGGGCGACGGAAGATTCTTCCTGTCGGTCGGTGAGTGTGTGCCGGTCGAGTCGGGCCAGCAGATCGTCCAGGTCGGAGGTGGTGAACCTCCACTGGAACGGCTGTGCCGTGGCGTTGTAGCGGTCTTCGAATACTCGGAGCCGGTTGCGGACCTCATCGAGGTTCATGAAGTTGTTGGGCGCGACGGCCTTGCGTTGCACGATCGAGAAGAAGATCTCCACCTGGTTCAACCACGAGGCGTGGACCGGGGTGTGGACCAAGACGGCGTTCGGGAACCTGGCGGCCAGACGGTCGATGGCCCGTCTGCCGCGATGCGAGGAGCCGTTGTCGACGACCCAGAACACGCGTTTCGCGCTGGCGTAGGGCTCGCTGGTCATCACCTGCTCGACCAGATTCATGAACGGGACGATTCCGGTGCTGGGTTCGCAGCGGCCGAAGACCTCCCCGCGGTGGACGTCGTAGGCGGCCAGGTAGGCCAGGGCGCCGCCGCGTCCGTACTCGTGGTTGACGCGCATCGCACGGGCCTGGCCCGGAGCCAGGGTCGGATGGCAGCGGCAACGGGCCTGGATAGAGGTCTTCTCGTCGCTGGAGATCACGTACTCGTCATCGCCGAGTGGTACGCCGTCGAAGGTGCGGGCATACAGGTCCAGGACCCGCTGGGCCCGGGTGCGAAAGTTCGGGTCACGGATGAAATCCAGGACCGGTATTCCAGGGCTTGAGGGTGTCCTGGCGCAGCCAACGGCGCACGGTGGAGGCCGAGATAGTGTCGGTGATCCCGCGTGTGGTCAGCTCGGCGGCCAGTTCCGGGCACGACCAGTGCGAGAGCGGCACGCCGGTTTCGGCGGGGAGCTGGCAGGCGAGCGCCTTGGCCTCCGCGACCTGCACGGGGTGAAGCGGGCCGGGCGGCCGGTGCGCTTGCGGTCGGCCAGGGCCGGCAGCCCGCCGTCGGCGAACCGGCGACGCCAGGTGCGCACGGTGTCCACGTGCAGACCGGTCTCGCGGGCGATCCGGGCGTTGGCCCGGCCGCGCGCCGCCAGCAGCACTACCGTGGCACGCTGCCGGGCCTGGTACGGGGTCTTATGGCCGTAGGCCATCTTCTTCAGCCGGTGACGCTCGGTGGCGCTCAGCTCCACTGGCACAGCGACGCACACGGACATGGCAGGAGGCCGGCCGATCCTTGGGGACGGTCAATGACGAGGCCGGGAGCCCGCCCCCGTACCCTGCGCGCCGGCACCTCGACCAGCCGCCCTACGCGGCGGCAGCAAGGGGCCCGCCCGGCATGCGCAGTGACGTAACGTCCGGCACCGCGCTTGCCGTCTCCGGTAGGGGCACTCCGTCCCTATGACTCGCGTTCGCCGACAGCTGCTCAGCTATGCAGGCTGTCGTGGACCAGGCGGATCGCTTCGGGCAGTTGCAGTCGGCTCGCGCCGGTGCTGGGGAAGTGGCCGCCTGTCGCGGCGACCGTTGCCGTGGCGCCCAACTCGGTCACAAACCGCATGATGTGTTCGCTGGTTGCCGCCCCGGTGACCGGATCATCTGCGGCGTGCAGGATCCGGAAGGTCTTGGCGGCACGGCGGATGCGCTGCCAGTCGAAGTCCGGCTCGAAGAAGCCCGCGAGGGCGTCATATCCGACCTCGCCCGCCATCGAAGCGATCAGGACCACGCCGGCGTACGGGCCTTCGGTCTCGGCATCGTGCTGTTCCAGCAGTCGCAGCACATTGACTCCGCCCAGACTGTGGCCCACCAGCACGGTGTCGGCGGCCGGAGATGCGGCCGTCTCCGCCGTCAGCGTCTTGAGCCAGGCGTCTGGCCGAGGCGCCTGAGGGTCCGGCAGTTGCGGGATGCGCACCTCGTGACCTTCAGCGCCCAACTCGTCCCGCAGGTAGGGGTACCAGTGGTCCTCACTGTTCATGCCGAAGCCGTGCGACACGATGATCGTGCTCATAGGATGCCCCCTCATCAATCGAAACGCTCCGTAGCGTTTCGAAAAAAGATAGCACAGCACTACAGTGGGCACTGTGGCTACGAAGGACTCCCCCGATCACGACTATCGCTCCTCCCGCACCGGCGGCCGTGTCCGCAGTCAGGACGCGCGCCAGGCCGTACTGGATGCCACCGCCGAACTACTGGAGGAGGGCGGTTATGGCGCACTGACCATCGAAGGCGTGGCTCGGCACGCGAACGTCGCCAAGAGCACGGTCTACCGGTGGTGGAAGTCCAAGGGTGCCCTCGTCATGGACGCCTACACGCACACGGTCGCCATACGTGTACCGGAACCGGATACCGGGACAGTCGCCGGCGACCTGACGTCGTTCATCACCGACCTCTACCGGATCAGCGCATACCCGCTGCGGAGCAAGGCACTCCGCGGCCTGATGGCCGAAGCGCAACTGGACCCGGCCTTCGCCGAACCATTCCGCCAGTGGGTGCACAGCCGCCGCACGGTGGTCACCACAATGCTAACCAGCGGCATCGAACGCGGTGAACTCCCTGCCGACCTGGACCTCGAACACGCCACCGACCTGGTCTTCGGCCCCTTCTGGTACCGGCTCCTCGTCGGCCACGCCCCTCTCGACCCAACCCAGGCCAGCGACCATGTCATGCAGCTACTCAACGGCCTACGCGGTAGCTGACCAGCACCCCGCACAGGCCCCTACCCCTGCGTCAACCCCCGAAGGATTTCCGGAGCCGACCACTTAGCGGCACAACAGGCACGGCCTGACGACAGGCCGGCTGTGCGACCCACGGGGCCCTTGAGGCCCTACGCCGAGTGAAACCGTCCCAGTGGCTTCCCCCGCGCCACCGGGACGGCTTTCGTACGCCCGGGCGCCGGCCCCGTCCCGCAGGAACCGGGTCCGCCGCTTGGCGACGGTGCCCCGGTCCACCCCGAGTCGGGCCGCGACCACCAGGTTCGGCCTGCCCTCCGCGCACGCCTGCACGATCCGGGCCCACAGGGCCAGACCCTTGTACGCCACGGGTGATGAGTGGACGCTGATGTGACGCACTTTTTGGCTCTGGCTCAATGTCTGTGGTGTGGCCCCGCCCGCCCCTGGGCACGCGGGACCGGGCGGGGCTCGGTGGATGTGGTGCTTGTCAGTGTCCGGACGGCAGCGCGCCGCCGGAGTGGTCGATGACGTCGCCGTTGGAGCAGTTGTTCTTGTGGTTGCCGGTCCAGTCGCTTAGGGCGGGCACCACCGCGAGTTCCTGGATACACACGTCAGCGGCGGTGAAGTTCCAGTTGTTCGCCGCGTTGACCCCACTGCCGAAGTTGCTGTCGTTGTCGGCGAAGGCAGGCGTGGCGGCAGAAAGGGCCGCGGCGGCCAGCAGGCCGCAAGTGATGATCTTTCGCATGACCGATGAACGCGTCCCCGCCTGCGCAGGTCACGCAGCAAACGACCGAACGTGAAAGGGCCATGGCCGGCTGCCTGACACCGAGCTAGTCCATGTACGGCGCGTAGGAGTTGTGGAGGACTACGACCGCGAGGCCCCGCTGTTGCGGGCTGGGCTCGCGGCTGCACCAGGACCGACATCCCGGCGGGCCGGGCTTTTCGCCCGGTATGGCCTTCTGGCACGGGCCGGCGGTATCGCGACGAGGAGGTGAGCTGAGGTCAGCGTCGCCAGGGACGGCGCTTGCGTTGAGCGGCTGTCAGCCACGACTGAGGTTTCTTGACGCCCGCGAGGCTGGTCAGATGCTCTTCAGCAGCGCGGGTTTGAATCCGAAGTACGAGTTTGCCTTGGTCGCGGCGCGCCTCTTCACACAGTGCTTCCCGGGAGGTGATGCCCGCGCTCAGCAGCACGTGCAGCATGCGGGGGTCGCGCAGGTCCTCGTGGACGTGTGCAAGCAGCGCAACGTCGCGCATCTGTTGGATGGTCACGGTCGAAACCTCTAGATGACCGGCCAGCTGCGCCTGGAGCTGAGTGGTGCGGGTGCGGCGAAGCACGTCTCCGGCAGTGGTGACTCCCGCATCCTGAAGACTCGCGCGCCGTGCGACGAAGACGGGCAGGCCAAGGAATTCCTGGGGCGGCCGTCCGCGTACCAACTGCGTGAACCTTTCGTGAGACCGCAGCTCTCGGAACCACGGGTCCGCCGCGGCGTCCTCCCTGTCGCGGTCTGTGACGAGCGCGAATTGCAGATCGTCCAATGCGAACTCGAGCTGCTGCTTACGCTTCTCCGGAGGCAGCTTGGCGGCCAGGAACATGTGCAGGCACGCGTGATCGTAGGTCAGCTTTGGTGATGGATCGGTGCCCTCGTGGTCATGTTCTTCTGGGACTTTGTCCAGCTCCACACCCTTCAAGGCGTCAATACAACGCAGAAGGTTCTCAGCGAACGGGTGCATCTCCTCGGCCTGGCGCCGCAGCTCCGTACGGTTCCACGAGCGGCGCGAACACAAGCGCTCAAGCTCGACTGCGGGCCTCTTCGCCTTCTCCAGATACGGGTGGTCTCCGGTGTCCGCATGGGTGTCTTTGTCGGCGGCGGTCTTGTAGGCGTTGAGCCACTGGGTGGAACGGCTGTACAATACGCGGATTTTCAGCGGTACCCAGCCTTCCTCCTTTTTGCCGGCAAACTTTTTCGCCAAACCTGATCTTTCGTACTCTGTATCGAGGGTTCCCGCGAATGCCGCGAAGTCCGTCTCTTCGTGCGGGATTTTCCCATAGCCCGCCCACAGGTACTCGAAGCGTGCCAACACGTTCCCGGGGTCCTCGTCCGTGGCCCGGGACAGAAGATTCACACGGCGCTCGCTTCGATTCTCGTCTTCCAGGAGAGACTTGCTCTTGGCGATGACTTGCAGTGCGACGCTTTTCCATTTGCGAGCCCCGCACAGATCTTCCTTCAGCTCCTGGTGCACGCCGCTGAGGTGCACCAGGACAAAGGCGGCAGCGCCGGTGAGCATCTGCGCTCTTGCCCGGTCATGGTCGGTGTCCACGGGGAGCCCGAGTTCCATCCTGCTGAACACCGCGCTTGCCGCGTGACGTCCGTTGCGGAAGACAGCGGTCGCCACCCTGTTGTCGTCCACGAGGGTCACGCGTGCTCGCCAGGTGAGATCGGGTCGAAGAGCGAAGAACAGACGCGACAGTGCCCCGATGACATGGCCGGCGGGAAGCACGCTCAGCTCTTCGGTCGGGATCTTGCTCAGAGGGGTGGTGGCCAGAGCGGAGTCGGCCCGATGGAGACCCCTCGGTGTTTCCGTGCCGAGCCCCTTCATTCGGGCCAGCAGGTAGTCGGTTGCGGCCGCGTTCACGTTCCCATCGGGCTCCTGCACTTCCACCTGGAGACGCAGGTTCTGCCCGAACGCTGCCGAGGTCAGAACAAGACCGATCAGAGCAAGAGCGATATGGGCCACCATCAGGCGTGTCTCGTAGGCGATGGGTACCATCAGAATCACGATCGCTGCCACAACCACAACGCCAATGGAGACGAGCAAGGCCCACCAATCCCGGAAGCGGCTCTGGCGTGTACCCCACAACACCAGGAGGACTGCCGCCACCCCGATGCCGAAAATCACCGACGCTGCGATCCAGCACTGCATCCACGTCGGGGTGAAGGGATTGAACATGGCGAACAGAGGCGTCATGATCGCCGCGCCGACCAGGAGCGAGAGGCCGACGACCTTTGCGATGTGTCTGACCGCGGTCGGCCAGGCAACTGAGCCCACTTTCACCCAGAGCCATGAGGACAGCCCGGCGAGCGCACCGAGCACGAGAAATCCGATCGCGCTGAAGATTACGAGTCTGCCCAGGGGGAGGACCCAGTCCCCGTAGAACCGATCCCAGTTCGACGCCGCCGTCGGCAGTGGGCGACTCTCCAGATCTGCCACCCGAGCAATACCCGCCACGGCGCCCGCGTTGGCCGCATCCAGCTTCAGCGCGGCCCGGAACATCCGCTCCGCCCCATTGAGGTCTCCCGAGCGAATCAGCTGCTGGCCGTCTGTGACCTGCTCCGCCGCCGCCTGACGCGCCGCTGCCACGAGCTGAAGGCCTTCCACGGCACATTTGCGCTCGTCGTCGGCCGGCTTCACGGATTCATACAGCTTCTTCGCCCGGTCGAGCGAGCCGGCCTCCCGGTGCCCCGCCGCCGCGGCGCAGATCCTGTCCGCCGCAGGATTCACGGGAGCGGCGGCCACCACCATCAGGACGGTGAATGTCACGCCTGATACGGCCCGTCCAACGCGTGTCCACATGCGCGCAAGTCAACCGATTCACGGAGCGGGCGGCTCTTTGAATGTGTTCAAAGCGAGTGCTGTCGACCGCTGTGCGGCGACAATGTGGCCCGGATCGAAAGCCCCTGACGGAGGCTTCACTGAGCCTCCCGCGGTGGAAGCGCAGTGGGCTGGAGGAGTGGCATGCCGGGCCGGTGGGCCAGCCGGGTAGTCAGCGAGAGGAATCCAGCTCGATGTCATCGCAGGCGTGGCCGGGCCGGCGCCCGGCCGCGCTCGGGTACGCCTTCGCCCTCGCGCAGGCCGGGCGTGGTGGAGGTAGCGGCCTCGCGCCAGGCACCGTAGCCGGTCGGAAAGGACCGAGGCGGCCACAACCGTTCGATGCGGCGCCCGCTTCTCCTCGAACGTCGGCTCCGGCTCCGCCGAGGTGCACGCGCCGATGCTGAGCAGTGCCACGATCACCCCAATGCCGAGCTGCGCAACCTGCCCCTGCAACACACTGCTCAGAACCAGATCTGGTACATCCATGCGGCCAGCGCGCTCGGCGTCTGTCTTCGTATGCGATCAAGGGCCGAGCACGCGACCATGAAAGGGCCTGTCCCAGACGCAGCCTGCCTCAATCGGGGCGGCGGTCCGGGCCGGCCCTGCTACGCGCGGTTGAGTCTCCTTGGGGGTGTTGCCCATGCGTCCAGCGAGCGCAGGCACCCCGGCCGTCACGATCTGCTCGACCGGCGCCTGACCCGGGACCTGGGTAGAAGGGGAACTGGCCGCCCGCTTCCCGCCGATCTTCACCCAGGACGGGCGAGGCGCTCGAGCGCACCGCCCAGCACAGCGTGAGCAGGGAACGGCGTGGCCCTACCGGGGTGACCTGGAAGGAAGGCACGGCTCATGTCCGAGATCCATCGCCAGATCCTGCCGATCCCTGACGTGACCCGCCCGGGGCCGGTCACGTACGACGCCAAGGATCCGGACACCTCGTTCCCGCCCATCCGGCCGCTGATGCCTCCGGACGGCGCGCCGAACATCATGCTGATCATGCTCGATGACGTCGGCTATGGGGCGCCCAGTGTCTTCGGCGGGCCCTGCCGGACCCCGGTCTTCGAGCGTCTGGCCGAGGGCGGGCTCCGCTTCACCCGCTTCCACACCACGGCGCTGTGCTCGCCGACCCGTCAGGCGCTCCTGACCGGACGGAACCACCACTCGGTGGGCATGGGCGGCGTCACGGAGATCGCCACCTCGGCCCCCGGCTACAACTCGATGAGACCCAACACGAAGGCGCCGGTCGCCGAGATCCTCAGGCTCAACGGCTACTCCACGGCGCAGTTCGGCAAGTGCCACGAGGTGCCGGTGTGGCAGACGAGTCCGGCCGGTCCCTTCGCCGCATGGCCGACCGGCGGCGGCGGATTCGAGCACTTCTACGGCTTCGTCGGAGGCGAGACCAACCAGTACGAGCCCGCGCTGTACGACGGGACGAGCCCGATCGAAACCCCGAAGACCCCCGAGGAGGGCTACCACCTCACCGAGGACCTCGCCGACCAGGCCATCGCCTGGGTGCGCCAGCAGAAGACCCTCATGCCTGACAGGCCGTTCTTCTGCTACTTCGTGCCGGGTGCCACGCACGCGCCGCACCATGTGCCCAAGGAATGGGCCGACCGCTACCGCGGCCGCTTCGACCAGGGCTGGGACGCGATCCGTGAGGAGATCCTCGCTCGGCAGAAGGAACTCGGAGTCGTACCGCAGAACGCCGAGTTGACCACACGTCATGCGGAGATCCCCGCCTGGGAGGAGATCGAGCCCGTGCTGAAGCCCGTGCTCGCCCGGCAGATGGAGGTCTACGCCGGCATGCTCGAGCACACCGACCATCACGTCGGCCGGCTGCTGGCGGCGCTGGAGGAACTGGGCATCTTCGACGAGACCCTCGTGTACGTGATCACGGGGGACAACGGCGCCTCCGCCGAGGGCGGTCTGCGCGGCAGCTTCAACGAGCTGCTCACCTTCAACGGCATGGCCGCAATCGAGACACCGGAGTTCATGGCCTCGCGCATCGACAAGTTCGGTACCCCGGAGGCGTTCAACCACTACGCGGTCGGCTGGGCGCACGCCATGGACACCCCGTACCAGTGGACCAAGCAGGTCGCCTCGCACTGGGGCGGCACCCGCAACGGCACCATCGTCCACTGGCCGAGCCGGATCCGGTCCGCAGGCGAGGTCCGCAGCCAGTTCTGCCATGTCATCGACGTCGGCCCGACGCTCCTCGAAGCTGCCGGAATTCCCGAGCCGACCATGGTCAACGGCGTACAGCAGTCGCCGATGGAGGGCATCTCGATGCTCTACACCTTCGACGACGCCGACGCCCCCGAGCGCCACGACCAGCAGTATTTCGAGATGTTCGGCAACCGCGGCATCTACCACAAGGGCTGGTCCGCCGTGACCAAGCACCGCACGCCGTGGGTGGTCGGCGGGCAGACGGTGGCCTTCGACGACGACGTGTGGGAGCTGTACGACGGCTCGAACGACCCGACCCAGGCGCACGACCTGGCCGCCGACATGCCGGACAAATTGCATGAGTTGCAGCGTCTGTGGCTGATCGAGGCCACCCGCTACAACGTGCTGCCTATGGACGACCGTACGGCCGAGCGGTTCAACTCCGAGATCGCCGGGCGACCCGAACTCATCAAGGCCGACACCCAGTTGCTGTACGGCGGTATGGGCCGGTTGACGGAGAGCAGCCTGGTCAACGTCAAGAACAAGTCGTTCTCGGTCACCGCGGAGATCGCCTCCACCAACGGACCTGTCTCGGGCGTGATCCTCGCGCAGGGCGGAAGCTTCGGCGGCTGGAGTCTGTACACGAGGCAGGGCCGCGCGAAGTTCGCTTACAATCTCTGTGCCATGGAGACGGCCGAGATCGAGGCCGACAGGCCAGTGCCCTCCGGTGAACACCAAGTGCGCATGGAATTCGACTACGACGGTGGCGGCCTCGGCAAGGGCGGAACCGTCTCGCTCTTCTACGACGGCGACAAGGTGGGCGAAGGGCACATCGAGCACACCGTCCCGTTCATCTTCTCGGCAGACGAGACAGCTGACGTCGGGCAGGACACCGGTACTCCGGTCGCCGCCGACTACGAGAGCGCCAACGGCGCGTTCACCGGTGACATCCACTGGGTCCAGGTCGACACCGGGCCGAACGACGCGGACCACTACATCCGCCCCGAAGACCGCATCCGCATCGCTATGGGCCGTCAGTGACCCACGTCGAGGGCGAAGTGATTCCGTGTCCCGGCCGAGATCACCATGAAGGGAACTCCGTGCTCCGCCGGCACACCGGCGACGAGGGCATACGTACCGTCTCCGCCGGCCACGCCGCAGGAGATCCGCGCCGTCCGCCAGAGCGTCGCGGGCGATCTCGGCGGCGTCGCCACGCATCATTCCTCCGTAGCTCGTCCGTGCGCTACGGCGCGCTGGGTGGGGGCCCGGCGTTGTCCTCTTCGGGCACGCCCTCACGCAGGTGCGGCCGCGCGGCAGCGGCCTTCCTGTGCCAGGCGCCGTACCGGTTGGCGAGAACGACGGCGGAGACGCCGTGCAGAAGGATGCTCAGCGCGACGGTGACCGCGATCACCCGGCCGAGGAGCTGCACCCCCGGGACGTGCTCCTCGACCACGAGAAGCCCGAAGACGACGGAGGCGAGGCCGCGCGGCCCGAACCACCCGATGTAGCCGACCGTGGGAAGGGCCAGGCCGGTTCCGGCCAGGGAGAGGGCGACGGGCAGCATCCGGACCACGGTGAGGCTCAGCACGGCGTAGGTGATGATCCGCCAGTCGAGGTGCTCCAGAGTCGGACCGAGCAGGACGGCGCCGAAGACCAGGAAGCTCAAGGACGCGAGCAACTCGCCGAGACGCTCGGCGAGGCCGGCGGTGTCGTCGCCGGCAGCCGGTGCGTCCACTGTCGCACTCTGCCGCAGGGAGACACCGAAGGCGAAGCCGGCCGCCCAGGCCGCGATGAACCCACTTCCGTCGACGACGACCGCCAGCGCGTACCCGCCAGCTGCCACGGCCAGGACGAACACCTGCCGCCAACCGTCACTGACCCAGCCCCTCTCACGCGACCAGCGCAGCAGCCACCCGCCGCCCCACCCCACAGCCAGACCCAGCGCGGTACTGAGCACGAGGGCACGCCAGAAGACCCCGGCGACTCCCTCCTCCGAGGCTGTGGTTCCGGGCAGAGCTGCAAGGAACAGCAGGAAGAAGGGCAGCGCCATGCCGTCATTGAGACCGCTCTCGACATTGAGGCCGCTGCGCACGAGCGGGGGGACCCGCGGGCTGGAGACCGCCGTCTTGCCCAGAGCCGCGTCGGTCGGGACCAGGATCGTCCCGACCAGCGCCAGCTCCCACACGGTCAGCCCCGGCAGCAAGGGCCACGCCAGGAGCCAGCCGGCCCCGATGGTCAACGGCAGCCCGATCCCCAGCAGACGGCCGGGAAGGAAGCCGCCGACGCGCAGATCACGTCGGCGTACGGACATCGCGTCGGTGAGCAGGACCAACGTAAGGGCAGCTTCGACCAGGGTGAGCACCAGCCCTGAGTCATGGTCCAGATCGATGAGGTCGAGCCCGATCGGACCGATGGCCACCCCGAAGCCGGTGAACACCATCGGCGCCGACACGGCGGTCGTCGACAGCCGCCGGGAGAAGAGGGCGTACCCCGCCGTAACTGCGGCCACGGCCGCCCCTGTCCACGCGCTGCCGCTCACTGGGCCCTCGCCGGTGTGTCGTCGCGGGCGCAGCGGAACCCCTGGTTGCCGGTGCTGCTGTCGGGGGAGCTGGAGCTGCGGGCGGCGACGCGGTAGCGGCGGCAGTAGGAGGCGTGGCAAAGGTAGGACCCGCCGCGGATCACCCGCTGCATGCCGAGCGAAGGGCCGAGCGGACCGTCCTTCGGGCTGCCTTCGTAGTAGGTGGGCGAGTACCAGTCCGCGCACCACTCCCAGACGTTGCCACACATGTTGTGCAGGCCGTAACCGTTCGCGGGGTACGCGGTGACGGGCGCCGTGCCGTACCAGCCGTCCGCGCCGGTGTTGTGGTCGGGGAAGCTGCCCTGCCACACGTTCATCCGGTGCTCACCGCCGGGCTCCAGCCCGTCCCCCCAGGGGAACACACGCTGTTCGAGGCCGCCACGGGCGGCGTACTCCCACTCCGCCTCGGTCGGCAGCCGCTTTCCCGCCCAGACGGCGTAGGCCCAGGCGTCGTTCCACGAGACGTGGACGACCGGGTGCTCGGCGCGGTCGAGTACATCTGATGCGGGACCCTCGGGGTGCCGCCACCATGCCCCGTACACCTGTCGCCACCAGGGGGCATCGGCGACCGCCCGGGTGTCGGGAAAGTCGGCGGGCAGGAGCCCGGCGAAGACGAATGACCAGCCGTAGCGTTCGGCATCCGTGACGTGTCCGGTCGCGTCGGTGAAGTCCTGGAACTCCGCGTTGGAGACGGCACAGCGGTCGATCCGGAAGGGCGCGAGCCGCACCGGATGAACGGGCCCCTCTCCATCGCCGGGCACGGTCCAGTCGTCCTCCGCCCCCATCAGGAACTCACCGCCGGGAATGCGCACCATGCCGTCCGCCCGCGCGTCGGCCGGGGGCGCGGACGGGACCGTCGCGGTCACATGCCGTGCTGTCTCGCCTCGGGACGGAGTGCAGCAGCGGCCGCCTGATTCAGTTTCCGGCATTGAGTACCCATCAGGATCGGATGCGCCAATCTGCTCATGATCGGGCTCCGACGCGTCCGCCCCGGGCATCGACACGGTGTGCGCGACGCGCATGCCGTCCGGTCCGACCGAGGAGAACCATCACGGCCCGTCGCTTGAGGTCTGGGCGGTCAGGGCCGATGGTGTGGCACGCCGAGTCGGCGACGGAGCTCGCTGTCTTCACGATGGCGTGGGCAGCAGGTCGCCCCCTGGGCCGTGAAGGTCGTGGGCGCGCACCGGTGCGTGATCGGTCGGCAAGGGCGCTGTGCGCCTGTCCCACGTAGCTGCTGTCGATGTCCGCCGTACGGCGGCCGACGCTCGGGCCGGTCGGCGGCAAGCACCACAGGCGGGGCCGGGCAGGCGGGGGAACCTGAGGCGCCGGGAGCGTAAGGCGTGATCCCAAGCGATCCCGAGCGCCGGGCCCCACGCGAATGGTTCGTCGCGCGCCACGGGAGGGGACGCGGGGCAGTGGTCATGCTGACGGTGAGACCCCGAGCACCCTGACGAAGGAGGCGGCTCACCGTGGCCGACCACATACAAGGGACCGAAGCGGCGCCCGCTCGCACCGCCATCTACATCAACAGGCGATCCGTCCTGCGGATCGACATCCCCATGGCACACACCATGACACCGCACAACAACGGGTGGCGGATCACCTTCGACGCGGCGGGAAGACTCCGTGCCCTCATGAACGAAGGACACAACGACTTCATCGACGTCAAGGCGAATGACTTCCTGCTCTCCAGTGGGGAGGACTTCTTCATCTCGCTGCAGTCGGCCAACCCCGTCAGTCCCGCCGCCGAGCAGGCCATGGCAGGAGAGGCACGCTGATGTCCACTCCCGTCACTCCCGTGCAAAACGTCCTCGACACTCTCGTGAGGTCGCTTCAGCCGGTCGTCAAAGCGCGGCCGGGCGGCGTACTCGTGGATGCCACGATCGAGCCACTGCCCAGACAGGTCGAGATCACGGAGATGGTGAAGGGCGCCGTCGACATGACGTTCATCACGAAGGACGTCAGGTTCGCGGGTTTCAGGCCTGAGAAAGCCTCCCTCACTCCGGAGGATCTGGGCAACGCGATCACAGGCGGGCAGCCCCTGGGCGGCGTGACCGCGCCAGCCGGAGTCAACGGCCTGCTCGGCCAGCTCGCCGGCTCGATCCCCATGCTCAGCAAGACGCAGGTACCGGTACAGGTAGAGGTGGTGTGGACCGTCAAGGACGAGAACGGCAACCCACTCCATGAGGACCAGTGGGACATCGCCAAGGGAGTCCCTTTCGACGACGGCGGTACGCCCAAGATCAAAGGGACCGAAATCACCGTTGCGTTCAAGCCGCTCGTGGACGAACTCACCACGACCAATCCGGTGCCGGCACCGGTCCGTCGCCAGCTTCACGCCAAAATCAAGCTCACGGTCCAGGGGACGCCCCCGACGCCGCCGGTGACGGCGGAGTCCCCTGCGGACCTGCCGTCCGTCCCCGTGCTGATCCCCACGCTCCTCATCCCGAAGCTGATCGCGGCGTTCAGGCATGGGGAGTTCCAGCCCAAGGCCGGCGACGACGACGGGTTCGTCTTCCTCATGGTCCCTGGGCACTCGCCGCTGCGCAGCGTCGACCAGCTGAAGACGACGCTGGCGACCGTGCAGGAGACGTTGACCACGCTGAAGTCCTTCGCCGATCTCGCTGCGTTCCTGCTGAGGCTCGACTCCCTGGTCAGCGGGATCACCGCCAGCACGTACTTCGCGTTCGCCGCGGAGGACGGGGTGCCGGTGCTCAACGACATGACGGTGATCCAGAACGACCTGCTCACCAACGACATCGAGCTCGAGGACGAGATCAGCTCGATGATCTTCATCGGGCCGCCGGGCAAGGCCGTCCACTGGTTCTGCGAGGACAACTACGACACCGAGAACGGTGATTTCAGTCTGAAGGTCGGGCCGCAGCTGTTCACCGTCATCCGGAACCTCGGCGGGGCCGTCCCCGTATCGGATCCGGTCGGTGACCCTCCCCTGGTAACCGTGCATCACTCGCCGTCGGGGGGGTCGGACACCTTCAACGACTTCCTGTCCTCAGTGAAGTTCGAGTGAGGCAGACGCTTCGCGTCGACGTCCCCGGCCCGGTGTCCTGCTGGACGCTCTCCGTCGACGGGGCTCGCCACCCCGTCAACGAGAGGGTGCCGGTGGTGCCGGGCCGGCGGCACGTCGTCCTTCGCTGCGACCTGCTCTGGCCCGCCGGACAGGCTGAAGGGCACGTCACCTGCACGGTCCATGTACCGACCGGAGGGAGCGTGCGCCTCGCCGCTCCTGTTGCGGAGCTGTTGTCATCACCCCGCAGCAGCTCCTGATCCCGGCAGGCCGGGGCGTCGCCGCCCTGAGGCTGGATCCGCCCTGGGACTTCGGCGAGGGGCTCTTTCACCGCTGAGCGGCAGACGCTCTCGAATCTCACCCAACAAAGCCAATTCCCCGCTCATGACCGAGCCGACGGAAGGAATCGTCTTGGCCATCAAAACGACCGACCACCTGGTCCCCCATACCTCGATGGTCCCCGCGACGAAGGACCAGCAGATCGAGCTCTTCGTACGGGAGCACGACGGCACGCCCTCCGGCCACACAGCCGAGCGGGAGGCCGTCCTCATGCTGCACGGCAGGAGCGTTCCCGTGCTGGCGGGCTTCGACCTCCAGCACGGCACGTACGGGTGGGGCGAGGCGCTGGCCAAGGCCGGCTACGACGTGTTCATGATGGACCTGCAGGGGTCGGGCGGGTCGACGCGGCCTCGCATGGAGGATCCATGCAACGTCAATCCGGCCCTGCACACCACCCTGCTCACGCCCAATCCACTCTCGGGGCAGCGCACGCCCAGCTATCCCTTCCAGCTGAACAACTCGCAGAGCGACTGGGACGAACTGGACACCGTGGTCGAGTACATCCGGACCCTGCGGAACGTCTCGAAGGTCGCGTTCATCGGGTGGTCCGCAGCCTCGTTCCAGATGGGGCCGTACGCGATCGACAACCCCGGCAAGGTCTCAAGTCTCTTCCTGGTCGCACCCATGTTCCCGCCGCTGGGCAGGATGGACCCGCCGTCCACGCTGCCGGCGGCCGGGTTCCCCACCCATGTGTTCACACGAGATGGATTCCAGAAATCGTGGGACCCTCAGATCCACTGTTCCAACCAGCGTGAACCCGGCATGGTCGATGTGGTGTGGAAGGCACTGATGGCCATCGATCCGATCGGCCGTACCTGGGGGAAGGTTCAGTCGTCCGGCAAGCCGATGGGTCTCAGCCGATTCCGGAACGCGCTGTGGTGGGGCTGGAACACGAAGGCCGCGGCGCGGGGCGGCGTGCTCGGCGGGAGCGTGCCGGTGCTGATCGCCTACGGGGAGTACGACACGACAGCGAACACGACACCGCCCAGCTCCGATCCCCTGCTCAACTTCTCCGTCCCCGCGCTCTACGACGCCATCAAGGGGCCGCACCGGCTGCTGGTGAAGATGGCCTGCGCCGGGCACCAGGTCGTGTGGGAAGGCCAGCACAAGAACCTGCACAACCTGTCGAAGCACTGGCTCAAGCACGCCAAGGTCGACGGCAAGACCCACGGCAGCTTCGACATGGCGGAGGACGGGACGATCAGCCCGGCGCCGTGAACGGGGCTGTCCAGGACGGCTCCGACGCTGTGATCACACCAGTCACAGCAATGACGGCACACGGCTCGACTGGTACATCCGGGACCTGCGCGGCGCTCTCCAGTGACGACCAGCAGTCACGGGAGAACCCTTCGGGAGGTTGGAATCAAGAGCGATCGCGCTTGAGGGAGTCCTTGACGCCCTCGGCGTGCTCGCGAACGCTCTTCACCGTTTCGCGGATCTTGGTCTTCACCTGGTCGGTCCTGCCCTCGGACTCGAGTCGCTCATTGCCGGTGATCTTTCCGGCGACCTCTTTGAGCTTGCCCTTGGCCTTGTCCATGCTGCTCATGGCAGAGCTCCCTCCTTGGTGGATCGGCCGCACGTCCACGCTAGGTCCTGGTCGGCTGCGGCGCCTGCCGACGCGGGGGCGTCCGTCACCGCAGCGCGGGCGTACCTGCAGCCTGCAGCCTGCACGCCGGGTGTGAGCAACCCTTCCTTACAGCGCCGCCGCGTCCCCGGCGGGCATCGGCCGCGCGCTCCTGGCGGCCTGTTCGGGCCGCGCCGGCGGTACGGCCTGAAGGAGGTGGGCGGCCTCGGCGGCGGTGTAGGAGGAGGTGAAGGTGAACGCGCGCGCGGACGGCCCGTGCGCCCGCAGTTCCGTCAGCCGCTCGAGGGCCTCGTCGACGGTCGGGAGGTGACCGGCGGGGACCCACCAGAGCACCAGGTGCGCCTCGACGTGCCGCTCGAACCATTCGCGGCGCCCCCGCATCACCTCCAGGTGCCCACTGCGGTAGGTGAAGTCCCACAGCGCCTCCTGGGTTTCCCACACCGACAGGTTGACGATGACGTCCTCGCCCGCCGGACGCAGACCGGTGGCGTCAGCCACCCCTTCCTCCACGAGCCGCCACACGAAGCCCGGCGCGTTGTCCGCGGCGGCGTTGACCGGATTGAGCATCTCGACGAACGGCGCCATGCGCGGGTCGTCGAGGGGGTGGAGGAGTGTGGCGACGTTGAGCTCGGCGAGGTGGGCGGCATGCGCGGATGCGGTCATGGCCACATCCCAGCACGGCCCGCTTTTCTATGTCAATCATGATTGTTTTTAGAAGCCTCGACCACCACGCAGCACTCCCCGGGGCGGGCGTCCATGCGGGCGCGGACAGGGCCGTCCGTGCCGAGCAGCCCTTCCAGCAGTGCGAGATTCATGCCGCAGACGAGCGGCGGGAAGCGTTCGGCGACGGCGTGGAAGGGGCAGTTGCGCATGCGGACGACGCGCGCGGCTGCCCCGGTCGCCCCCTCGGGGCCTTCGCTGTCCTGGGCGTCCTCGGCGTTTTCCAGGTGCGGTTCGTAACCGCGGGCGGCGAGCACCTCCATGGCCTCTGCCAGGTCGCCGCAGGCCGCCGCCGAGCCACGGAGAGCCTCACCCCGTCGACGTGCGGCCGCGCAGAGCCCGGCGTCCAGCCCGGCCTGCTCGGCGGCCTCGGCCAGCAGCTCTGCGGCGGTGCGGTAGTCGCGGGCGGGCAACGAGACCGAGTGCTCGGCCCGCGCCCGCGTGTACACCTTGGCGGGACGGCCCGCCCCCGGCCCGGAGCGGCCCGTCAGGCGGCGGCTACCGCTCTCCAGCAGCCCGGCCTCGGTCAGCTTGTCCAAATGATGCGCAGCGAGCGTGCGCGCCACCCCGGCCGCCTCGGCGGCCTCGTTGCGGCCGACCTCACGGCCTTGGGCCGCCACGTACTCGTACAGGCGGCGCCGCACCGGATCCTGCAACACCGCGATCGCGTCGATGTCCTTCACCAGACCATTCTAGGAACAACACGCGTTGCATATAGAAAGGCGGAACCAGGCCCTGCCGGCGAATGGCCACCTACGGCCCCCGCCGCCCGCGAGTGAGCTGCCGAGTCGTCGCCGCAGTGCACATCGAAGATCGTGAGGGTGCGGACGGGAAGGAGCTCGCCGGCCATGCCTCGTCCGCCGGCCACAGCAGCGGCCCGCCCACGGAACTGGGATCACTCATGTGATCTTCTGTTCAGGAGAGGGCCCTAACATTGGCCCATGTCCAACATGCCGTCACGGGTCGAACTGTGCCCGCTCACCCTCGCCGACCAGGACGAGTTCTGCTCGCTCGTGAGGGCCAGCACCGAGCTCCATGCGCCGTGGATGCAACTGCCCGCGACCGCGGAGGAGTTCCAGGAGTGGATGCGCCGCTTTGACGACGGAACCACCAGGGGCTTTCTGATCCGCGTTCAGGAGACCGGTGCAGCTGCCGGCATGGTCAACATCAACTCGATCATCCGGGGCCGTTACCAGGGAGCGTCCCTTGGCTATGCGGCTTTCGCTCCGTCTGCGGGGCGGGGCTACATGGCCGAAGGGCTCACCGTCACCCTGCAGCACGCCTTCAACGACCTGCGGCTCCACCGGCTGGAGGCGAACATTCAGCCGGGAAACAAGGCGTCATTGGCCTTGGTTCAGCGCCTGGGCTTTCGTTACGAGGGTCTGTCGCCCGCCTATCTCTTCATCGACGGGGCATGGCGCGACCACGAGCGTTGGTCCATCAGCGCACCATCTCCTTGGACGCCCGACCCTTCCCTCCCCGAGGTCTAGGCATTTCTTCTCTGGCGGCGATGGTGCCGGCCGTGGACGCCGCCACCCTGCTGCTCGACGCGACCGGCACGGTGCGCGGCGACGCCGACGTTGGTCAGCCGGCGTCCGGCGCGTCGATGATGTTGCCTTCCCTGTCGAGCGTGTGGGTACGCCAGTACACGTCCCACTCGTCGTCGACCTGCTGCGGCACCTTGCCCTCGGGGTAGCGCGTGAACCCCTCCGGGGGCTGTTCGCCGTTCGCGACGCAAGCGGACCCGGTCCCCCCGACGGTCAGTACCGGGTATTCGCCTTCGCTGCAGATGTCCTCTTCGTAGGCAAAGGAACATCCGGTGAGCGCGACGATCGCCGCCGCGGATGCGAATGCCGCGGCAGCAGCGGCGCGGTACTTGCCGCGTGGGGAAGCAGTCGCGGTTCGGCTGGTCCTGCGGGACATCTGCACAGCGCTCTCCTGTAGTTCGGCGTGCGCACCACTCTCGCCGAAGTGGATCGTCGTGCCATGAGTACGCGTACTCAAGAGGTCACGGGGTGTCTCCCGTGCCCGGCTGACGGGGGTCCTCGACGGCGTCTTCGAAACCCACGGTTTCTCTCCCGGATGCCGCGGCTTCCTCGTCAGGCGCGGCTGACGAGGACGACGTCGAGGCGGCGGGGGCCGTGGACGCCTTCGACGCGGTCGAGTTCGATGTCGCTGGTGGCTGAGGGGCCGGAGATCCAGGTGAGGGGCCTGGTGGGGTCCAGCCGCGCGAGGGCCTGGGGCACCGAGGAGACGACCTGGTCGGGGACGCGGACGAGGCAGATGTGGTGGTCGGGGACGAGGGTGAGGCGGCGGCGGCCCTGGTCCGGGCCGGCGTCGAGGACGAGGGTGCCGGTCTCGGCGATGGCCACCGCGCAGCCGGTCACCACGCTGTCGAGACGATCGAGGTCGTCGGGGGAGTGGTCGGCCCGTTCGCGGACGACGTCGGCGGCCGTCCCTTCCAGCAGGTGTCGCGGCAGGCCTTCCGGTACGAGTACGGTGCCGGCGCCCCGCTCGGCCAGCAGCCGTCCGATCAGCTCCTGCAGCCCGTCCGGCCGGCATCGGTGGACGATCGCCCTGTAGTCGGCCAGGTTCTCCGCGAGCAGGTCGACAGTCCGTTCGGCGTCCCGGTTGCCGTGCTCCCGCACGTAGGCGCGGGACACGGCCTGCTCATACGGGGTGTCGGTCGGAGGTACGTCGGCCAGGGCCCGTCGGATCCGGCCCAGGACGAGGTCTCTGCTGCTCACTGGGAGTCCTCCTTTCGCTGCTGGTTCCGCTTCCACCAGGTACGGAACGGTTCCGCGGGGAGTTCGGGAAGGTCGCGGCTGTCGGTCCACTGACCGGCGCCGGGGCCGGGGAGGCGTCTGGGATGCAGGGTGCGCGTTTTGGACGCGAGCCATTCGCCTGCCGCCAGGGCGGAGGGATGATCGAAGATCCACCCCGAGGCCTTGATGGCGGCCTTCTCCAGGCGGTGGCCCTTGCCACCCTGGTCGGCGACGCGTTCGCGGAGGTGGACGAGGACTTCGGGGATGTCGATGGCGACCGGGCACACGTCGTAACAGGCTCCGCAGAGGGTGGACGCGTACGGGAGTGAGGCGTCGATCTCGCTTGCGGTGCCCCGGAGTTGAGGGCTGAGGATCGCGCCGATCGGACCGGGGTAGACGGAGCCGTAGGCGTGGCCGCCGGCGCGTTCGTAGACGGGGCAGACGTTGAGGCAGGCCGAGCAGCGGATGCAGCGCAGGGCCTGGCGGCCGACCTCGTCGGCGAGGGTGTCGGTGCGGCCGTTGTCGAGCAGGACGAGGTGGAAGGTGCGGGGTCCGTCGCCGTCGGTGGTGCCGGTCCACATGGAGGTGTAGGGGTTCATGCGTTCGGCGGTCGAGGAGCGGGGCAGGGTCTGGAGGAAGACTTCCAGGTCCTGCCAGGTCGGCACGATCTTCTCGATGCCGACGACGGAGATCAGGGTCTCGGGCAGGGTGAGGCACATCCGGCCGTTGCCCTCGGACTCGACCACGACCAGGGTGCCGGTCTCGGCCACCATGAAGTTCGCCCCCGAGATGCCCACCTTCGCCCGCAGGAACCTCTCCCGGAGGTGCAGCCGCGCGGCCTCGGCCAGCTCCCTGGGACTGTCGGTCAGGTTCTCGGGCGCGGGCCGGCCCCACTTGCCCATCTCGGAGCGGAAGATGTCCCGGATCTCACCACGATTGCGGTGGATGGCCGGCACGAGGATGTGCGAGGGCCGGTCCTCGCCGAGCTGCACGATCAGCTCCGCCAGATCCGTCTCGTAGGCGGAGATGCCCTCCGCCTCCAGCGCCTCGTTGAGCCCGATCTCCTGCGTCGCCATCGACTTGACCTTCACCACCTCGCTTTCCCCGGTGGCCTTGACCAGGTCGGCGACGATCCGGTTCGCCTCGGCGGCGTCCACCGCCCAGTGCACCGTCCCCCCGGCCGCAGTGACCGACTCCTCCAACTGGACCAGATACCGGTCGAGATGACGCAGGGTGTGGTCCTTGATCTGCTTGCCCGCCTCGCGCAGCTCCGCCCATTCGTCGAGCTCGGCCACCGCCACCGCCCGCTTGTCTCGGATGGTGTGCGTCGCGTGCCGCAGATTCGCCCGCAGCGTGGCGTTCCGCACGGCCTCATGCGCAGCCTTCGGGAAAGCCGGCATCCCCACGAACGCACCGCTCATGCCGCTGGCTCCTCTTCCGTGCTCGCCAGGATCTCGGCGATGTGCAGCGCGCGCTGCGGGGCGTCCTGGCGGCGAAGCATGCCGCCCAGGTGCATCAGACAGGAGTTGTCGGCGCCGCACAGCACATCCGCACCGGTGGACAGGGCGTTGCGGACCTTGTCGGCGCCCATGGCGGCCGACACGTCGGCGTTCTTCACCGCGAACGTACCGCCGAAACCGCAGCACTCCTCGGCCCCCGGCAGCTCCACCAGCTCCAACCCCTTGACCGCCGTCAGTAGCCGGTACGGACGGTCCGCGAGGCGGAGGGAGCGCAGGCCGTGGCAGGAGGGATGGTAGGTGACCTTGTGCGGGTAGTACGCGCCGACGTCCGTCACCCCCAGCACGTCGACCAGGAACTCCGTCAGCTCGTACGTCCGGGGGACGAGTGACGAGGCCGCGTCCGCCAGCTCCGTGCCACGCCCCTCGGCGCGCGCCTTCGCCCCGATCCTGGGGTAGTTGTCGCGCACCATGGCGACGCAGGACCCGGAGGGCGTGACCACGTAGTCGTAGCCCGCGAAGGCCCGTGCCATGCGCCGTACCAGAGGTTCGGTCTCCCGCCGGTAGCCCGTGTTGAACTGGGGCTGCCCACAGCAGGTCTGGGAGGCGGGAAAGTCGACCTCCAGGCCGAGGCGCCTCAGCACCTTGACGGTGGCGATGGCCGTGGAGGGGTAGACGGCGTCGTTGACGCAGGTGGCGAAGAGGGCGACGCGCATCAGGAGGTCCTCGGGGCGGGGTCGAGTCGGGCGGCGGCCGCGTCCCAGGCGGCGGTGTCCCCCCGGGGGGCGTAGTGCCGCAGGTGCTGGGTGGAAGCGACGAGCGTGCGCATGGCGGACAGGTCCCCCACCAGGCCGGCGGCCCGGGCCTGGACGAGGATGTTGCCGAGCGCGGTGGCTTCGGCGGGGCCGGCGATCACGGGCAGTCCGGTGGCGTCGGCGGTCAGTTGGCACAGGAGATCGTTGCGCGATCCGCCGCCGACGAGGTGGACGTGGGTCATGTCACGGCCGGCGAGCTCGGCTGCCTGCCGCAGGGTGCGGCGGTGGGCGAGGGCCAGGCTCTCCAGGATGCAGCGGACCACCGCGCCCTGGCTGCCCGGTGCGCGCTGGCCGGTGCGGGTGCAGAAGTCCCGGATGCGGGCCGGCATGTCGCCGGGGGCGAGGAACTCCGGGGCGTCCGGGTCGACGACCGAGGCGAACGGCTCGGCTCGGGCGGCGTCGGCGAGGAGGGCCGGGATGTGGGTGGGGAGGCCCTGCTTCTCCCAGGTGCGGCGACTTTCCTCGAGCAGCCACATGCCCATGATGTTGCGCAGGAAGCGGATGGTGCCGTCGATGCCGCGCTCGTTGGTGAAGTTGGCGGCCCGGGACGCCCCGGTCAGGACCGGGGCGTCGAGTTCGAGCCCGGCCAGTGACCAGGTGCCGGACGAGATGTACGCGAAGTTCGGTTCCGTTGCCGGTACGGCGACCACCGCGGACGCGGTGTCGTGCGAGGCGACCGTGGTCACCGGAGTCCGGGCGTCGAGCCCTGTGTAGGCGGCGACATGGGGCAGCAACGTGCCCGCCGGG
Organism: Streptomyces sp. NPDC059875; assembly: GCF_042731085.1. Lineage (NCBI taxonomy): Bacteria > Bacillati > Actinomycetota > Actinomycetes > Kitasatosporales > Streptomycetaceae > Streptomyces > Streptomyces sp. NPDC059875. Next base: position 192,435 of record NZ_JBHWJZ010000007.1, read on the forward strand.
TCACCGGGGGCGCGCAGTCGTGGCAGCAGTCCGGGTTCGAGGGAGAGCCGGCCGAGGATCTCTTTGGACCAGGTCCCGGTGCGAGCGTCGAAGAGACCGGTGGTCGAGGCGTTGGTCTCCTCGGCTCCGATGGATCCGGTCAGCCAGTGGATCAGCAGGTCCGGGATGAGCAACAGGGTCCGAGCCACACCCAGTTGGACACTCCCCGCGGCCGCTGCGAGCTGGAACACGGTGTTGAACGGGAGGTGCTGCAGGCCCGTGATCCCGTACAGCTCTTCACGGCGGACCGTGGTCCACACACGTTCGGCGGCTCCTTCGGTGCGGCCGTCGCGGTAGTGGAAGGGGTGGCCGAGCAGGGCGCCGTCCGCGTCCAGGAGGCCGTAGTCGACCGCCCAGGTGTCCACGCCGATCGACGTGACACCGCCCGCACGGGCGGCTTCACGCAGACCGTCGAGGATGCACTGGAACAGGGAGAGGACATCCCAGCGCAGCCCGTCGGGGAGCAGAACGGGAGGGTTGGGGAACCGGTGGACCTCGGTGAGGTCGAGGTTGTCCTGGCCGACCCGACCGAGGATCACGCGCCCGCTGGTGGCGCCGAGATCGACCGCGGCGAACGGGGACGGACAGGCGGAGGACGGTGGGGTGGTCGTCACGTGAGGTACCTCCGCGGTGCGCGCGGCTGGTCGGGGAGGAGAGCGGGGGAGGAGAACCGGGGGGAAAGCCGGGGGGGAGAGTCGGGGGGAAAGCCGGGGGGGAGAGTCGGGGGGATAGCCGGGGGAGGAGAGCCGGAGGAAGGTGCACCTGGGGCCGGCGCGTCAGGTCACGGGCCCCAGGTCGATCGGGTGCGCGGGTCGGCGCCCTGGGCCCGGCGCGTCAGTTCACCGGCCCCCACAGCGATCGGAGCGCGCCCGTCAGCGCAGGAACGCCGCCGCGACGCCCGCGTCGACGGGGATGTGGAGGCCGGTGGTGTGGGTCAGGTCGCCGCCGGTCAGGGCGAAGACCGCGTTCGCGACGTGCTCGGGCAGGACCTCGCGCTTGAGCAGAGTGCGCTGGGCGTAGAACTCGCCGAGCTTCTCCTCCTCGATGCCGTAGGTCGCCGCCCGCTGGGCTCCCCAGCCCGCGGCGAAGATGCCGGAGCCGCGGACGACCCCGTCGGGGTTGACGCCGTTGACGCGGATGCCGTGTTCGCCCAGCTCGGCGGCGAGGAGGCGGACCTGGTGGGCTTGGTCGGCCTTGGTGGCGGAGTAGGCGATGTTGTTCGGGCCCGCGAAGACCGCGTTCTTGGAGGCGACGTAGACGATGTCGCCGCCGAGGCCCTGCTCGGTCATGACCCGCGCGGCTTCCCGGGAGACCAGGAAGGAGCCGCGGGCCATGATGTCGTGCTGGAGGTCCCAGTCGCGTGCCGTGGTCTCCAGGAGCGGCTTGGAGATCGAGATGCCCGCGTTGTTGACGACCAGATCGACGCCGCCGAAGGCGAGCAGGGCCGCACGGAAGGCCGCGACGATCTGCGTCTCGGACGTCACGTCCACGGTCACCGGGACCGCCTTGTCGGGGCCGCCCAGCTCCTCGGCCACGGCTTCCGCGTTCTCGCCGTCGAGGTCGGCGACGACCACACAGGCGCCCTCGGCGACGAGCCGGTGGGCGATCGCCTTGCCGATGCCGCTGCCCGCACCCGTCACCAGCGCGACGCGGGTGGCGAGCGGCTTCGGCTTCGGCATGCGCCGCAGCTTGGCCTCCTCCAACTCCCAGTACTCGATGCGGAACTTCTCCGACTCCTCGATGGGGGAGTACGTGGAGACCGCCTCGGCACCCCGCATCACGTTGATCGCGTTGACGTAGAACTCGCCCGCCACGCGTGCGGTCTGCTTGTCCTTGCCGAAGGAGAACATGCCGACGCCGGGGACGAGAACGATCGCCGGGTCGGCGCCGCGCATCGCGGGCGAGTCGGCGGTGGCGTGCCGCGCGTAATAGGAGGCGTACTCCTCGCGGTACTCGGCGTGCAGCTCCTTCAGCCGGGCGACCGCCCCGTCCAGGGGCGCGGACGCGGGCAGGTCCAGGACCAGCGGACGGACCTTCGTGCGCAGGAAGTGATCCGGGCAGGAGGTGCCGAGGGCCGCGAGACGCGGGTGCTGGTCGTGGGCGAGGAAGTCGAGCACCGCGTCGGAGTCGGTGAAGTGGCCGACCTGCGGCCGGTCCTGGGACGCCAGGGCTCGGATCACGGGCGCCAGTGCGGCGGCCCGCTCCCGGCGCAGCTCCTCGTCCAGGGCTTCGTACCCCTCCATCGGCGCGCCGAACGGCTGCTCCTTGCCCCTGCCGACGAGGAACTCCTCAGCCGTACGGATCATCCACAGGGCGTTCTTCTCGCACTCCTCGGCCGTGGCTCCCCAGGCGGTGATGCCGTGGCCGCCGAGGACGACACCGACCGCCCGCGGGTTGGCCTCCTTGATCGCCGCGATGTCCAGGCCCAGTTGGAATCCGGGGCGGCGCCACGGCACCCAGGCCACCTTGCCGCCGTAACACTCCTTGGTCAGCGCCTCCCCGTCCGCCGCACAGGCGAGCGCGATACCGGAGTCGGGGTGGAGGTGGTCGACGTGTGCGGCGTCCACCAAGCCGTGCATGGCGGTGTCGATGGAGGGTGCGGCGCCGCCCTTGCCGTGCAGGCAGTAGTCGAACGCGGCGACCATCTCGTCCTCGCGCTCCACCCCCGGGTAGACGTCCGTGAGCGCCCGCAACCGGTCCAGGCGCAGTACGGCGAGGCCGTCCTCGGTGAGGGTGCCCAGGTCGCCGCCGGAGCCCTTGACCCACATCAGCTCGACGTCGCCGCCGGTCACCGGGTCGGTGACCGAGCCCTTGGCCGAGGCGTTGCCGCCGGCGTAGTTGGTGGTGCGGGGGTCGGAGCCCAGTCGGTGCGCGCGCTCCAGGAGGGCGGCGACTTCGGGGTGCGGTGCCATGGGTGCGTGTTCCTTCGTCATGGGAGTGTCGGTCCGTCGCGTCGGGGGCTCAGGCGCCCCAGCCGGCCTGCTCGCCGCCGACCCGCTCGGCGACGATCCGCTCCTGCCAGCCGGCGGCCCGATAGGCGGCGACCGGGTCGGGGTGGAGTCCCTGTTCCTCGCGGAGCTCGCGCAGCAGGGGACGTACGTCGGTGTTGTAGGCGTCCATCAGCGCGGCGTTCGCGGCGAGCACGTCACCGGACCGCTGGGCGTCGCGCAGCTCGTCGAGGTCGACGAGGAGGGCCTTGGCGGTGGCCTCCTGGACGTTCATCACCGAGCGGATGACGGCCGGGATCTTCGCCTCGATGTTGTGGCACTGGTCGAGCATGAAGGCCACGTTCGTCTCCGGCAGCAGGCCGCCGTTCCTGGCGGCCTCGTGCATGATCCGGAAGAGCTGGAAGGGGTCCGCGGAGCCGACCATCAGGTCGTCGTCCGCGTAGAAGCGCGAGTTGAAGTCGAAGCCGCCCAGTTTCCCCTCCCGCAGGAGGAACGCGACGATGAACTCGATGTTGGTGCCCGGTGCGTGGTGGCCGGTGTCCACGACGACCTGCGCCTTCGGGCCCAGCTTGAGACAGTGGGCGTACGAGGTGCCCCAGTCCGGCACATCGGTGGTGTAGAAGGCCGGCTCGAACAACTTGTACTCGAGCAGCAGCCGCTGGTCGTCCCCGAGCCGCTCGTACACCTCGGCCAGCGCCTCGGCCAGCCGGTTCTGGCGGGCGACGATGTCGTCCTGGCCGGGGTAGTTCGTGCCGTCCGCGAACCACAGCTTCAGGTCCTTCGACCCCGTGGCGTCCATGATGTCGACGCACTCCAGGAGATGGTCGACGGCCTTGCGGCGCACCTTCGGGTCCGGGTGGCAGACGCTGCCGAGCTTGTACGCGTCGTCCTGGAAGGTGTTGGAGTTGATCGCACCCAGTTCCAGGCCGCGCTCCTTGGCGTACGTCGCCAGCGCCGCGTAGTCCTCGACCCGGTCCCACGGGATGTGCAGCGACACCTTGGGGGCGACGCCGGTGAACGCGTGCACCTGAGCCGCGTCGTCCAGCTTCTCGTACGGCGTCCGTGGCACACCGTCCTGCGCGAACACCTTGAACCGGGTGCCGGAGTTCCCGTACCCCCAGGACGGTGTCTCGATCCGCTGGCCGGCGAGTGCGGCCTTCACGGCGGCGATGTCAGGCATGGTCACCTCTGGATGGCTGGAAGAACGGGGGAGCCCGGCCGGCCCCGTCCCCGAAGTGGGGTCGGCGAGTGCCGAACCGAATGTGTGAATCGATTCATTTCGTGAGTGAAGCTAGCCCGCGACATGGTGACCGTCAAGGTGTCGAGCCGGCCGAGGGAGCGTTCCGACCGCGTTGTCGAATCGTGTCGTTCGCATCGTCCGGTATCCCGAACGCGCCGCTCATCTCGCAGTTCACAGGAGTTGAACCGAGCGGGCGGTCGCCAGGGGGCGGTGGGGGCGCGGAAGAGACCTCTTGACCGACGAGGCGGGCGGGGCTAACTTCCGGGCAACCCGAATGAAACATTTCACATCGAGGGGATCCGGCGGCACCACCTGCCGCGCCCCGCCGACACACCACCCCGACACATCACCCCTGGCAGACCCCTGGCACACCCATGGAGACACGCAATGACGCAACCTGAACCGGAGACGACTCCGGTGCTCGCGCTGGAGGGGGTGAGCAAGTCCTTCGGTGCCGTCCGGGCCCTGCGCGGCGTCTCGCTGCGGCTGTACGCCGGCGAGGCCCATGCCCTCGCGGGTGAGAACGGCGCGGGCAAGTCGACCCTGATCAAGACGCTCGCCGGCGTGCACCGTCCGGACACGGGCACGGTCCTGCTCGACGGCAAGCCGGTCGACTTCCACAGCCCGGCCGACTCCCGTGACGCGGGAGTCGCCGTGATCTACCAGGAGCCGACCCTCTTCCCCGACCTGTCGGTGGCGGAGAACATCTTCGTGGGACGACAGCCGCGCCGCTCGCTCGGCCGGGTGGACCACCGCGCGGTCCGCCGCGCCGCTGCCGAACTCTTCACCCGTCTCGGTGTCGACCTCGATCCCGACCAGCCCGCCCGCGGCCTGTCCATAGCCGACCAGCAACTGGTCGAGATCGCCAAGGCCCTGTCGTTGGACGCCCGTGTCCTGATCATGGACGAGCCGACCGCGGCGCTCACCGGCAGCGAGGTCGCCCGCCTCTTCGGCGTCGTGAAGACGCTGCGCGAGCAGGGAGCGGCGGTGCTGTTCATCTCGCACCGCCTCGAGGAGATCTTCGACCTGTGCCAGCGCGTCACCACCCTCCGCGACGGCGCCTTCGTCGCCGGCGAGCCCGTCGACGGCCTGAGCGAGGACGACCTCGTGCGCCGCATGGTGGGCCGCGATCTCGACGAGCTGTACCCCAAGCAGGAGACCGAGATCGGCGAAGTGGCCCTCGCCTTGCGCCGGCTCACCCGAGAAGGGGTCTTCACAGACGTCTCCTTCGAGGTCCGCCGCGGAGAGATCGTCGGACTCGCGGGTCTGGTCGGAGCCGGTCGCAGCGAAGTGGCGCGGGCCGTGTTCGGCGTCGACCGCTTCGACGGCGGCGAGGTCGAGGTGCTCGGCAGGAAGCTCAAGTCGGGCGCGCCGAGCCTGGCCATGGCGGCCGGTCTCGCCCTCGTACCCGAGGACCGGCGCGCCCAGGGCCTGGTGATGGACATGTCCATCGAGCGGAACATCGGGCTCACCGGTTTCGCCGACACCACCCGCGCCGGGGTGATGAACCGCCGGGCCGAGCGCAGCCGGGCGGTGGACTGGGCGGTGAAGCTCCAGGTCAAGTACGCCCGCCTCGCCGATGTCGTCGGCACGCTCTCCGGCGGCAACCAGCAGAAGGTCGTACTCGCCAAGTGGCTGGCCACCGCCCCGCAGGTACTGATCGTGGACGAACCGACCCGGGGCATCGACGTCGGCACCAAGGCCGAGGTGCACCGCCTGCTCTCCTCGCTCGCCGCCGAAGGCGTGGCGGTACTGATGATCTCCTCCGACCTGCCCGAGATCCTCGGCATGGCCGACCGGGTCCTGGTCATGCACGAGGGGCGGCTGACCGCCGAGATCCCGCGGGCCGAGGCCACCGAGGAGAGCGTGATGGCCGCGGCGACGGGGCGTGCCGACCGAGGAAGGGACGCGGCATGACCATCACCGCCGGACCGGTGCGGCCGGAGACCGCACCCACGCCCACCGCCTCGCGGCGCCTCGTCGACAAGGTGTTCAAGGCCCGCGAACTGGCCGTGGTCGCCGTCCTCGTGCTGATGCTCGGTGCGACCCAGTTGTCCAACACCGAGTTCCTGTCCGAGCAGGGCATCAAGGACCTGATGCTCAATGCGACCATTCTGGTCCTGGTCGCCGTGGGCCAGGCCGTCGTCGTCATCACCCGGAACGTCGACCTGTCGGTCGGCTCCGTGCTCGGCATCTCGGCGTTCGCCGCCGGCATCCACCTCCAGGACGGGGGCAACCCGCTCGTCGCGGTCCTTCTCGCGACCGCGCTCGGCGCCGTGTTCGGCGTCCTCAACGGAGCGCTCGTCAGCCTCGGCAAGGTGCCCGCCCTCGTCGTGACCCTGGGCACCCTCTACATCGTCCGCGGCATCGACTCCATCTGGGTCGGCTCCCGGCAGATCACCGCCGACGCGCTCCCGTCGAGCTTCGTCGACTTCGGCCACGACGGGATCGGAGTGGTGCCCCATCTCGCCCTGCTCGCTCTCGCCGTTCTGGTGGCCGTCGCCTTCTACCTGCGCAGCTACCACGGCGGACGCGACATGTACGCGCTCGGATCGAGCCCGGAGGCCGCACGGCTCGCCGGCATCCCGGTCCGCGCGCGGATCATGACCGCGTACGTGCTCTGCGGCGCGCTCGCCGGCCTCGCGGGCGCCCTCTACCTCGCCCGCTTCGGCAACGTCGACTCCGCCACCGGCAACGGATTCGAGCTCACCGTCGTCAGCGCTGTCGTCGTCGGCGGTGTCGCCTTCACCGGCGGCTCCGGCACCGTCTACGGCGCCGCGCTCGGCGCCCTGCTGCTGACCTCCATCAACAGCGTGCTCCCGGCCCTCGGAGTGAACTCGGTCTGGGTCACCGCGATCAACGGCTTCCTGCTGCTGCTCGCCATCGCCGTCGACCGGATCCTGGCCCTGCGGGTGGCCGCAGCCCTGCGCAAGAAGGCCGCACAGATGAGGAGTGCCCGCCATGCCTGACATCTCCAAGGCCCCCGCCCTCGCCCGTCTTCAGGGCGCGGTGCGTTGGGACAGCGCGGTCGGCGCCCTCCTGCTGACGCTGCTGATCTGCTCGTTCTCCTTCGTCGACAACTTCGGCAACGCGCTGAACCTGTCGTTCCTGATCGGCAACACCCTGCCGATCGCCCTGATCGCCCTACCGATGACCATGCTCGTGGTCGCGGGCGAGGTCGACCTCTCCGTCGGCTCCACGGCGGGACTCTCCGGGGCCGTGATGGGCGCGCTGTGGAACGCCGGCATGAGCATCGAGGCGATCATCCCGCTGTGCCTGCTGCTCGGCCTCGTCTGCGGCCTGGTCAACGGAGTGCTCGTCACCCGGCTCGGCCTGCCGTCCCTCGCGGTCACCATCGGCACCATGGCCGCCTACCGCGGCATCGCGCAGATCGTGCTCGGCTCCGACTCCGTCACCGACTTCCCCGCCCAGTACCTCGACTTCGGCGCGGGCCGAATCGGCGACACCTCCATCCCGTACGCCGCCGTTCCCTTCACCGTCCTGCTCGCCGTCGCTGTCGTGGTGCTGCACGCCACCCCCGTCGGACGCTCCCTGTTCGCGACCGGCGCGAGCGAGGAGGCAGCCCGGTTCGCGGGCATCCGCGTCAAGCGGCTCAAGCTGTCGATGTTCGTCACCACCGGCCTCGTCTCCGCGCTCACCGGTGTCTTCTGGGCCCTGCACTACGCCAGCGCCCGCTACGACAATGCCACCGGCCTCGAACTCTCCGTCATCGCCGCGGTGTTGCTCGGCGGTATCGACTTCGACGGCGGCAAGGGCACCCTCGGCGGCGCCATCGCGGGCGTGTTCCTGCTCGGCACCCTGCAGAACGTCATGAGCCTCGTGAACGTCTCCGCCCAGTCGCAGATCGTCGTCACCGGGGTCCTCCTGGTCCTCTCCGTCCTCGCGCCCCGCGTCGGTCGGCAGATCGCCCAGGCCCGGGCTCGCAGGAGAACCGCGGCCGCATCCCCCGTATCGCCTTCCCCCACCGCGTAGTTCCACAGAGAAAGGCACCTCCATGCACGGCACCACCGCCAGGAACCGCCGCCTCACCGCCGCGCTCGCCGTCACCGCCGCCCTCGCCCTCGGCGTCACGGCCTGCTCCGGTACGACGAAGGACTCGGCGAACAAGGAGGCCGGCCCGGCCGTCACCGGCAAGGCCGACCCGAACGCGGCCACCAAGAAGGGCCTCACCGTCGCCTTCCTGCCCAAGCAGGTCAACAACCCGTACTTCACCACCTCCGACAACGGTGGCAGGAAGGCCCTGGAGCAGCTCGGTTCCGCGTACAAGGAGGTCGGCACCAGCAGTGGCACCGACACCGCCGGCCAGGTCTCCTACGTCAACACCCTCACCCAGCAACAGGTCGACGGCATCGCGGTCTCCGCGCAGGACCCGGGCGCTCTGTGCACGGCCCTCAAGCAGGCCATGAAGAACGGTGTCAGCGTCGTCACCTACGACTCCGACACCCGGGCCGACTGCCGCCAGGTCTTCGTCTCCCAGGCGAGCGCCGAGGACCTCGGCCGCACCCAGGCCCAGCTGCTGTCGAAGCAGATCGGCGGCAAGGGCGAGATCGCGATCCTCTCGGCGGCGCAGACGGCCACCAACCAGAACACCTGGATCGACTTCATGAAGAAGGAGCTGGAGAAGCCCGAGTACAAGGACATCAAGCTGGTCAAGACCGTCTACGGAGACGACGACGCCCAGAAGTCCTTCCAGCAGACCCAGGGCCTGCTCCAGGAGTACCCGAACCTCAAGGGGATCATCTCGCCCACCACGGTCGGCATCAAGGCGGCCGCCCAGTACCTGTCCGGCTCCACGTACAAGGGCAAGGTCAAGCTGACCGGCCTCGGCACCCCCAACGACATGCGCGCCTACGTCAAGGACGGCACCGTCGAGGGCTTCGAGCTGTGGGACCCGGCCAAGCTCGGCGCGCTCGCCGCCCACACGGCCGTCGCGCTCGAGTCCGGCCGGATCACCGGTGCGAAGGACGAGACGTTCACGGCCGGCGACCTGGGCACCTTCACCATCGGAGACAACGGCGTGGTCTCGCTCGGCAAGCCCACCGTCTTCGACAAGACCAACATCGACCGGTTCGACTTCTGATCCGTCAGGGACGTGGGGCCGCCACGGAGAGGTGCGGCCCCTCTCCCGAACCCACCGCACCCCACACCCCGCCCCATCCCATGTCACGAGCGAGGAGACCCCCGTGGAGCGCGTCTGCTTCCTTCTGAAGGTCCGGGCCGAGAAGGTCGCGGAGTACCGAGTCCGTCATGAGCACGTCTGGGAGGAGATGCTGTCCGCGCTCTCGGCAACAGGCTGGCACAACTACTCTCTGTTCCTCCGGGAGGACGGTCTGCTCGTCGGATATCTGGAGACCCCGGACTTCGACAGGGCCCGTTCCGCCATGGACGCCACGGAGGTGAACGCGCGCTGGCAGGCGGAGATGGCCGAGTTCTTCGAAGAGCTGGACGGACAGGCCCCGGACGCCGCGATGCGGCCGCTCACGGAGGTCTTCCACCTCGCATGACGCGGAATACCTCCTGCGTAGGATGGCATTCCCAGGCGGGACGTCGCTCGGACGAGCAGGCAGCGGGACAGATCAGGTGGGACGGATGACGGGCACCGCACGGACAGTCGGCATCAAGGACGTGGCACGCGAAGCCGGCGTCTCCGTGGGCACGGTCTCGAACGTGATCAACCAGCCGGAGCGTGTGTCGCCGGGGACCAGGCAGCACGTGCAAGGCGTGATCGCTCGCCTGGGTTACGTCCGCAGCGATTCCGCCCGGCAGCTCCGGGCGGGTCGGAGCCGCATCATGGCGCTGCTCGTCCTGGACATGGGCAACCCGTTCTTCGTCGACATCGCACACGGGGCCGAGCGCACAGCCCGGGCCGCCGGCCTCGGCGTCATGGTGTGCAACAGCGCACAGAACGCGCGGGACGAGGCCGACTATCTCTCCCTCTTCGCCGAGCAGCGCGTGCGCGGTGTGCTGATCACCCCCGCCGACCCCAGTGGCGCCAACCTGCGGGAGTTCCGCCGTCACGGCATCCCGTTCGTGCTCGTGGACCGGGTGGCCACCGATCTGGACGGCTGTTCGGTCTCGGTCGACGACGTCGCCGGCGGCTCCATGGCGATCCGTCACCTGACCATGGCCGGGCACCGGTCGATCGCCTTCGTCAGCGGCCCTCCGCATCTCCAGCAGATACGGGACCGGCGAGAGGGCGCCCTGCTCGCCCTCGCCGAGGCCGGCCTGCCCGCCGAGGCGCTCAGGGAGATCCCCGCCGAACGCCTCGACGTCGCCGCCGGACGCGACGCGGGCGCCCGACTCCTCGGCCTGGCCGAGCGGCCCACCGCCGTGTTCTGCGCCAATGACCTTCTGGCCCTCGGCGTCCTCCAGTCCATGTACGCGGCGGGCGTCCGGGTCCCCGAGGACATGGCGATCGTCGGCTACGACGACATCGAGTTCGCGGCGGCGGCCACGGTCCCCCTCACCTCGGTACGCCAGCCCGCCCGCACCATCGGCACCCTCGCGGCGGACCTCCTGCTCCAGGAGACCGGCGACGAGGCCGACGAGCACGAGCACGAACACGTCATCCTCCAGCCGGAGCTGGTGGTACGTCAGTCCAGTCTGGCGCAGAGATAGGGCGGGGTTCAGGCACGCTGGCTCGGTTCCGGTGAGGATGTCCGCGATCGGCGGCCGTTACTTCGACATGATGAAGTCCAGGGCCACGCCCTCGGCGGTCGTCCAGTAGGTGACGAGTTGACCGTCGTCTGCGTACAAGGTGTCGACCGGCATGGGGACGTCCATCGGCTTGCTCGCCTCGCTGCCGAGCTTCTTGCCCTGGAGGGTGAGGGAGATGCTCTTCGCCTCGTACTCGTCCCTGGCGCCACCGCTGACGAGCAGAGCGGCGTGGGCCTCCTCACCCGGAGCGATGGTGACGGGCGTCCCCGGGTCCATGTTGCTGTCCTCGATCACGGGGACCGTGGTCTGCGCATCGGCACCGAGCTGTACGTGGGGGTAGTGGTAGAGGTTGCACTTCTTGTCGCCGGAGTTCTGGACGGTGATGAGGAGGTGCCGTGCCTCCTTGCTGTCCGCAGGCTCCTTCACGGCGGAGACCGCGAGGTCCTCTTTGGTGCAGGCGGCGATGGTGCCGCCGCCGTTCCCGCCGGAGTCGCCCGAAGGGCTGCCCGGCTTCGGTGAAGCCTTCTTGCCCGGCTTCGCCGAACTCGTCGCGCTCGGCTGGTCCGAGGCCTTGGCGTCGTCCGAACCGCCGGCCGTTCCCGACTCGCACGCCGTCGCCGAGAGCAGCGCGGCGACCACCGCAGCCCCGATGGCGTAGGGCTTCCAGCCTCTCTGGCTCTTGCGGGATTTGCAGGCAGGAGTGCTCATGTCGTTTCCCCCGTGGTTGGCCGCAAGCGGCCGGTCTCGATTCTCGCTTGCATGCAGAGCTTGACCAGAAGTCGTCCCTGACACGCGTGTCTCGTGGATCTGTTACCGACGAGGTACAGGGAGGGGACGGTTCCGGCAGAAGGCCCGCCCATGCCGGGGATGTGCCGACGTGACGACTTCACGACAGTGAGTGATGAGTTCCGGATATCGGCGGAGCACGTGGGCAGATTGTGGAGGACACACCACGCAGTCGCACACCAGGGGAGCAGTCCATGTCGACATCGCCTCCGGCCGCCCAGCTGGTCTTCACCGCCGACTTCGCCTCTCTGGAGCAGTGGACCGCGGGCCGGTCATGGGCCTATCCCGATGGCGGACCGGTCAACCCGCGGGACAACAAGCTGGACCACCTGGTGGCAGACCCCGCCTACAGTCGATCGGGCGAATTCCGGGCGACCCGGCGCCGCGACGGCCTCTGGGACGCGGGGCTCCTGACGACGGAGGGCAGCCCCGAGGGTTTCGAGGTCCGTGCCGGTGATGTCCTGGAGGCGCGCGTACGGCTCCCGGAGGGGACCGGCGCCTGGCCGGCGATCTGGACCTGGCGGGACGGCGGCCAGGAGATCGACGTCTTCGAGTACCACCCCGACAACCCGGATCTGTTGGAGCTGTCCAACCGCGTCCGGGGCGGTTACCTCTACCACCGTGACCCCGGCATCCGGCCCGGCGGCTGGGTGCGGTTGCGGACCGAGTTCGGCGCCGACTCGGTGGTGTGGTGGGTCGACGACGTCGAGGTGTTCTCGGACGGGCGGGGCGTCGGACGGTCCTGGCACGCCTACCTGATCGTCAATCTCTCCGTCTGCGCCGGCCGCTACCACCCTGCGCCGGATGCTGAAGCGACGGAACTGTCCTACGAGGTACGGGACTTGCGCGTCTTTCGACCGCCGTCGTGAGAACGAAGCACCCAAGGGGCGCTTCCTCGGGGCGAGTTCAGTGTGGTCGCGGTGCGCAGCGCTTGGTGGGCCGCGGCCAGCCGGCCCCGGATAGAGTGCCGGGCATGGGGGTCGACACGGACGTGGCGGTGGTGGGGGCAGGGCCGGTCGGTCTGAGCGCCGCCCTGCTACTCGCCAGGGCGGGACTCGGCGTGGTCGTGCTCGAGCGCCGTCCCGGCCCGGTCACGGAGTCCCGCGCCACGGATCTGCACGCCAGGACCCTGGAGGCCCTGACCCCGAGCGGCCTCGCCGATGCGCTTCACCCGCTGGGCCGCCGCGTGGACACGGTGGAGATGTGGGCTCAGGGGCGCAGGCTCGGTGGCTTCGACCTGGCACGGCTGGCATCCCCGTACCCGTACATCCTGACCGTCCCGCAATGCGCCACCGAAGGCCTGCTCGCCGCGGAGGCCGAGCGTGTGGGTGTGCGTGTGCACCGCTCGGTGGCCGTCCGGTCCATCGACGAGGACGTCGACGGCGTCACCGTGCGGTCGGACGCCCTCGATCCGCTGCGCGCCCGCTGGGTGATAGCGGCCGACGGCGCGTCGAGCACGCTGCGTGCCCTGGCCGGTACGGCGTTTCGCGGCCGGACCTACGCCGGTCTGTGGCAACTCGCCGACCTGCGGGTCGAGGACCCCTCCCTGGACCCGACGCGCGTGCACATGGTCGGCGGGCCGCGCGGCCTTCTCGTGGTGCTCCCGATGCATCTCGACGGCTGGGCCAGGGTGGTGCTGCACCTTCCGCACGGCCTCGCGCCGAGCGGTGCGGACGGCGCCGACGGTCCGGCGGCGCTCGCCGCCGAGGCGGCGGCCCGGGGGTGGACGGCGGCCGTCCGCGAATGCCGCTGGACCAGTACCTTCCGCACCCAGCGGCGCCTCGCCGCACACCACGCGCATCGGCGCGTGCTGCTGATCGGCGACGCCGCGCACGTGTGCAGCCCGATCGGCGGGCAAGGGCTCAACCTCGGCCTGCGGGACGCCGTCTCCCTCGCCGCCGTACTGCCCGACGCGACCGCCCGCGGCGGCCGCGCGGCCGACGTGCTCGCGGCCTGGCACCGCGGCCGTCGCGCCGACGCCCTGCGCGTGCTCGCCCGCACCGATCTCGCCACCCGCGCGTGGACGCTGCGCTCGACGCCCGTCCGCGCCGTACGGGACACGGCCCTGCGCGGCGTCCTCGCCAACCGGGCGGGGCGCCGCCTGCTCGCCGAGGCCGTCGCCGGACCGCGCCCGGCTCGATCCCGCTCCTGAACCGGAGAACGACTCAGGCCGGCCGCTGGTTGATGTTGACCATCCAGGTGATGCCGAACCGGTCCGTACACATGCCGAACACGTCGCCCCACATCTGCTTCTCCAGGGGGACCGATACCGTGCCACTACCGGAAAGCTTGTCCCAGTAGCCGCGCAGTTCGTCGGCGTCCTCGCCGCTCACGCTCACCGACATGTTGTTCCCGGGCTTGTGCTCCATGCCGGGCGGCGTGTCCGCCCCCATGAGAGCGAACCCGCTGTCGGTCACGAGCATGCTGTGCATGATCTTGTCGGCGGCCTCCCCGGCCTCCTTCTGGCCGAAGTCACCGTAGGTGTTCACGGTCAGGTTGCCGCCGAAGACCTCCCGGTAGAACTCCATGGCTTGCCTGGCGTCACCGGCGAAGGAGATGTAGGGGTTGAGCAGAGAGGGCACGAAATTATCCTTTCGTGATGGAATGTCAGCTTTCGCAGATTAAGTGATGCGCGGCCGACGATCGCCGCGACGCCCCGCCGAGTAGAGGGCGCGAAGCGATGGGGGGACAATCTAAGTGATAACCGTTTCGACTTCGCTTCGGCTGGGAGAGCGGGTATGGCGGGTATGCAGACGTCCGCGTGCCGTCCGGGCCTCCTCACCGGTATCGCGCTGGTCCTGATCCTGGGCTGTGGAAGCCCCGCGGGAGCCGGACCTTCCGACAGCGCACCGATCCCCGTGGTGGCCTCCACCAACGTCTACGGCGACGTCGTCGAGCGGATCGGGGCCGACAAGGTCGACGTCGTCTCGATCATCACGGACCCGGCCCAGGACCCCCACTCGTACGAAGCCAGTACGCGCAACCAGCTGGAACTCTCCGAAGCGGAGGTCGTCGTCCAGAACGGCGGAGGCTACGACGACTTCGTCGGCCGCATGCTGCGCAGCGCGGAGAACTCCTCGGCCGACGTCATCGACGTCGTGGAGGTCTCCGGCAAGTCTCCCGACGCGGCCGGGGAGTTCAACGAACACCTCTGGTACGACTTCCCGACGATGGCCAAGCTGGCCGACCGGGTCGCGGCGGCACTGGCCGAGGCCGCACCCGCCGACGCGGCGGTCTTCCGCGACAACGCCACGTCCTTCAAGGACGAACTGACGTCCCTCACGTCCGAGACGGAGCGGATCAAGGCGGATCACGCGGGAGCCGCGGTCGCGGTCACCGAGCCCGTCCCGCTGTATCTGATCGAGGCGAGCGGGCTGCGGAACCTCACGCCCCCGGACTTCAGCGAAGCCGTCGAGGAGGGCGACGAGGTCTCACCGAGCAGTCTGCAGGCGACGATCGCGCTGTTCACCGACGCCCGGGTCGAGGCGCTGGTCTACAACGAGCAGACCACCGGCCCCCAGACGGACAAGGTGAAGAAGGCAGCCGAGGACAACGGCGTCCCCGTGGTCCCCGTGACCGAGACTCTCCCGCAAGGCGAGGACTACATCGGCTGGATGACGGCCAATGTCGACGGACTCGAGAGCGCCCTGGACCGGTGATGGACCGTACCGAGGCCGTCGCGCCCCTCGCCCGCCCGGACGACCGGGAGACCACCCCCGCAGCTCCGGTGATCCGCATGCGCGGAGCCGCGCTGGCCTACGGCGACCGGGTGCTGTGGCGCGGTCTCGACCTCGATGTGTGGCCCGGGGAGTTCCTCGCGGTCCTGGGTCCCAACGGCTCGGGCAAGACGAGCCTGCTGCGCGTGATGCTGGGCCGACAGCAGCTGACAGCGGGGTCGCTGACCGTCCTCGGCCGGGCTCCACGGCGCGGTGGCAGACACATCGGCTACGTCCCCCAGCAGAAGTCCCTGCCCGCGCACACGATGCTGCGCGCCCGTGACCTGGTACGGCTCGGCATGGAAGGCCACCGATGGGGCTTGTCCCTGCTGCCCGGCGTCACCCGACGCCGGGTGGACGAACTCCTGGAGTCCGTCGGAGCGATGGCGTACGCACGGGTTCCGGTGGGGAGCCTCTCCGGCGGTGAACAGCAGCGGGTGCGCGTGGCCCAGGCCCTCGCCACCGACCCGCGGATCCTGCTCTGCGACGAGCCCCTGCTCTCCCTCGACCTGCAGCACCAGCGCACGGTCACCCGGCTCGTGGACCGGCGGCGCCGGGACGCCGCGACCGCCGTCGTCTTCGTCACGCACGAGATCAACCCCGTCCTCGGCCTGGTCGACCGGGTCCTGTACCTGGCCCAGGGCGGTTTCCGGATCGGGCGTCCCGACGAGGTGCTGACCACCTCCACCCTCTCGCAGCTGTACGGGACGCAGGTCGACGTCGTCCGGGTCGGCGGCCGGATCATCGTCGCGGGGGCACCCGACGCCGCCACCGCGCAGCACCATCCCGACGGGCCGAACGGAGGCGGAGGGTCGTGACCGGGCTGTTCACCGGTGATCGACCACTCGCCGGCGAAGACGACGGCGTCTGGCGCCAGATCTTCAATTTCGAGAACTACGGCGACCTGCTCGCTCTCGTCGACAACTCGTTGCTGGCCGGCGCCCTGCTGGGCCTGGTCGGCGGCCTGGTCGGGGTGTTCGTGATCATGCGCGATCTGCCGTTCGCCGTCCATGGAATCAGCGAGCTGTCGTTCGCCGGCGCCTCGGCGGCGCTGTTCCTGGGCGTCAACATCGTCGCCGGGTCCATCGTGGGATCCCTGCTCGCGGCCGGGGTGATCGGCGTGCTGGGCGTCAAGGCCCGCGACCGCAACTCGATCATCGGCATCATCATGCCCTTCGGCCTGGGACTCGGCGTGCTCTTCCTCGCCCTCTACAAGGGGCGGGCGGCCAACAAGTTCGGGATTCTCACCGGGCAGATCATCGCCGTCGACACCCCGCAGATGGCATGGCTCGTCGGCACGTCCGTCGTGGTGCTCATCGCCCTCGCGGTCGTCTGGAGGCCGCTGACCTTCGCCGGCGCGGACCCGGAGGTGGCCGAGGCAAGGGGTCTGCCCGTCCGGGGGCTCTCCCTGACCTTCATGCTGGTGCTCGGTCTCGCGGTGGCCCTCTGCGTCCAGATCGTCGGAGCTCTGCTGGTCCTCTCGCTCCTGGTCACACCCGCGGCCGCCGCCGCGCGCATCACGGCGTCCCCCGTGCTGCTGCCCGTACTGAGCGTCGCCTTCGCGCTGGTCTCCATGGAGGGCGGCATCCTGCTCGCCCTCGGCAGCACCATCCCCATCAGCCCGTACGTCACCACCCTGTCGTTCCTGATCTACCTCGGCTGCCGCCTGGTCGGCTCCCGGCGCGCCGTGCGAGCGGTTCGGATCGCGGTCCCGGACAGGCCGGCCGCGCCCGTGTGAGCGGGATCGACGGCCCGCTCGACCCCGGTGACCTCCCGGGTTCACACTGGAAGGGAGGTCCGTTGCGAATGGAGAGCCGTCGCGCCGATCCGGCGCAGACGGAAGGAGCACGTATGCATCCCCTCGCCATCGCCGGTGCCGCAGCCGGCAAGCTGACCCACTACGCGGTGTCCGGAGTGGTGGGCGGCCTGATCATCAAGAACCTCCCCGCCGCCAAGCCCGCCGCCCGCAAGGCGCTCGTCGGCGGCCTCGCGGGCGGGATCGTCGCGAGCCGCTGGCTGGCCTCGGCCGCCGAGGAGGCCCGGCTGAAGGCCGGCGACATGCTGGCCGAGGCTCGCACCACGCTCGGCGAAGAAGTGCCGCCGCCCTCCGCGGTCGACGTGAACCACGATCACGGACACGAGCACTGATCATGTCGACCGTGCTCGTCCGCTCCGTGGCCGCGGGGCGGGCCCGACTGTCCGTGCCCTGGCTGAAAGCCCGGCCCGGCTGCGCCGGCCTCGTCGACGACCGCCTGACCGGAGTGAGCGGCTTCCGCGCGCTGAGGATCTTCCCGCGTACGGGCAGTGTCGTGATCTGGGTGGAGCCGGACGAGTTGAACGTCGAACAACTCGTCGATGCCCTCGAAGAGGCCCCGCCGGCCACAGTCGTCGCCGTCAAGCCCTCCCGGTCCTTGCCGGACACCTCCACCGGAGAGGTGGCCCGCCTGGTGGTCGGCGGGGCCGTGCTGGCCTTCGTGGCCCTCAGGCGCCTGCTGGGCAGGCCCAGGATCACCCTCGGCTCCTCGGGACTGCTCGGCGTGGTGACGGTCTTCACCGGTCTGCCGTTCTTCCGCGGCGCCCTGCGGACGCTGCGCGGCCGCGGCAGTCCGGGCACGGACACCCTGGTCACGGCGGCTACGGTCATCTCCCTCGTGCTCCGGGAGAACGTGGTCGCCCTGACCGTCCTCTGGCTCCTCAACATCGGCGAGTTCCTTCAGACCCTCACCCTGCGCCGCACCCGGCGCGCCATCGAGGAACTGCTCACCATCGGCGACGAGCGCGTCTGGCTCGTACGCGAGGGCGTCGAGGTGGAGGTCGATCTGGAGACCGTGGAGCCCGGCGACGTCGTCGCCGTGTACGAACACCACCGCATCCCGGTCGACGGACACGTGCTCTTCGGCGAGGCCCTCGTCGACCAGGCGGCCGTCACCGGCGAGGCCCTGCCCGTCTACGCGCGCGACGGCTCCCACGTCTACGCCGGCACGATCGTCACCTCCGGCTCGCTCACCGTCCGCGCGGACTCGGTCGGCCGTGACACCACCGTGGGCCGGATCATCAGCCGCGTGGAGGAGGCGCAGTCGGACCGCGCCCCGATCCAGACCGTCGCCACCCGCTTCACCCAGCGCTTCGTCCCCGTCTCCTTCGCCCTGGCGGCGCTGACGTACGGCATCACCCGCGACGCGCGGCGCGCGATGACGATGCTGCTCATCGCCTGCCCGTGCGCGGCGGGTCTCGCCACCCCGACCGCCATCAGCGCCGCCATCGGCAACGGCGCCCGCCGCGGCACCCTCATCAAGGGCGGCACCCACCTGGAAGGCATCGGCCGGGTCACCGCCGTGGTCTTCGACAAGACCGGCACCCTCACCTTCGGCCGCCCGCTCGTCACCAGCGTGGTCACCCTCAGCGAGAACGTCACGGCCGACGAGGTGCTCAGCCTCGCCGCATCCGGTGAACTCCACGCCCGTCATCCCCTGGCCCAGGCCATCGTCGCCCGCACCGAGGAACAACACCTCCACGTGCCGATCCACCAGGCGTGCGAGGTCGTGCTCGGCATGGGGATGCGCGCCGAACTGGACGGCACCCGCCTGCTGGTCGGCAGCCCGGCGCTGTTGCGCCAGCACGGCGTGGAGCTGACCGAGGGCGCCCAGGACTGGACGGACCGGCTGCGCGGCAGTGGCGAGACCGTCATCTGCCTGGCGCACGACGAGGACCTGATCGGCATGCTCGGTGTCTCCGACGCCGTACGGGCCGGGGCCGAGACCGTCATCCAGCAGCTGCGCGACCTCGGGGTCTCCCGGCTGATCCTGCTCACCGGCGACGCGCCCGAGACCGCCCAGGTCGTCGCCGACACCCTCGGCATCACCGAAGTGCACGCGCACGCCCTGCCGGAGGCGAAGCTCCAGCTGATCCGCGATCTCCAGGCCGAGGGCCACACGGTGGCGATGGTCGGCGACGGCACCAACGACGCCCCCGCCCTCGCCCTCGCCGACGTCGGCATCACCATGGGCGAACACTCCTCCCATGTGGCCCTGGAGACCGCCGACATCGCCCTGGCCGGCAACGACCTCCGCCAGGTCGCCGCCGTCGTGGAACTGAGCCGGCACACCCTGCGCGTCGTACGGCAGAACTACGGGCTCGCGATCGGCGTCAACCTGGTCGGTCTGGTCGCGGGAGCGGGCGGTTCGATGAACCCGGTGCTCGCGGCCCTGCTGCACAACACCAGCAGCATCGCGGTGGTCGGCAACTCGGCTCGCCTGGTCAACCACACCCCGCACCTGCCACGCGTCGGCCACGGCGTCCTGGCACGGGCACCGCTGGAGGAGCGCCGGGTCAAGTGACAGCGGCCCGACGCCGGGCGGCGGTTCGGCCGCGCGCAATCCACGGCGGAGTGAGCCCTGGCCGAGGCGGGCCCGGAAGACACCCCTAGCGAGTCCCGGCGGGTCGGGGTCCCGCGACGCGTGCCACGACGAAGAGGAAGAGTCCGCAGGTCGACACGAGCAGCCATCCCGGATGGGTCGCCGCGACGAGGCCGGCGGGGTCGGCGCCCGTGACCAAGCCGCCGGCGACGGCGATGCCGACCGCCGCACCCACCTGGCGCGCGGTGGAGGTGATCGCCCCCGCCACTCCGGCCCGGGACGGCGGCAGACCGCTGACCGCGGTGTTGGTCAGGGGGGCGTTGGCGAAGCCGAACCCGATGCCGATCAGCAGGAAGGCGAGGAGGATCAGCGACACGCTCGTGTCCTGGTCCAGGTTCACCAGGCACAGACCACCGGCCGCGGTGAACCCGCCCGCGAGGATCAGCGGACGCCGCGGTCCGAGACGACCCACCAGCGCGCCGGACCAGGGCGCGCACAGAGTGGCCCCGAGCGCCATGGGCAGGGTCGCGGCGCCGGTCGCGAGCGGTGTCCAGCCACGGGTGTGCTGGAGGTAGAGGGTGGTGAGCAGCAGGGTCACGTTCAGCGCGACGAACACCGCCGTCGCGCCGAGCACCGCTGTGAGGAACGGCGGCCGGCGGAAGAGGCCGAGGTCCATCAGGGGTTCACCGCGGCGCAGCTCGACCAGGACGAAGCCGGCCGTGGCCGCCGCGGTCAGGGCGTAACCGGTCAGGGCCGCGGGCGACGTCCAGCCGATGCGGGGCCCTTCGATGAGGATGCCGATGGAGAGACAGAGGACCACGGTGAGGAGCACCTGGCCGGGCAGGTCGAGGCGACGGGTGCGCTCTCCGCGGGACTCCGGCACGAACATGGCGATCAGGACGAGAGCGGCGACGATCACCGGCGCGTTGATCCAGAACACCGAGCGCCAGCCGAACGCGGCGATGAGCGCCCCGCCGGTGACCGGGCCCGCCGCCATGCTGAGTCCGAAGACCGAGGCCCACACCCCGATGGCCCGGGCCCGTTCCCGGGGGTCGGGCATCGCGTTCACCACGATCGCCAGGGCCACCGGACTCAGCATCGAGGCCC
This sequence comes from Streptomyces sp. NPDC059875, assembly GCF_042731085.1. Classification (NCBI taxonomy): domain Bacteria; kingdom Bacillati; phylum Actinomycetota; class Actinomycetes; order Kitasatosporales; family Streptomycetaceae; genus Streptomyces; species Streptomyces sp. NPDC059875. The sequence goes on from NZ_JBHWJZ010000007.1 coordinate 213,304, forward strand.
CGATCCCCTGGACGGCCCGGGCGGCGACGAGCACGCCGAGGGACGGGGCGAGGGCGCACGCGAGGGAGGCCAGGCCGAAGACGATCAGTCCGCACCGGAATACCCGGCGGCGCCCGAAGCGGTCCGCGAGGGCGCCGGAGACGATGAGCAGGCTGGCCATGACCACGGTGTAGGCGTCGACGACCCACTCGAGACCGCGCGTACCCACATCGAGGCCTCGCCCGATCTCGGGCAGCCCCACGTTGACGATGGTGGTGTCGACACCGACCAGGAACATGCTGAGCGCGCAGACCGCCAGCACCGTCCAGCGCCGGCGCGCGCTCAGCGGGGAGGGTGGAGCGGCAAGAGATGTCGTGAGCACGGGAGTTCCCCCTTCGACGAGACAGGTACGCCGCCCAGACTCGGTCGGAGGGAGCGCCGAGGACCAGGAACTTTGCCAGGACCGCAAAAGGGGGTTCGGTCCCACGGGGACCAGGGCGTCATCCGTAGCCGGAGGTCAGCCCCACCTGGAGCTTCCACGTGGCGAAGCTATGCCGGGTGGGGGAGTTCCTGTTCCGTCCAGATGGTCTTGCTGTTCTCGCTGAAGCGGACGCCCCAGCTCTGCGCGAGTTCGGCGCAGATGAACAGTCCGCGGCCTCCTTCGTCACTGGTCTGGGCGTGGCGAAGGTGGGGTGAGACGGGGCTGGAGTCGCTGACCTCGAAGGTGAGCGTGCGGCCGCTGTTGATCAGGCGGAGCGTGATGGGTGGGGTGCCGTAGCGGACGGCATTGGTGGCCAGCTCGCTGACGATGAGTTCGGTGGTGAGCGAGAGCTCGTCGAGGTGCCATGCGGCCAGTTGACGCCGGGTGCGGGCGCGGGCGGTGGCGACGGCCGCGGGGTCCTGGGCGAGGTCCCAGGTGGCGACCAGGTCGGGGGCGAGGGTGTGGGTTCGCGCGAGGAGGAGGACCGCGTCGGTACCGGGGGCGGGCGCCGGGACGGTGCGTACGGCTTCGTCGCGCAGGTCGGCGAGAGAGGATCCGCTCTCGGCGAGGATCTGTCGCAGACGGTCCTGGCCGGCCTTCCTCTCGCCCTCGCCCGCGGCGGGAAGGAACGCCTCGGTGTACAGCGCGAGGACGCTTCCTTCGGGCAGGTCGAGACGTGTGCTCGCGAACGGTGTTCCTTCGGCGCCGCCCAGCGGGGGAGCGACGACAAGGTCAGCTGTTGCGGTGGTTCCGTCGGGATACGCGATCACGGGTTGCGGGCCACCGGCTCCGGCGATCACGCACCTCAGGCTCAGCGGGTCGTAGACCCCGAAGAGGCAGTCGGCTGTCAGAGTCTGGCTCCGCAGGGGGTCGCCGACGGGCAGGTCGGCGCGTTCAGCGGCGAGTCGGGCCACCGTGTCGTCGAGCCGGGCGAGGAGCTCGTCGGGTTCCAGGTCGAGCGAGGCCAGGGTGCGGATGGACGTGCGCAGTTGCCCCATCGCCATGGCGGCATTGATGCCGGTACCGGAGACGCGGCCGACGGTGAGGGCGACGCGAGCTCCGGAGAGCGGGAAGACGTCGAACCAGCCGCCGCCGGCTTCATCCGACTGGGAGAAGTGAGCGCTCTCCACGGCAACCTGCGGCTCCGGACGCTGGGGCAGGAGACGGCGTTGCAGGGTCAGGGCGATGGTGTGCTCGCGCGTGTAGCGGCGTGCGTTGTCGATGTGCAGCGAGGTGCTCGCGGCGACGTCCAGGGCGAGGTCGAGGTCCTCGTCCACGAACAGGTCGCGGTCGGGGGAACGGTAGAGGCTCAGCGTCCCCAGGACGCCGTCCCGGAGGGTGAGCGGGGTGACGATGGCGGAATGCTGGGGGTCGTCGTCCGGGTGGTACGTGACCAGATGGGGCCGCAGGTCGGTCAGTGACTGCAGCCACACCGCCGGAAAGCGGAACGGGCCCGTACCGGCGCCCAGGGAGTCCTGCCGACGGTCCGTCGAGGCGAAGGACATCCGACGTAGCGGTACGTCGGGTCCGACCGGCGCCGACGGGGGCTCCTCACCGCGGACCACCGGGTCCAGCAGATCGACCTCGGCGGCGTCGGCGAAGGCGGGTACGAGGACGTCGACGAGCTCGGCGCAGGTGGCGTCCAGCTCCAGCGTGTGCCCCACGCGGTCCCGTACGTCGTTGAGGACCCGCGCGCGGGCGAGGGCTCGCTCGCGCACGGTGACGTCGACGGTCGCCGTGGAGAGGCCGAGTACCCGCCCGTCGGCGTCCTGGAGCCGGAACACGGAGACGGAGTAGACGTGCTCGTGACCCGGGTCGTTGGGCGGGCGGACGCGTACGAACCTGTCCAGCGCGGGTTCGCCGGTGGCGAGCACCTCCCGGACCATCGCCACGGCCTCGTCGGGGTCGGACAGCCGGAACGTCTCGCTGAGGCGTCGTCCGAGCGTGTGCGTGTGGTCGAACCCGCTCATCCCCGACGCCGCGGTGTTCACCCTCAGGACGCGCAGCTGGGGATCCAGTACCTGCATCCCGATCGGCGACTGCGTGAACAGCGCCTTCAGCAGGGCCTGCTCGCGCGCGTCCGTGCTCTGCTCCGACCGGAGCAGGTGCACGCTCCAGCCCGAGCCGCCGTCGCTCAAGGTCACCGGCCGCACGACGAGTTCCGGGACCGCCGCCGGGCTGACGGACTGGCCGGCCAACAGCTCCACGACGGGGCGGCCGAGGGCTTCGGACGAGCCACGGTCGAACAGGGACCCGGCCTCCTGGCTCCACCCGACCACGACACCCGCTGCGTCGATCACGAGCAGCGCGTCGTCCGGGGCCATGGGCAGATCGCCTCCATGCGTCACTCGCCGACAGCGGGCGGATGCGCCCGGCGGCCCGGGCGCCTTCGTCCGGACAGGTCCCTTCCAGGGTGCCTTCCCCGGGAAGGCGCCGCACATCGGCGAGACGAGGCGAGGGGCGGTGTCTACTCCGGGCGGCGGGGAGCGGGGATGACCGCCGGGCGGGACGGGCGGCCGAGGCTCACCGGGACGCCGGGCGAGTAAAGGACGCTGACCGGGCCGTCGACAGGCTCGGGGAGGCCTGCCGCCGCCAGCAGGTTCTCCTCGCACGCCATCAGCTCGGCGCGGTACAGCGGCCAGCGAGGGTGGTGGTTCGGCAGGTACGCCGTTCCGCCGAAGAACGCGTTGTGCATACCCCACCGGGCGGTCAGGAAGTGCTCGAGGTCCGTGGGCTCCTCGATGCGTTCGCCCGTCCTCAGCGTGATCCGGCTGTACGCGCCGCGCGGACCCGGCCAGCGGCGGGAGCTGCTGTAGGCGACGGTGTCGCCGGCGGTGCGGACGCTCATCCGGGACCACAGGTACGGCAGCCGGAAGCCGAGACGTCCCGTCATCACCGGCAGCAGCCGCGCGGCGTCCATCGAACGGAAGACGACACCGCGCCGCCCCTCCGCGTCGACCGAGTACAGCCGCACGTTGGTCTCGGGGAACGAGCCGAGGTACGGCACTCCGGGCAGCCGCAGCCACCCGACCCGATGCATCCGGAAGGCGATGAGCCCCACGTAGGTGACCCCGTCGTGCGTGTCGGGCACGGTCCCGCTCGGCAGGAGTCCCGCCACGACGTCCGGGTCGACGGCCCAGTGGAGGAAAGCGAGGTCGAGCCACTGCTGGGTGAGCAGCGGGTCGGGTATGTCGACGGGGGCGTCGGGGGTGACGGAGCTCGGCGTCTGCACGCGGCAAGAATGCCAGTGGGGCCCGTCCGGGGACTCGGGGGGTCCGGCACACCGTCCTGCGGTCCGGCACACCGTCCTGCGGTACGGCACACCGACCGGCGGTACGGCACACCGACCTGCGGTACGGCGCTCCGCAGCGTGGCCACGGCCCCGAGTCAGATGCCGCCCCGGTACCCGGGGTCCGGTTCCTGCCGCGGGGTCCACCACTCGGTGATGCCCCACACCCCGAGCCCGAGCGTGGCCACGGCCGCGAGTGCCGCGACCCAGGGGCGCTGGCCCCAACGCGCGGCCAGTCCCCAGGCCGAGAGCGGAATCACCGTGCAGCCGAGCAGGATGAGCGGCAGATCGACGAAGATCACGCTCAGATCGCGGGCATGACCTTCGAAGCCGCCGTCGATGCTGAACGCGGCCCGCGGTGTCCACACGACCATCGCGGTCGTCGCGCCGAGGCCGGCGATGAGGCATCCGGCGGTGCTTCTGAGCTCCGGGGTCAGACCTGTGGTTCGTGGCATTGTCCACCTCCCATGCCCGCCACAGACGCGGAGACACGGTGCGCGGTTCCACGCATGAGGCCGGCGGCCCCCTTGGGGGCCGCCGGCCCGTGGGGCGGGTTGGCGGGGTGGTGCGTTCGGGGTTAGAAGACGCTCACGCCGTACGCGCTGAGGGCCTCCGTCACCGGCTGGAAGAACGTGGTGCCGCCGCTGGAGCAGTTGCCGCTGCCGCCGGAGGTGAGGCCGAGCGCGGTGGTGCCGGAGAACAGTGCGCCGCCGCTGTCACCCGGTTCGGCGCAGACGTTGGTCTGGATCAGACCGTAGACGATGTCGCCGCCGCCGTAGTTGACGGTGGCGTTGAGGCCGGTGACCGTGCCGCCGTGCAGGCCGGTCGTGCTGCCGCTGCGCTGCACCGACTGACCCACGGAGGCGTTGCCCGCGCCGGTGATGTCGCGGTAGCTGCCGTTGTAGAGGTAGACCCGGCCGTCCGCCGCCGAGGCGTTGGAGTGGCGGATGATGCCGTAGTCGTTGGTCGGGAAGCTGGAACCGGTCCGGGTGCCGAGCACCGTCGTGTTGGCCGAGTTGGTGTACCAGGTGCTGCCGATGTTGGTGCAGTGGCCGGCCGTCAGGGCGTAGTAGGTCGAGCCGCTGCGGACGTTGAAGCCGAGCGAGCAGCGCCCGCCGCCCGCGTAGATGGCCTGGCCGCCGGCGATGAGCTTGTTGAACGTGCCGGGAGTCCGCTTGATCTCCAGGCTGGCGGCGCGGTCGCCTGCCGCCTTCTTGATCTTGGCGATCTCCGCGGCCGAGACCGTGGAGTCGGCGGTGAGGACGATCTTCCCGGTGGCCTGGTCGGTGTACCACGCGGTGCCCGGCACGTCGGCTCCGCGCACGGCCTCGTCGGTGACGGCGAGTTGGGCGGCGGTGGCCCGGCCGTCCACGGTCGTCGCCGCGGACGAGGCGGGGGTGGCAAGCGCTGAGGCGGCGAGCAGCGCGGAGGCCACGGCGATCAGCCGTGCGCCCTTGGCGACGCCGCCGAGGGGGGACAGACGCTTGAGGTTCACTACTTCCTCCGGTGGGGGGAGTGGGGGACTCGCTGGGTGGGCGGGCCCATGAAGCCGAACCGGCAGGTCCGGGGCGGCGGGTACTCCGCCATGGACCTGTCAAGCTCGACAGGGGAATCCTCGAATCCGGGCGACCCTGACGGCAAGAACGCCTTTCGGCCGATCTACGCGCGTTCACGTGGTCCGAGGTCCGGCGGGCGCCGCGTGCATCCGGCTCGCTTGCCGTGGTGTGCGTGCGTGGGAGGGGTGCTGCAAACGCTTTCCGGTCTTTGCTGACGTTCTTTCAGGGAGACGTCAGGTGGGTGGGAGGGAGCCGGGGCGGTGGAGTGAGGAAGTGGAAGAAGGCGTACCGTTTCTCCAGTTCAACGACGGCGGCGTCCTCGCCCCGCACCCGGAGCGCCGGCCTCGGCGGCGACCCGGCGGATGGAGCCCTTCGCCACCGGTCGGAGGAGTAGCGAGCGCACAGATTCGGCCGCGGCCTCGGGTCGGACGGGCGGTGCGAGTGGCCCGCGTACGCGGCGGAGGGGAGGCCGTCCACGGGCCAGTGGTAGAGGTGTGGACGGCCCCAATGCCGTAATCGTTCCCTCTGCTCCCGGCCGATCGGGTGTCCGGTTCCCGTCGTCGCCGGCGGCCGCCGTGCGGTGCCGACTCCGTGCGCCGGGCGTCAGAGCGCCGCGTACACCGCGTCGATGAGAGCCATCTTGCGCGGGTCGTCCGCGATGTTCGGGCCCATACGGTTCATCACGTAGCCCAGTGAGACCCCCGATTCCGGGTCCGCGAGTCCGCAGGAGCCCCCGAATCCGTCGTGGCCGAAGGCGCGCGGGTTGGGGCCGTAGGAGGCGTTGGGGCCGCTGAGCCAGAGGCCGAGGGCGCACTCCGTGTCGTGGGCGAAGCCCGCGCCCAGCACCAGGTCCCGGCAGGACCCCTGTCCCTCGCGGGCTCGCTCGGCGGCCGGTTCGGAGAGGATCCGGCGCTCGCCGTACCGGCCGCGCCCCGCGAAGACGCCGTACAGCTGGGCGACCGCGCGGGCCGTACCGTGGCCGTTGGCGGCCGGCAGTTCGGCGGCGCGCCACTCGGGACTGTTGGCCTGGGTGGCACCCACGAGCGGGTTGGCGAGGGCGGCCTGTGCGGCCGGCTCCAACTGGGCGAAGAGGGCGGCCTGTTCGCTCGCGGACGCGGCCGGGGGGTGTACGAGCTCGGCCGCGCGGGCGGTTTCCTTCTCCGGCAGGCCGATGGTGAAGTCGATGCCGAGCGGTCCGGTGATCTCCTCGTGGAGGAAGGCGCTGGTCGGTTGTCCGGTGACGCGCCGGATCACCTCGCCGACCAGGAAGCCGTACGTCATCGCGTGGTAGCCGGAGCGGGTGCCGGGCTCCCACCACGGCTCCATGGCGGCGAGCCGGGCGGTCGTCACCTCCCAGTCGTAGAACTCCGCGAGCGTGAGCGGCTCTCGCAGGCCGGCCAGCCCCGCGCGGTGGGAGAGGAGATGGCGTACGGGGAGCGTCTCCTTGCCCGCCGTGCCGAACTCCGGCCAGTACGAGGCGACCGGTGCGTCCAGGTCGAGCACTCCGCGGTCCGCCAACAGATGGGCGCAGAGTGCGGTCACGCCCTTGGTCGTGGACCAGACGTTGACCACGGTGTCGCGTTCCCAGCGGCGCGCGCGAGCGGCGTCCGCCCAGCCGCCCCACAGGTCGACCACGGTCTCGCCGTGGACCTGGACCGTCACCGCGGCGCCGAGCTCGTCCCTCGTACGGAAGTTGGCTTCGAAGGCATCCCGTACGGCGGCGAAGCGACGGTCGCAGTGTCCTTCGACGGCGGGGGCCGGTGAACGGGCCGGGTCGGGCTCGGGCATGACGTCCTCCAGGGGCGCTCGGTGCGGTCCCGGGCAACATACCGACTGGTCGGATGGCTGGGAAGGGAGTGCGCACGGGACGCGATGCCGACCCGGAGCGAGGCGGTCAGCCCTCCACACCCGTGGTCCCATGCGCGGAACCGACGGGCTTCGACTCCGGGGAGCCGCGCTGCCGCAGGTAGACCGACAGCATCACCATGGACGCGACGGCCAGCAGCTCGGACTGCCAGTTCTGGAGCGTACGGTTCCAGAACTCCGCGGACGAGACGTACGTCCCCCAGGAGACCGGCGCCTGCAGCTCGCTCAGCTGTTTCTCGTTGAACGCCACCCGTCCTGTGACGGACTGCGCGAGCCACGACAAGGTGAAGACCAGGAACATGACCAGGCCCAGCGATCGTGAGTACAGAGCCTGCCTCGCACCGCCCGCCGACGCGGAGCGCGGCGAGTCCGGGGTGGCGTACGCACCGACCTTCTGCTCCTCGTCCGACTCCACCCCGATCCTGTCGAGCGACTTCGACTCGGGCGAACCCCGCTGCACGAGCCAGACGGTCCCGAAGACGTAGAGGAAGAACTGCAGGAACTCCGACTGCCAGTTCTCGGTGACGTCCACCATGAAGTCGGACGTCAGGACGTAGTCGTGGACGGCGATCCGCGGCATGCCCTCCGCCTCGAGGAGCGTGTTGAGCTCCGCGCAGCCGGCGACCGCCTGACCGGCCAGCACGAGCAGGAAACCGGTACCGAAGGCCAGCGTCAGCCCGTTCTCGCGGAGGAAGCGGGTGCCCGTCCTCACCGCTGCATCAACCCCACGGTGAAGGCGTGGGCGAGGCCGCCGAAGAGCACCACGAGGCAGAGCACGAAGAGCACACGCATGTCAGCCGCCCTTCACCACGCACCGGTCCGGCCGCCCGGGCCGCGGTGTGCAGCCGGCCGCCGTGATCTTCCAGCCGTCCGGGAAGGAGGCCAGGTAGATGTTCTCGTCGCCGTGGACGACGCGGGCCTGGGAGCCGTAGACCTCGGTCCGTACCGCACCGGCGGCTGCGGGACCGAGCCGCAGCGCGGTCAGCGCCCGCACGCATCCTCCCTCCTCTTCCAGCTCCTCGCGCGTGCTCGGCGCCAGTGCTTCGCAGGCCCGGCCCAGGTCGGGGCCGCGCAGCTCCGCCACGAAGGCGAGAGCGGCCGCCTCGGCGGTCCTTGCCCGGCCTTCGGTACCCGTGCAGCCCGCGAGCCCCATGAGCCCCACGGACACTGCGGCCGAGGCCAGAACGGCGGCGATCACGCGCATGGGGCGAGCATGCCCGGACGGCGCGGGGACCCCGCACCTGCGCGGGCCGACACGCGACGGAATGGCCCGTAGAGCCCACTGGTTCGGGCGGCGACGGCCGAGCCTTCCGGTCCCGGCGGAGTCCGTTGCGGTCGCCCGTTGCATGAGCCCGCCGCGGCGACACGCCGAAGCAGTTCGCCCGGTCGGTCGCTCCCTGTTGCCGAAGCGGACGGTGGCGGGTTGCGTGGGAGGCGAAGAGCGGCAGCGGAACCCCCTGATCCGCGGCGGAAGCGAGGTCCCCGTGCCCGGCTACCCACCGATCGCCGACCACGGACTGATCGGCGACCTCCAGAGCGCCGCCCTGATCTCCGCCGGTGGCGCGGTCGACTGGTTCTGCGCACCCCGCTTCGACTCGCCGAGCATCTTCGCCTCCCTGCTCGACCAGGAGCGCGGCGGCCATTTCACCATCGCCCCCGCCCTGGACGACGTGACCGTCCGCCAGCTCTATCTGCCCGACACGGCGGTCCTGATCACCAGGTTCCTCACCCCGGACGGGGTGGGCGAAGTGGTCGACTTCATGACGGTGGACGAGCGGCCGGACGTGGCCACCGACCGGCACCGCCTGGTGCGGGTCCTGCGCGTGGTGCGCGGGACCCTCACCTTCGACGTGCAGTGCCGACCGCGCTTCGACTACGGACGCGCACCGCACACGCTCACCCTCGACGGCGGTTCCGCCACCTTCCACGGCCCCGACCTCGACGTGCATCTGCGGAGCAACGTCCCCCTGGACGCCGACGGCCAGGACATCCGTGCCACCGTCACCCTCCAGCAGGGGCAGGTCGCCGGAATCGTTCTGGAGACCTCTTCCCCCGGAGCCGTCCCCGCGCCGGTCACCGAGCGGATGGTGGAGGCGGAGTTGGGGGAGACCCAGGCCTTCTGGCACCGGTGGATCCGCCGCTGCCGTTACCGGGGCCGCTGGCAGCACATGGTCGTTCGCTCCGCCATCACCCTCAAGCTGCTCATCTACGCCCCGACGGGCGCGCCGATCGCGGCCGCCACCATGGGGCTCCCCGAGCAGATCGGCGGTGAGCGGAACTGGGACTACCGCTACACCTGGATCCGTGACGCGTCCCTCTCGATGCGCGTCCTCCTCGACCTCGGCTACCTCGAGGAGGTCGACGCCTTCCGTCGCTGGCTCGGCGACCGCTTCCGCGGGCCGCGCCCCGCCGGCAGCGAGCCCGCGCAGATCATGTACCGGATCGACGGTGATCCCCAGCTGGCCGAAGAGATCCTGGGGCACCTTTCCGGCTACCGCGACTCCGCTCCCGTACGGGCCGGAAACGGGGCGGCCGACCAGCTGCAGCTCGACATCTACGGCGAGTTCGCCTATGCGATGACCTACTCGCCGGATCTGGCCGAACTCGCCGGCTACGAGGGGTGGAAGGGCTTCGCCCTGCTCCTCGACTGGCTCGCCGACAGCTGGGACCGTCCTGACGAGGGCATCTGGGAGACCCGCGGCGGCCGCCAGGACTTCACATACAGCCGTGTGATGTGCTGGGTCGCCCTCGACCGCGGCATCCGTCTCGCCACCCGGTACGCCCGCCCCGCCGACCTGCCACGCTGGACCGCGGCGCGCGACGCGATCCTCATCCAGGTGATGGAGCGCGGTTGGAACCCCGAGCTCAAGGCGTTCGTCCAGCACTACGGCAGCGACGTGCTCGACGCCTCCCTGCTGCTGATGCCGCTGGTCGGCTTCATCTCCCCGAGGGCGCCCTCGTGGCTGTCCACCCTGGACGCCATGGACCGAGAGCTCGTCACGGACAGCCTCGTCTACCGCTACAACCCCGAGGCGTCCCCCGACGGACTGCGCGGCTCCGAAGGCACCTTCTCGCTCTGCAGCTTCCTCTACGTCGAAGCGCTCGCCCGGGCGGGCCGCCTCGACCAGGCCCGCTACGCGATGGACAAGATGCTCACCTACGCCAACCACGTCGGGCTCTTCGCCGAGGAGATCGGCCCGACCGGCGAACAACTCGGCAACTTTCCTCAGGCGTTCACCCACCTGGCCCTGATCACCGCGGCGATCGCGCTCGACGAGGAACTGGACAAGGCCGCCGCCCGCGACTGACCCGGACCGCCACCTCCTGAGCGTTTCGGTGGGGTCCCCTCGGGTGAGCCGCGTCTCACCCACGCGGTCACGCTTGCCTATGCAACGAGTTGCATAGAAGGATCCGGGTGTGGCGATCGAACACGCGATTCTTGTGTCCCTGCTGGAGAAGCCCGGTTCCGGCTACGAGCTGGCCCGGCGCTTCGAGCGGTCCATCGGGTACTTCTGGACCGCCAGCCATCAGCAGATCTACCGCGTGCTCAAGCGGATGGAGAGCGAAGGCTGGGTCGACGTCCGGGACGTGCCGCAACAGGGGCGTCCGGACAAGAAGGAGTACTCCGTCGCCGCCCTCGGACGAACCGCGCTGTCCACGTGGCTGCACGAGCCGATCGAACCCGAGAGCGTCCGGCACGACCTCGCCGTGAAGATCCGGGGCGCGGCCTTCGACGACCCCGCCGCGCTGATCAGCGAGGTGGAGCGGCACCATCGGGCCCACACCGAGCGCCTCGCCCACTACCTCGCGGGCGAGGAACGGGACTTCGGAGACTCCACGGGATCGGGGGAGCCCGGCCCGGCAGCCGGCCCGCCCGACGCCGGGAGGGAGCTCCAGCACGTGGTGCTGCGCGGCGGCATCGCCTACGAGCGGATGACCCTCGCCTGGCTCGACGACGTACTCGCCACCCTCCGCCGGCTCGGCGCCGAGCACTGAACCGCCCCCGAACCGAGCCCCCACCCCCAAGACCACCCGTCGGCAGGATCCACCCGGCCGGCGCCACCACCCCTCTCGTCCACCGGACCGAAAGACGGAGAACATGGCCGACTCGCTGCTGTTCAACCCGCACACCTACGACCCGGCACACTTCGACCCCGAGACCCGCCGGCTGCTGCGCGCCACGGTCGACTGGTTCGAGCAGCGCGGCAAGCGCCGGCTGATCGAGGACTACCGGTCCCGCGCCTGGCTGGCCGACTTCCTCGCCTTCTCCGCCAAGGAAGGGCTGTTCGCGACGTTCCTGACGCCGTCCTCCGCCGCCGACGGGGAGGGGGACAAGCGCTGGGACACCGCCCGCATCGCCGCCCTCAACGAGATCTTCGGCTTCTACGGCCTCGACTACTGGTACGCCTGGCAGGTCACCATCCTCGGCCTCGGCCCCGTCTGGCAGAGCGAGAACCCCGCCGCCCGCGCCCGCGCCGCGGAGCTCCTCTCCCAGGGAGAGGTGTTCGCCTTCGGCCTGTCCGAGAAGTCCCACGGCGCCGACATCTACTCCACCGACATGCTCCTGGAGCCCGACGGCTCGGGCGGTTTCCGGGCCACCGGCTCCAAGTACTACATCGGCAACGGCAACGCCGCCGGGCTCGTCTCCGTCTTCGGCCGCCGCACCGACGTCGAGGGCCCGGACGGCTACGTCTTCTTCGCCGCCGACAGCCGCCACCCGGCGTACCACCTCGTCAAGAACGTCGTCGACTCGTCGAAGTACGTCAGCGAGTTCCGCCTGGAGGACTACCCGGTAGCCCCGGAGGACGTCCTGCACACCGGCCGCGCCGCCTTCGACGCCGCCCTCAACACTGTCAACGTCGGCAAGTTCAACCTGTGCACCGCGTCGATCGGCATCTGCGAGCACGCGATGTACGAAGCCGTCACGCACGCCCACAACCGCATCCTCTACGGCCGCCCCGTCACCGCCTTCCCGCACGTGCGCCGTGAGCTGACCGACGCCTACGTCCGGCTCGTCGGGATGAAGCTGTTCAGCGACCGCGCCGTCGACTACTTCCGCACCGCCGGGCCCGACGACCGCCGCTACCTGCTCTTCAACCCGATGACGAAGATGAAGGTGACCACGGAGGGCGAGAAGGTCATCGACCTGATGTGGGACGTCATCGCCGCCAAGGGCTTCGAGAAGGACAACTACTTCGCCCAGGCGGCCGTCGAGATCCGGGGCCTGCCGAAGCTGGAGGGCACCGTCCACGTCAACCTGGCGCTCATCCTGAAGTTCATGCGGAACCACCTCCTCGACCCGGTCGCGTACGAGGCCGTCCCGACCCGCCTCGACGCGGCCGACGACGACTTCCTCTTCCGCCAGGGACCGGCCCGCGGCCTGGGATCCGTCCGCTTCCACGACTGGCGCACGGCGTACGACACGTACGCCCACCTGCCCAACGTGGGGCGCTTCCGCGAACAGGCCGACGCCCTGTGTGAGTTCGTCGCGACCGCCGCCCCCGACGAGGAGCAGAGCCGCGACCTCGACCTCCTCCTCGCCGTCGGCCAGCTGTTCGCGCTCGTCGTCCACGGCCAGCTGGTCCTGGAGCAGGCGGCGCTCACGGATCTGGACGAGGACGTTCTCGACGAGCTGTTCGCCGTGCTCGTACGGGACTTCTCCGCCCACGCCGTCGAACTGCACGGCAAGGACTCCGCCACCGAGCAGCAGCAGGCCTGGTCGCTGGGGGCCGTTCGGCGCCCGGTCGTCGACGAGGCCCGTTCGGGCCGGGTCTGGCAGCGCGTCGAGGCGCTGTCGGGCGCGTACGAGATGGCACCGTAAGGCCGACGCCCACCGCCTCCCTCGGCCCCGTGACGGCCGAGGGAGGCGGCTCGCCGCGCTCGGCTTCAGCAGCTGGTGCCCGAGGGGACCGGCTTCCGCTCGATCAGGTAGTCGTCGACGCGATCCGTGACGCACGTGTTGCTGCGGCCGTACGCGGTGTGGCCGAACCCTTCGTAGGTGAGCAGCATGCCGCCGGGGAACTGGGAGGCCAGACTCGCGGCCTCCTCATAGGGGGTCGCCGCGTCGCCGGTGGTGCCCACCACGAGGACGGGGACGACGCCCGCGGCGCTGACCCGATGCGGCTTCCGTGCGGTCGTGGGCCAGTCCTTGCAGGTGAGTGCCGTGGTCACGCTCGAGGTGCCGTAGCGGCCGGCGGCCTTCTCGGCAGGGGCGAGGGCATTCCAGTACGCATGCGGATCGCGGGGGTGCGGGACGTCGAAGCAGTTGACGGCCTGGAGAGCGGCGTCACTGTTGTCGGAGGGGGGCTCCGTGCCGGGCTCGCCGCCGTCGTCCGGTCCGTCCGAAGGGGCGGGGGTCTCGGTGGAGCCCTCGGAGTCGTCGGTCTCCGGCGCCGGTTCCTCGGGCGCCGCGAGCTTCGCCAGCTTCGTACCGTTGCCGCGGCCCGCGTCGGCCAGGGCCTCGGAGAGGTCCTTCCACTGCGTCTCGGGCGTGTACGTCGACATCACGAGCGCTTCGAGCAGCACGTTTGCGTCGGCGCCGTACTCTTCGCCGTCGATGGGCAGGGGATCGCGGGCGGTCTTCTCGAAGAGTCCGTCGATCAGCGTCCGTATCTCCTCGGGGGTGCTGCCGGGGCAGCTGTCCCCGGCCACGTCGGCGCACGAGGCGATGTAGTCCTCGACCGCCCGCTCGAAGCCGACGCCCTGGCTCACGGCTCGCTTCGACCAGTCGAGGGAGGGGTCGACGGCGCCGTCGAGGACCATCGCCCGGACCCGGCGGGGGAACTGCTCGGCGTACGAGGTGCCCAGACTCGTCCCGTACGACCAGCCGAGATACGTGACCTGGGACTCCCCGAGGGCGGCCCGCAGCACGTCCATGTCCCGGGCGACGTCCTCGGTGCCGACGTGTCGCAGGATGCCGCCGCTGTGCTTCGCACACGCGGCGGCCTGCTCCTTCGCGGCCGCGAGGAGTTCGGCGCGCTCGGCCACGGTCCTCGGGAAGAACGGATCGGCCGTGGCGGTATCCGTGACCGTCTCCGCCCCGTCCTGCTTACCCGCCTCCTCCTCGCTTCCTCCGCAGGTCAGCGCCGGCGAGCTGCCACCCACGCCACGCGGGTCGAAGGAGACGACGTCGAAGCGGGCGCGCGCCTTGGCGGTGAAGGAATCGGCCATGCCCTCCTCCAGGAGGGACGTCACCCCGGAAGCCCCCGGTCCGCCGGGGTTGGCGATGATCGAGCCGATCCGCTCGGCGGGCTTCGCCGTGACCGCTCGGGCCACCGGAAGGACGAAGGTCTTCCCGTTCGTCGGGTGGGCGTAGTCCATGGGGACGGTCAGTTCGGCGCACTGGTGGTCACCGCACGCCCTCCACCGCAGCTTCTGCTGGTAGAAGGACCTCAGCTCGGGCCGGGTGGCGGGGTCGATGCGGCCGGCCTCCGCCTTCGGCCGGTCGGATGCCCGCGGCCGATCCGATCCGGATGTCGCAGACGTGGTGCAGGCGGCGAGCGTGGTGGCGCCGACGACGGCGAGGGTGAGGGCCAGGGCATGGTGACGGACAGCGCGGTTCAACGAGGTGCTCCCATGTTCGGTTCGCTGGGGAGCATGACGGGCCGATGCTGAGGATTTGATGAGGACGGCGGGGGCGGGTCAGCCGGCCGGTCTCGTCACGGGTGGTCCGACGCGAGGCGGTACCCGACGCCCCGGACGGTGTGGATCAGCGGCGGGTCGCCCAGCTTGCGGCGGAGCTGGGAGACGAGGACCTCCAGGACGTTGGACTGCGGCTCGGCCATCTCGTCCCAGCAGCCCTCCAGCAACTCCGCCCGGGACACCGCCTGATCGGAGCGCGCGGCCAGCATCTCCAGGACCGCGAACTCCCGGCTCGTCAGTGTGAGCAGCACACCGGCGCGGTGCACACGTCGACGGGCGGTGTCGATCTCCAGATCGCCGACCTTGTGCACGGGCGGGCGGACGATCGCGGAGCGCCGGCAGAGACTGCGTACCCGGGCGACCAGCTCCGGCACGGCGAACGGCTTGATCAGGTAGTCGTCACCACCGCTCGCGAAGCCCTCGACACGGTCGGCGACCGAGTCGCGGGCGGTGAGGAAGAGCACCGGTACCGCCCGGCCGCCGCGGCGCATCTCCTCCACGTACGCGGCGGCGTCCCCGGACGGAAGCATCCGGTCGAAGACGGCGCAGTCGTACGCGGTGACGAACAGCGCCTCGTCGGCCTGGGGCAGATCGGCCGCTTCGTCGACGGCGAGTCCTGCGGCACGCAACGCGGCGGCGACCCCGAAACGCAGATTGTCGTCGTCCTCGACCAGTAGCACTCGCACGCCGCACACCCTAGCCCGGCGGCGTGACCCACCCGGGGCGTCACCGGTGCGCCGTACAGCGCTCCCCCAGGAAGTGGTCGAACGTGACCGTGCCCACGGCTCGCTCCGGCGCCAGGCGCCCGCCGGCGCGGAACCCGCGGTACGCCTTGCCGGCCGGTGTGACCGCGCTCACTCACACCACAGGGGGTGAGGCGGTGAACTGTCGTTCGGCGAAGGCGAGTTTGTCCGGGTTCACCACCACCTGCACCTGGACGACGACGGCGTCCCGCAGCTCGAACGAGGCGATGGCGACCAGCCGGCCCCCGGCGTGCGCCACGAGCGCCGGCGCCCCGTTGACCTCGGCGGCCGCGAGGACCGCGCCGCCCGGGAGTCGTCCCATGGCGCCCGACAGGAAGCGCAGGACGGTGTCCCTGCCGACGAGGGGCCGCCGGGCGGCGGTGACCTTGCCGCCGCCGTCGCTCCACCAGGTGACGTCCTCGGCGAGCAGCCTCTCCAGGCCCGCCAGATCGCCCTCGCGCGCCGCCCTGACGAAGGACTCGACGAGCTCGTGCTGCCGCTCGGCCGCCGGTACGAAGCGGGCCTCGGCCCGCGTCACCCGCTGGACGGCCCGGCGGTACGACTGGCGGCAGTTGGCCTCGCTCAGATCGAGCACGCCGGCGATGTCCCGATGGCTGTAGCCGAACGCCTCGCGCAGCACGTAGACCGCGCGCTCCGTCGGTGTGAGCCGCTCCAGCAGCACCAGCAGCGCCGTCGACACGGCGTCGCGCCGCTCGGCGGACTCCATGGGGCCGAGCGAACCGTCCTGCGTGAACACCGGCTCCGGCAGCCACGGCCCCACGTACCGCTCACGCCGCGCACGGGCGGAGGTGAGCCGGTTGACGCAGAGGTTGGTGACGACCTTGGCGAGCCAGGCCCCGGGGTGCTCGATCGACGCCCGGTCGGCGCCGCTCCACCGGAGATACGCGTCGTGCACGGCGTCCTCCGCCTCCTCGGCGGACCCGAGCATCCGGTAGGCCAGGCCGAACATCCTGGGGCGAAGGGAAGTGAACTCCTCGGCGGTTCCTGACGTCATCCGCCCAGCCTCCCAGAGGCCACAGGGCGGCCGAGGCACCGGGGCGCTGTGGCGTCAGGGCCCTGAGGCGTGCCCTCCGCCTCCGCCCTCGCACCTGGCTGCGCACGCCGCGCACCCGCAGGGGCGGTCTCCGGTCACCTCGGTCCACGTTCACCAGCGGTACCAGCGTCCGCTCCCGCCGCGCATGAAGAAGCCCAGGATCCAGAGGACCAGGACGGCGATGGCGATGTACCAGAGCACCTCGAGGGCGAATCCGGCGCCGAAGAGAACGAGGATCAGCAGCAGTACGAGAAGAAGCGGGACCATGACGACACCTCCGCCGACTCGGGGCGCGGCCCCTGTCGGGGCAGGCCCTTGGCATTCCGGCGATTGCCCAGGACGTCGCGACTCATGCATGCGTCTGAAGTACCCGGTGGAGGGAGGGCGTTGTCAGCGCCCCACGCGGACAGCCGCGGCGACCGCCACCGGGCGCCCGACGGGACCGGGCGGGCACGTCCTACGCCGTTATCGGCACCGACCGGCGGATAGTGGGAGGCGTGGACGTCGAGCAGGTCATCGAGGAGTTGTACGGGCTGCGGCCCGAAGAGTTCACCGCCGCCCGTGACGCGTACGTCGCCGAAGCGCGCAGGGCACGGGACGCCGATGCGGTGAAGGCGATCTCGGGCCTCCGGCGCCCGACGACGGCGGCGTGGGTGTCGAACCTCTTCGTCCGGGAGCGGCAGGCGGACGTCGATCGCCTGCTCGCGCTCGGCGAGACCCTTCGGGAGGCCCATCGCACGCTCGACCCGGTGAAGCTGCGGGAAGCGAGCGGGCAGCGGCACAAGGTGATCGCCGCGCTCGCCCGGGAGGCGGCGGGGTCGGCGCGGGAGGCGGGACAGCCGGTGAGCGACGCCGTCCTCCACGATGTCGAGCAGATCTTCCACGCCGCCCTGGCGAGCTCCGATGTCGCCGCGCAGTGGGCGGCGGGCACGCTCGTCAAGGCACCTGAGGCCACGGTCGGCTTCGGCGCGGTCACCCCGGAGGCGACACTCCAGCGCCCGAAGCCCGCGAAGCCACCGAAGCCCGCGGAGCCCGCGACGTCCGCGGAGCCCGCGGAGAAGCGGCCGAGCAAGGCGGAGGAGCAACGCCGAAAGCGGCGGGAGCAGCGCCGTACCGCCGCCGAGGAGGCCACCGCGGAGGCCCGCCGTCGCGACGAGGTGCTCGGCGAGGCCGAGGAAGCGCGACGTAAGGAGCAGGCCCAGGTCGCCGCCGCGGACGACCGCGTCGACGAGCTCGAGCGGCAGCTGCGGGACGCGAGACAGGAGAAGCGCGCCGCTCACGCCGCGGCGGCTGAGGCCGAGACGGCGGTGAAGGAAGCCGGCCGCGCGGCGCGCGATGCGCACCGCGCCGCCGACCGGGCCAGGAGCACGTGGGAACAGTCAGCCGATTGACGATCCGTACGCTCCGTCAGGGGCGACGCCAGGCCACGCACCGTGTCAGGTGATCGTCCACTGCTGCAGGGCGGAGCCCGTGTCGGGTTGCTGGGTGACCAAGGCGCCGTTCGAGGACGAGGCCGTGGCGAGCAGCAGGCCGCTCTTCACCGAAGCGACCGTGTACGCGTCACCCGCGCCACCCGGCAGGCGGGTGACCCTCCACCGCTGGTTGGCGCCGCCCGTGCAGGTCCACTGGATGACACGGGCACCGGTGGCGGTGGAGCCGCCGTCGACATCGGCGCACAGCCCCGACTCGGCGTTCACGAGCTCGTACGAGCCGTCCGGCTGCTGGGTGAACCTCCAGTTCTGGTTCGCGCCGCCATGGGCGGTCCAGGTGATCAGCTGGGTGCCCGGTGTGGTGCTGTGGTCGGGATTGTCGAGGGCCTTGCCCCCGGTGACGAGGGTGCGGACGCCGTTGAGGGTGTCGGGCGCCGTGCCCACCGCGGTGAGGGTCAGGGTCTGCTCCGCCGCGGTACGGGATCCGCCCACACCGCCGCCCGTGGTGTCGCTCCAGAAGCGGGCGGGCGTGGTCTCGGCCGGCCGGCCGGAGTCGGCGGACATGCCGATCACCAGGCCGCTGTAGCGGTTGACCAGCCGGTAGGCCCCGGTGGCCGTGCCGGTGGCGGTGGCGCCGGGGACGACGAACCACTGCTGTCCGACGGTCGGACCGCTCGGTCCGGCCGCCGTGACGGTGGGCCTGGCGCCCCAGGCACGGCTGCCCGTGACGGCGGAGTCCACTCCCAGGAGCCCGCCGGTGGCGGAGTTCGCGACGCGGTAGGAGCCGTCGCCGTTGGCGGTGAAGACCCATGCCTCGCGGGCGGATCCGGTGGCGGCGGGCAGCGAGGTGGTGGCGGTGCCGCTCGCGGCCTGGGCGAGGACGCGCCCCGCCCCGGACGCGATGCGGTACGTCCTGCTCGGGTCGACGGGAGCGGCCGGTGCGGACGTACCGATGGTGATGTTCACGTACTCGCCGGAGGAACCGCCCGGGCACCCGAAGGAGCAGTAGGAGCGGAAGGACTTGCCCACGATCGCGGAGCTCGTCCTGTTCACCCCGTCGAGGAACCAGCGGTACCAGGAGGCGTTGGTGTGGCCGCCGGTGTCGCCGATCAGCCGCCATTTCTGCTTCGAGAGGTCGTCGGTGGCGTAGAACTGCTGCGGTGCGTTCCCGCTCTGGTCGACGGCCTGCGGCTCGCCGATGTACAGGCCCAGATAGGCGTTGTACGTGATGTCCATGACGAACAGCGGCGAGGTCGGCGGCATCGTGCCGGCCGCGACCTGCTCGCTCACCGTGCCGGCGTTCGCCGGGTCGTACTCACCCGTGACGGGTGTGTAGCCGGTCGTGCTGGAGGCGCCGACCGGCACCATGTTGCTCTCGCGGCCGCCCACGCCGGGCTCGCTCCAGGCGCCGTCGTACCACTTCCGCCAGGAACCGGGCGCCATCTTGCCGGAGATGGGGGCACGGGCCACGTGCCCGTGGAAGGCCTTCCAGCCGCCGCCCTTCTCCACGATCCGCGAGCCGTAGTAGACGTAGAAGTACCCGGACGCGGTGTCCACGAACAGGCGGGGGTCGCCGTCGCCGTAGTGGTACGTCTGCCGCGGGAAGGCGGCGGTGTCACCCCTCTTGGTGCTGTACGGAGAGGTGAGGGCGTGGCCCTTGATGGTCCATGTGCGGCCCTGGTCCTTGGAGACCGCGTAGTCGATGCCGTCGTAGTGGACGCCGTCGCCGAAGGGCTGCGGGGTGAACTCGTTGTGCACCAGGCCGTACCAGTCGCCGGTGTCCGGGTCGACCCACACGCCCGCCAGATCGCAGAAGTTCTTCTGGGAGTAGCCCGATCCGGCGGGCGGATCGGTGGACTCGAGGCCCGTAGGGCTGTTGTTGCACCGCCAGGTGGTGTCGTTGTTCCTGTCGTTGCCGTAGGCGGGGTTCACGGCATCGCTGATCGCGGCGGACCGGGTGGCGGTGTCGAAGTTCGTACCGGTGTAGAACGTCCACTTGCGCGGCTGCGTCGCGCCGTACAGCGCATGGGCCTGCTGGAAGTAGAAGGTGCCGTCCTTGTCGATGTAGGAGGCGGCGGGTGTGTCGTCCGGATGCGTCCACGAACCCTTGGCACCGACGGTCACGGTGTGGTCGGCGGCGGGCGTCACAGCCGCCGATTCCGCCGGCGTCGCAGCAGCCGCCGATGCCGCCGGAGCCCCGGACGCCGTCGGCGTGCCGACGCCGGTCACGGTGAGAGCCGCGGCGGCAACCACCGCGAGCAGACCTGCTCTTCGACCTGACACGAGTCCTCCTTCTCCTGCACGTGGGGTACCGCAGCCTGCACCGCCCGCCCGGTCGTGCCCATGGACGCAACCGCGGTGGGTCTTGGACTTTGGCGCGCGAAACGTCTCCGAACGGCGCCGTCCGGGGCGCCGGAGAGGGCCGAGTGGGGGAGGCTGGGACCGGAGGTGGTACCGGTGGGTGGTTCCGGACGTACGAGGGGGACGGCCCGGCTCCTGGCCCGCTGCGCGCTGCTGGCGCTCGTGGCCGCGATCGTCGTGCTGTTCCTGGCCCTGGGCGAGTCAGGGGTCCTGGTCCTGCTGACCGGGCTCGGCGGCGTCGTCGTCTCCGCCGCGGGACTGTGGTGGCTGCTCGCCCGCCGCGGACCGATCCGGCTGCTCGGCGCGCTGCTCGCCGTCGGCGCGCCCGTGGGTGTGCTGATCCACTACATCCTGGAAGGCGTGTGGGTCAACGCGCTCGTGGCCCTCGCACTGTGGGGTGCGGCCGTGATCTGCGCCCGGGCCGCCCTGCGCGCCACCGGGAAGTCGTACGTGATGCGCGGCAAGACCCGGCCGCGTCCCCGGCGGCCCGTCCTGATCATGAACCCGAAGTCGGGCGGCGGGAAGGTCGGCCGCTTCGGGCTCGTGGAGCGCGCCGAGCAGCTGGGCGCCCAGGTGCACCTGCTCGACACACAGGGCGGTACCGACGTGGAGGCGCTGGCGCGCGAGGCCGTCGCCGGCGGCGCCGACCTGCTCGGGGTGGCGGGCGGTGACGGCACCCAGGCACTGGTCGCGGGGGTGGCCGCCGAGCACGACCTGCCCTTCCTGGTGATCTCCGCCGGCACGCGCAACCACTTCGCCATGGACCTCGGCCTCGACCGGACCGACCCGGCGCGATGTCTCGACGCCCTGACCGACGGCGAGGAACTCCGGATCGACCTGGGCACGGTCAGCGGCCGCTCCTTCGTCAACACCGTGTCGTTCGGGGTGTACGCGGACATCGTGCAGCGTCCCGAGTACCGCGACGCCAAGGCGGGAACCGCCCTCACCCACCTGCCCGACCTGCTCGGGGGGAAGGGCCGGCGCCTGGACGTGACCGCCGGCGAGAAACGTCTCACCGGACAGCAGGCCGTCCTGGTCAGCAACAACCCCTATGCCGCACCCGATCCGATGGCCGTGGGCCTCCGCGCCCGGCTCGACCGCGGGAAGCTCGGAGTGATCGCCCTTCGGGTGGAGGGCGCCGCCCAGGCGGCCGACCTCGCCGTACGGGGAGGTCGCTCGCAGGGGCTCAACGTCCTGTCGGCCCGCAGGGTGGAGATCGCGGCCGACAGCGACACCATCCCCGTCGCGGTGGACGGCGAGGCACTGACCCTGCCCACGCCCGTCGTCTGCACCGTCCGTCCGCGCGCCCTGCGCGTCCTCGTCCCCCGCCACCGGCCCGGGACCGTGGCACCGAGCTCGCCCCTGAACTGGCAGTGGATCACCGCACTCGCCCTGGGACGTGCCCGGTGAGGCCCCCGCAGGAGAGCGACAGCGCCGACGCCGCCACAGTGCCCGGTACGAACGGGCGGCGCGGGCCCCGGGCCCTGCGACGGACTCTCGCCGCCGCGCTCCACGACCTGCGCGTCGTCGACGGCGCCGTGTACGCGGCGGTGGCCGCCACCCCCACGCCCACGCTCGACACGGGGCTCCGGCGACTGTCCACCGCGGCCGACCACTCCAAGATCTCGCTCACCGTCGCCGCCGCGCTCGCCCTCTTCCCCGGCCGGCCACGGCGGGCGGCGCTCGCGGGCGTCGGGGCCGTCGCCGTGGCCTCCGCCTCGGCCAATCTGGTCGGCAAGCGCGTGGTCCGCCGGCGGCGCCCCGACCGGGAGGCGGCCCGGGTGGCCGTGGCCCGGCACGTTCCGATGCCCGCCTCGGCCTCGTTCCCCTCCGGACACACCGCCTCGGCCGTCGCGTTCGCCACCGCCGTCGGAGTCGTCCTGCCCGTGGTCGCGGTGCCGCTCGGCGTCCTGGCGAGCGCCGTCGGCTACTCCCGCGTCCACACCGGCGTGCACTACCCGGGAGACGTGGCCGCGGGCGCGGTCCTCGGCGTCGCGAGCGCCGCCACGGTGCTGGCCGCCGGGGCCTCCTGGACCGCGGTCCGACCCGCCGACGGCACGGCACTCGTCCGCGGCGGGCTGGTGGCCCGGCTCGGCATCGCGTGAGGGACCGTGCCGTCAGCCACCCACCGGGCTCACCGCGTTGCGCCAGACCTTGACGTCCACGGTGATGTAGTCCGTCGTGTCCGGCGAGGGCGCCGTGCCACGGAAGCTGATGAGGCCGACGTGGCCGGTGCCGCTGATGAGGCACAGCCGGTCGCCGACGGCGAGGTCCTTGACCCACACGTACTTCTCGCTGCCGGTCTGCGCGAGGCACGAGTCCAGCGTCCCCGCGGCGCGGGGCGCCAGGCGGGTCAGCTGGCTCCGGCTGGTGGAGCCGGGGGCCACGACGGCGCCGGAGGAGTACACGGCGTACGTGAGGTCCTCGTCGTAGCTCCCCGAGTCGGCCCTGGACCGGACGGGGCGGTCGGCCAGGAACAGGTCGTGCTTGGCCGTCATACGAATGCCGCCGTACGTGGTGGAGGGCGGCTGGGGGGCCGTCGAGGCCGAGGGCTTGGCGGAGGCGGAGGGTGTCCGCGAGGCCGTCGGTCCGCCGGACGCGGGAGGGGCGGTGCGGGTGGGCGTGGCGGACGAGGAAGGGGACGCCGACGCGCTCGCCCCCGGCTTCTTCGACGGCGTCGCGGAAGGCCGGGCGGTACCGGTCGGGTTCTGCACGGTCGTCGGGCTCGACGCCTGCCCCGCCCGTCCGTTCGCCTCGTCGGCGCGCTCGCCGGGGCGCAGGACGCCGGACAGGAACAGCGCTCCGGTGACCGTGGCCGCGGTCAGGACGACCGCCCCGGCCGTGACGAGCCCCCGCTTCCTCGTACGGCGCGGTCCGGGGCCCAGGTGGCCGGGGCCGGTCGGCGCGGTGTACGGCGAGGGCGGGACGCCGGGGGAGGAGGGTCCGCCGGGGATCGCCGGTCCGCCGAACGCGCCGGCGCGGATGTCGCCGGTCGGGCCCGGCGTCGGAACGCCGACGGCGGGCGGACCGAACACGCCGGCGGTTACGCCACCGGGAACCGGGGCCGCGCCGGACGGCGCGCCCGCGCGGGGCGCCGGGCCCTGCCCGGGGAGACGCAGGGCCATCGTGTCGTCCGCTGCCGGCCGCGGCTGGGGCTCGCGGACGGCGTGCCGGGCGAGCTGCCCGGCCACCGACGGCGGGAGCCAACTCTCGGAGCGACGCAGGCCACGGTCCGGGTCGGCGGCGGCGCACAGGCGGATGACATCGGCAGGGCTGAGCCGCTCTGCGGCGACCTTGCGCAGGCACCCCTGCACCAACTCGGTTATCTCGTCCGGCAGTTCACCGAGCCGGGGCTCCTCGTGCACGATCCGGTACAGCACCCCGTGCGACGGCCCGTCGCCGAAGGCGCCCACGCCGGTCGCGGCAAAGGCCGCGATCTGGCCCAGCGCGAACACGTCGGCCGCCCCGGTGATCTCCCCGCCGAGGGCCTGCTCGGGCGCCATGAAGGCGGGCGTGCCGATGGCGGACCCGCTGTGGGTGAGGGCGGTGGCGTCCGCGGCACGCGCCACGCCGAAGTCGATGACACGGGGCCCGTCGAGGGCGAGCAGCACGTTCGAGGGCTTGAGGTCGCGGTGCACGATCCCGGCACGGTGGATGTCCTGGAGCGCCTCGGCCACGCCCGCGGTCAGCAGGAGCACCGTCGACATGGGCAGCGGCCCGTGCCTCTTGACGGCCTCGGCGAGGGAGGGCCCGGGAACGTAGGCGGTGGCGAGCCAGGGCGTGGAGCTTTCGGTGTCGCTGTCGAGAACCGGCGCGGTGTACACGCCCTGCACGCGACGCGCGTTGGTGACCTCCTGCCGGAACCGCTCGCGGAAGTCGGGGTCGTCGGCCAGCTCCGGGCGGATGACCTTGACGGCGACGGGCCGCCCGCCGGGCGTGTACGAGAGGTAGACGCGGCCCATCCCGCCGGCTCCGAGCCGCGCCACCAGACGGTACTCCCCGACGGTGCCCGGATCGTCGTCCCCGAGTGGCTGGAACGTCTCCGAACTCGTCCCCGTACCGGTCTGCACGTTCCCGACTCCCGTGGTGCTCAGCTGTCTGCCGTAGTGACTGGCGGAAACCCTAGCGGTGTTCGAACAGACGTGGAGACCGAGGGCAGCCGTACGGACGGACGCGGTGCCGGGCCGAGCCGAGCACAGCCGGGCCGGGCCGGTGGAGGGTCAGGCGCCGCCGGGGGCATCGTCGGCGTACGGATTCCGGGGCGGCGGGACGGGCTTGACCTCGCCCGCGTCGAGTTGCGGCAGAGGGTCGTCCGGATCGACGTCGGAGGGGCGCCAGAGGCCGGTGACCTCCACCCAGGAGTCCGTGGGCGGGGCGGACGCGCCATGCACCTCGATGCGCATCGGACGGGCGTCGGCGGCACAGCAGTTGACGGTGAGCCTGCTGAGGTACCACGTTCCCGGCTCGGTCCCGGGCGCGACGAAGCCCATGACCTTCACCTTGCGGCCCCGGACGCTCCAGTTGTCGTGGACGGTGCGGCCGATGAACTCGGCCATCCGCAGGGAGACGGTCGGCTGCTCCTTCAGCTCGTCGTAGGTCGTCACCTCGGCGGCGGCGGACGCGCCGTCGCGCGCCGCGGTGTACGAGCCGAGCGCCGGGGGAGCGAAGAACAGCAGGCTGAGGGCGGGCACCGCGAGCAACCAGGCGACACGCGGCGCGCCGTGCCCGTGCCCGTGCTCGTGACCGTGTGACGAGCTGTCCTCGTCGTGAGGATCGCGCCGCGGATCGTGCCAGTAAGGCTTGCCGTTCGCGTCGTGGCGCAGTTGCATCACGGGCTGGCGCAACCGGTCGGCCACGGCCGAGACGAGGCCGGCGATGCCGAGGACGACCAGCAGCACGCCGGACAGCACCAGCAGCGACCAGAGGCCCTCCTTCACGTACCGCAGATAGACGTCGCTGCCGAGGGTGATCCGCAGCAGCGCCGCGCCGGTCACGAGCAGCAGCAGAGGCTGGACGGGCTTGCTCACAGCAGCACTCCTCCGATGAGTACGCAGCACAGGACGGCGACGACGAACGTGGCGCTGGAGAAGCGGATCGCGAACGCCCGGCCGAACGCGCCCGACTGAAGCGCGATGAGCTTCATGTCGACCATCGGGCCGACGACGATGAAGGCGAGCTGGGCGGTGCGCGAGAAGCCGGTGAAGGAGGCGGCGACGAACGCGTCGGCCTCGGAGCAGATCGACAGCACGACGGCGAGCAGGGCCAGCAGCAGGATCGACAGCCAGGGCGAGTCCGTGAACAGGTCGAGCACCGACGGCGGTACGAGCACGTTGAAGGTCGCCGCGGCCATGCCACCGACCACCAGGAACCCTCCGGCGTGCAGGAAGTCGTGCTGCAGTCCGCGCCGGAATTCGGTCAGCCGGTTCGCCCCGGGGGCGTGGCCCGTGGGTCCCTTGGGCAGTCGCAGCCACTCCTCGCGCCCTGCCCTGATCCACAGCCAGCCCATGGCGACGGAGGTGAGCAGCGACGCGGCGAGCCGGGCGAAGACCATCTCCGGGCTGCCCGGGAACGCGATGGCCGTGGAGACGAGGACGACCGGATTGACGGCGGGCGCGGACAGCAGGAAGGCGAGCGCTGCCGCCGGGGCGACCCCGCGCCGCATCAGACTGCCGGCGACGGGCACGGACGCGCACTCGCACCCGGGCAGGACGACTCCGGCCGCGCTCGCCACCGGTACGGCGAGCACCGGATTCCTGGGCAGGGCCCGGGCGAAGACACGTGCCGGGACGAACGCGCCGATCGCCGCCGAGACGACCGTACCGAGGAGCAGGAACGGGATGCCCTGCACCACGATGGCGACGAGGAGCGTGCGCCAGGACCCGAGGGCGGCCGGGTCGGCCCACGGCAGCGTCACCGGGAGGAAGAGGAGCAGCGCGACGGCCGCCGCCACGAACAGTGGTGTGGTGGACGCCGCTTGCTTGCGCTGCCGTTCCCCCGAGGACGCGCCGATGTCCGTACCGACGTCCAGGGGTCTGGCGGCGATGGGTGGCCCCTCGGCCATCGTGGTCTCCCGTCCTCGTGTCCTCTGGACCCTGTGTCCCGTTGTTCGCGGCACACAATAGCGTTTGATAATCATCTTCATCTAGCTGTGGAGTGCCTTGTGATGCAAGACAGTTCGCGACTACCATGCACCGCATGACAAAGGAGCTGTCGACGGGCGTCGACCAACGGCGCAGTCAGCTCCTGCGCGGTGTGCTCGACCTGTGTCTGCTCTCGCTGATCGCCGAACGGCCCCGGTACGGCTACGAGTTCGTGGAGGCGCTCACCGAGAGCGGCCTCGAGCTGGTGAGCGAGGGGAGCATCTATCCGCTCCTGGCCCGAATGGAGCGCGCGGGGCTCGTCGAGTCGTTCCGTGCCCCGTCGTCCAGCGGCGGGGCGCCGCGCAAGTACTACCGGCTGTCCGGGGCCGGCCGGGCGGAACTGGATCACGGCAGGGCGGTGTGGCAGGAGTTCGCCACGCAGGCCGGCGGGATTCTGGCCGAGACGACCGAGACGAACGGAACGGCCGGAACGGCCGAGACCGCACCACCCACGGGGGAAACGACACGATGACGAGCGACACCATGACGAACGAGCGCGTACTCGCGGTCTGCCGCAGCAATTGGGAGTACCGGGGCATCGACGACGCATCCGTCCGCGAGATGCTCGCCGAACTCACCGCCCACCTGGACGACGCCGCGGCGGCCGGCCGTACTCCGCAGGACGTCGTCGGCCGGGACGTCAAGGCCTTCGCCGCCTCCTGGGCCAGGGCGCGGATGCCGCTCCACCGGCGCGCGCTGCGGATGGCGGCATTGATCCCCTTCGTCGCGGGCATGCTGCTGCTGTTCTCGCACCTGCTCCACCGGACGGCGACCGTGGACGTCACCGCGGGTCGGCTCGCCTTCTGGCTCAGCATCGGCGTCGTCACCGTGCTTCTCGAACTGCGCCGCGGTTCCCTCGGCTTCGGCAAGGGCTGGATCGTGGCGCTCGTCGTCGGACTGCCGGTCCTGGCCCTCACCGAGAAGCTGGCCGGTGACGAGCCGCTCTTCGCCCTCCCCTGGTGGGGCACCGCCCTGCTGATGCTGCCGGGGATCGCGTACCTTGTCGCCGAACGGCGCGCCACGCGGCCGCGGGAGTCCTGAGCCGAGGGGGAGACGAGCATGGTGACGGTGCCGGACGGGCGGTCGCGGGGCGTGCTGCCCGAGGGGCTCGGCGAGGCGATACGCGCGACCGCCGCGGACATCGCCGGGGTGCTGCGCGACGCCCCCGACACGGGGCTGCCCGTGCCCCGGTCGACCTGGACCGTCGGGGAGGCCGCCGCCCACCTGGCGCAGGCCAACGAGCTGATGGCCGACATCGCCGCGGGCCGCACGCGCACCTATGGCGACGGGACCACGCAGAGCCTGGCCGCGGCCAACGAACAGGCCCTCGCCGCCTTCGGCGAGCGGGCGGCCGCGCCCCTCGCCGGGATGATCTGCGACCAGGCGGACGCCTTTCTCGCGACGATCGAGGAACGTGCCCCCGAGGACGTCCTCCTCACGCCCCTGGGCCCGATGGGGCCCGCCGTCCTGGGCTCGTACCTGCTCACCCACATGCTGGGGCACGGTTACGACCTCGCCCTCGCTCTGGGCAGGCCCCACATGATCGACCGGGCCCGGGTCGAGCTGACCCTGCCGTTCATGATCACGGCCATGCCCCGGGTCGTCGATCCCGCGGCCGTCGCAGGTCTCACCGCCCGCTTCACGGTGCGCCTGTGGGGCGGCGCCCGCTTCGGCGTGAGCGTCAAGGGGGACGAGGTGCGGGTCACGGCCGAGCCCTCGGAACGGCCGGACTGCACCGTCCTCACCGAGCCGGTCGCCTTCCTGCTGCTCGGCCTCGGCCGGATCGACCCGTGGGGCGTCATCGCCCGCGGCCGGGCGCTCAGCTGGGGACGCAAGCCCTGGCTCGGACCCCGCTTTCCCCGCCTCTTCACCGCCCCCTGACAGCGAGGCACCCCAGGGCGCAGCCCTGGGGTGCCGTTCGCCGCGCGCGTGCTCTACGAGCCGAACCCGCTGATCACCGCGCTCATGTTGTAGCTGTACATCTCGCGCTTGCACGCCGAGCACTTGCTCGGGGCGTGCTCGCTCAGCGACCACAGCTGCGGGGCGAAGCCGTCACCGCGCCCGTGCGCCAGGTACAGGTCCTCCGGCCCGAACGAGGACTGCAGCACCTTCGGGTTGCCGACGAGCTGGCTCGTACCGTCGACGGTTCCCTCCGTGGCCTGGAGCAGACGCCCGTTGTCGTAGCCGTTGCTGCGGTGGAAGTACCACTTGCCCTCGTACCGGGTGACGCCCTGGATCTTGTGCCACAGGGCCTCGCTGCCGAGGGTCGGGCCGGTCGGCAGACCGTACGCGAGATCCGCGTTCGCGACCGTACCGGCAGCCCCCTCGACCGCGGCCGTCAGCGCCGTCATCGGGTACGTACCGACCCGGCCCGGGCTGCTGCCGCCGTTGTTGGTGTTGCAGTACTCACCGAGGATCAGATGGTCCGTGTCGGTCCGGTCCAGGGAGATGTACGAGGCCTTCGGCCGCGCCGTCGCGTAGCACTGGTTGCCGCTGGTGTCCCCGGTGGTCTTCGCCGCCGTGAAGTTCAGCGTGGCGACCTGGGGCATGACGTACCGGTAGCCGTAGCTGTACCAGACGTTGCTCTGACGG
Organism: Streptomyces sp. NPDC059875; assembly: GCF_042731085.1. Lineage (NCBI taxonomy): Bacteria > Bacillati > Actinomycetota > Actinomycetes > Kitasatosporales > Streptomycetaceae > Streptomyces > Streptomyces sp. NPDC059875. The sequence goes on from NZ_JBHWJZ010000007.1 coordinate 242,436, forward strand.
CCGATCCGCTTCTTGTCCACGACGTCGCTGACCAGACCGTCGGGGGTGGGGTCGTTGACGTCGGCGTTGTTGTCCGGGTTGAGGTCCATGATCTTGCGGAGATCGAAGACCCGCATGCCGTTGGCGGTGTCGGCGACGTACAGGTAGTTGCCGTACCAGACCATGCCGCCGGCGTGGATGCCGTTCTGCGCCTTGCAGGCACTGGTCACCGTCGTGGTGCAGGTGCCCTCGCGCGCGTGCAGCGCGTCGAAGGAGATGTGGTTCTTGGAGTTCATGTACGGCCAGACCAGCAGCACATGGCGGTACTTCTGGGTCGCCTGGTTGAAGAAGCTGACCCGGATGCCCTTCTCGTTGCAGGCGTCCGATGCGGAGTCCTGGACGCAGTTGTCGCGCTGCGCCGCGTAATTGCTCCGGCCCGGGTTCTCGCCGTCGTACGAACCGACGACGATCGGCTCGGCGTTGGACGTGCCCCAGTCCTCGTCCTCCTGCGCGTCCGATATGCCCGTGATGGCCTGCGGGATCCACTCCGAGGACGTGGCGTCGTCGTTCTGCCAGCAGATGCGGTGGTTGGCCGGCAGATCGGGGCCGTAGATGCCGGTGGCGCCACAGGCGCCCTCCCAGCCGGCGTCCCGGTTCGCCTGCTCCATCAGCTCGGTGAGGCCCTGCTTCGGCAGCGACGCGTCGAGCTGGTTCACCAGACCCGTGAGGGAGGAGCCGGCCTTCAGCTGGAAGTCGCCCGCGCGGCCCGGTATCGGGGCCGCGGCAGCCTCGGCGGCCGCGGAAAGGCCCTGCGTCCGGAGCCCTTCCGTTCCGGCTCCGAGCGTCTGCGCTCCCGCCGGAGCGGCCGTCCCGGCGAAGTCGTCCTGCTCGCCGTCGGACTCGTCGACGAAGCCGTCGTCCGGCATTCCCTCCACGGGGTCGCCGGCCGTCACCGCGGCCGGCGCCGCCTCGGGAGCGGCGGACGCGCCCGCCGCCGGGAGGAATCCGGACAGCATCGCCGCGGCCAGTACGGCTCCGGCGGCCAGGCGCGCGGGGCGGGACCGTAGTCTCATATGAGGGCCTTTCATGGGAAACATGCAGATCACAGCGCCACTGACGACACATCAGTCGCACCGGCCCTCACGCTAACAAGTCGGGACGGGGCCGTCACCAAACGTTTGAACGAAGGTCACCGGACCTCCACGTACGGTCGGATCGGGCCCTCCGCCGGTCATGAGCGCACCCAGAACCCTTGAGCGTCCCCGCCGTTGGAACACATGACCAGGGTTCAACGAATCGAGGAGCGCCGACATGCCCGATCAGTCCGCCGTGGCGGGCCGCAGCCACCGCGTCCGGGTGGCGGAACGGTGTCGTGAGATCACCGAGGCCCGCTGGTTCGCCACCGCGGTCTTCCTTCTCATCCTCGGCAACGCCGCGGTGCTCGGGGTGGAGACGTACGCGGGCGTCACCGCCCGGTTCCACGCCGAACTGCAGGTGGTCGAGCACCTCTTCCTGGCGGCCTTCGCGACCGAGATGGTCCTGCGCGCCGGCGTCCACGCCGTCCGGCCCGGGGACTTCCTCCGCGACCCGTGGAACGTCTTCGACCTCGTCGTGGTTCTGGCCGCGTTCGTCCCCGCGGCGCGCGAGAACTCCACGATCCTGCGCCTGCTGAGGCTCGCCCGCGTGCTGCGCGCGGCCCGGTTCCTGCCCCAGCTGTGGATCGTCCTCGTCGCCGTCGGCCGCAGCCTGCCCGGCACCGTCAGCTTCCTGTTGGTCGGCGCGCTGCTGCTGTACGTGTACGCGATGGTCGGCTGGGTCTTCTTCGCCGCGCACGACCCCCAGCACTTCGGATCCATCGGCCGGGCCGTCCTCACCCTCTTCCTCCTGATGACGCTCGACGGGCTCGGTGACGCGGTCCACGCGGGGCTGGAGATCTCCCGGTGGAGCTTTCTCTACTACGTCTCCTATGTCCTCATCGCCTCCTTCGTCCTCGTCAACGTGCTGATCGGCGTCGTCATCAACTCACTGGAGGAGGCCCGCGAGATCGAGAAGGCGGAGGCGGAAGGGACGGCCACCGGCGCCTTCGTCGGCAAGGACGTGTCCGACGAGGCGCGGCTGCGCGAGCGGATCGAGGCGGCCCGGCGCGCCCTGGACGACGTCGAGTCGGCGCTACCGCCCGTGCCGTCGCCGCGCGTTCACGCGCGCGTGGACGGACCCCCTGTCGACGAGGCCAGATTGCGGACGTGACGTGCCTGGCCGGGCTGCGATGGAGCCCGTCATTCACCATGCCTTGGAGCGCTGTACGACGTTCATGGCCATGACACCAGCAGGAGTTGAGATGGGTTTGCTCGTCCCACTCCGAAGGAGTCATCGCCTTGAGAAACGTCCTTCGCCGGATCGGCGTCATCGCCGCGAGCGCCACCCTCGTCGGCGGCGCGCTCTCCGTCACACCGGCCGCCGCAGACGACCCCATCGATGTCCAACTCCTCAGCATCACCGACTTCCACGGCTACCTGCAGCCGCCCACCCCCGGGCAGGGCGGACGCATACCCGCGGGCGGCGGTACCTCGGTCACCGTCGGTGGCGCCGCCTATCTCGCCACCCACCTCACCCGGTTGCGGTCCGGGCACCCCAACTCCGTCTTCTTCTCCACCGGTGACAACTTCTCCGGCTGGCCCTTCGAAGTCGATGCACACCAGGACGAGCCGACCATCGAGGTTCTCAACAAGCTGGGCCTGCGCTTCTCGGCCGTGGGCAACCACGAGCTGGACGTGTCCCCGGAATTCCTCGTGAATCACATGGAGGACGGCCGCTGCTTCGGCACGGTCGGGGTGGACAGCTGCTTCACCGACTCCACGGGACGCCGGTTCCACGGCGCGGACTTCGACTTCCTGTCCGGCAACATCGTCTCCAAGCGGACCGGTCGCACGGTCGTGGACCCGTACCGCATCGAGTGGTTCCGCGGCGCCGACGGCAAGCGCGTCCCGGTCGGCTTCATCTCCACCACGGTGGAAGCCACCGTCACCGGCTCGACGTCCTACCAGCCGGGACTGCGGGCACTCGACCAGGCGCAGACGATCGACCGGTACGCCAAGGAGCTCCGGCGTCGTGGCGTCGAGGCCATCGTCCTCAACGTGCACGAGGGCGGTTCGCCGAAGTCCGCGGCGACCTCCGGCTACGACGTGTGCGACTCCGCCTACGGGCCGGTGATCGAGCTCGCGAAGAAGGTCACGCCCGAGATCGACGCGGTCGTCACGGGAGACTGGCACTCGCGCTTCAACTGCATGGTGCCCGACCCGGCCGGCAAGCCGCGCCCGGTCGTCGAAGCCGGCAACCACGGCGCGCTGATCAGCGAGATCAACCTGTCCCTCGACCCGAAGACCGGTGAGGTCCTCAGGGACCGCACCCGGTCGGTCAACCACGCGGTGACCCGCGACGTGGCGCCGGACCGAGAGGTCCAGAAGATCGTCGACCACTGGGCCGCGCGCGGCGCCGAGCGCTTCGCCCAGCCGCTCGCGACCCAGACCGGCTCCTTCACCCGTACGCCGAACGCCGCGGGGGAGAGCACCGCCGCCGACCTGTACGCCGACGTCCAGTACTGGAACGCCAACCGTACGCCCGACGGGCGGGCCGACCTGGCACTGATCGCCGCGCAGCCCGCACAGGGCAGCACCGCCGTCCGCGGCGACCTGCCGTACGCGAAGGGCAGCCACCCCGCCGACGCCGACGGCCGCATCCTGTACGGCGAGTCCTGGAACGTCTACGGCTACGGGAACCCGGTCCTCACCGTGAGCGTGAAGGGGCGTCAGCTGGACGCGATCCTCGAGCAGCAGTGGCAGAAGCAGCCCAACGGCACGGTGAAGTCCGCCCCGCTCGCGGTCTCACGCAATGTCTCGTACCGCTACGACCCGGCGCGTCCGGTCGGCGACCGCGTCTCGCCCCGCGACGTACTGATCAACGGCCGACCGCTGGACCCCGAGCGGACCTACCGGGTCGCCGCGCTCGCGTACACGGTCATCGGCGCCGACGGCTACAGCGCCTTCGCCGGCTACACCGCCCCCGTCCGCGACGGAGCCGACCACGAGAGCTTCGTGGACTACCTCAGGGCCCACAAGAAGATCTCCCCGGCGCCCCTGAACCGCGTCCGCGTCAAGGGCTGACGCACGGACGACGCGCGTACGACGGGTGCGACGCGCGTACGACGCCTACGAACGCGTACGACGGGTACGAGGCCGACAGCGGTGGGTGAGGCTGTCGGCCTCTCCGTCGCCGCGCGCTCACGCGCGCGGAGCGGGATCCTGGAAGGAGAAGAAGGGACGCGCTGCGGTCCCACGCGTCCCGACGGCGCGAGGAGGCAGACCATGACACGGACCCTCGAGTGGACGGTCGGCCTGGAACTGGTCGAAGAGGACGGCAGGACCAAGGCCGAGGCGCATCTGAACACCGGCACGTCGACCCTCACCGGCCACGGCAGCGCACGGTGCAACCCGTCGGACGTGGATGTTCCGGCGATCGGCGACGAGCTCGCCGCCAGCCGGGCCATGAAGGACCTGGCCGGCCAGTTGATGCGAGAGGCCAACCGCGAGATGGAGGCGGTGGGCGCGGGGACCGTACCCCAGCACACTGGTCCCGGATACGGATGGCCGGAGGCGGTCTCGTAACGGGATCGCCATCCGCACCGGGCCCGTCGGCCTACCGCCGACGGGCCCGGTCCGGTGTCACGGCCGGGGCGGAGCCTCGCCGGTGTCCTGGCCGGCGTACGTGCCGGTGGCCCCGACGCGGTGCGCGTCGGTGTCCCCTTGGTCGTCCCGGTCCCCGCCCCTGTCCCCCTCTTCGCCCGTGGCCTCGTCCTGGTCCTGGTCCTCGTCCTCGTACGACAGGCGGTCCACGACCTCCACGACGCCGTCCACGCTCTCGCAGAGCCGGACGAAGACCGGCGCGAGGCTCCGGCGCTCCAGCGTGCCGCTGAGCGTCACCCGGCCCTCGTCGACGTCGATGTGGAGCGCGGCGGGGGAGAGCCCGAGGATCCGGGTGACCACGTCCTCCAGGATCTCCTCCTGGATCGCCCGGTCGCGCCGCAGGAACAGCTGGAGCAGATCGCTCCGGCTGAGCACACCGATGAGCTGCCCGTTCGCGTCCACCACCGGCAGCCGCTTCACCCGGTGCCGCTCCATGAGCCGGGCCGCTTCGACCGCCGTCCACGAAGGGCGGGCCACCACCACGGGGCTGGACATCATGGCCCCCGCGGTGCTCGGCCCGCCCTTGGCGGTGTGGCGTCGCAGCAGATCCGCCTCGGACACCACCCCGACCGGCCGGTTGTCCTCGTCGACCACGGGCACGGCGGTGATGCCGTACTCGTCGAGCAGTCGCGCGATCTCCTTGAACGACGTCCCCGGCTGCACGGCCACCGCGGTCGGCGTCATCAGGTCGGCCACACTGCGGTTCCGCATGGTCGGTTCCGTCCCTTCTCCGCTCCTTCGTCCATGATCCCTCACGCGGAGCCGGGGACGGTGCGGGGTCAGTCGAACGGGTCGAGGGTGACGTACGCCTGTCGCGGATCGCCGTCGTGCACCAGCGACTCGTGTGCGCCGACGTCGTCGAAGGCGAAACCGTACGCCTTGCCGTCCGCCATCTGGGCGTGGATCTTGCGCGAGTAGTGGTTGGTCACCGTGTCCTGGTAGAAGCCGGCCGACGAGGTGTCCGGCTGGTTGGGGTTGGTGAGCAGGGTGGAGCGGTTGAAGCCGGCGCAGAGGGTACGGGAGATGGGGCCCCGGACCTGATCGTTCGGCGCGTCGAGGCGCTTGTAGCAGCCGAAGACGCTGTCCGAGTCGGGCTTCTGGAAGGACGTGACGACGGCCCCCGCGCTGTTCGTGAAGTTCATGACGTCGCCGGAGACCCGGCCGTAGTACTTCACCGACGGCTGGTTCGCGAACGGGGTCACGGTCAGTGTCGAGCCGGCGTACTTCGACCACACACGGTTGATGTAGTCGTCCATGACGCCTGCCGGGAGCGCGCCGGCCTCGATGCCGTGGCCCGGCGCGAGGGCACGCAGCACCGTCCCGTCGCTCCGGGTCTGGACGAGGCCCGACCAGCCGCCCGGCTGGCCGCGGAGCGCGTCGAAGAAGCCTTTGTAGCCACCGGGCTTGAGCCGGCCCGTGGTGGCGACGCTGCCGTCGGGACGCTTGACGCCGACGGCGTACGGGGCCGAGACCATGTCGACCTGGGTGGAGTTGATCCACAGGCCCGAGTCGTTGAGCGTGTACTCGGACCAGTTGAAGAGGATGTTCCGGTTGGGGTCGCTGGGGTTCTGTACGGCGGGCTGCACGAGACCGCCGGTCGCGAGCTTGAAGACGAGCTTCTGGCCGTAGCTGAAGTAGATCCGCCCGGAGAACTTCGGCAGACGGATCGTCATGGACCCGCCGTTCGCGGGGCCGACGATGGCGGCGTCGGGCGCGGGGACGGGCACGGAGCCCCCCGCGGGCCAGGGGTGGAAGGTGCCGTTGGCGTCCGCCCAGCCCTGGCGGCCGGTGGAGAGTTCGGTGCCGAGGTTGTAGACGTACACCTGCTCGCCGCGGCCCGAGTTGTTCCTGAACGTGAGCGGGATCGTGGCGGGGACGGCGGCGGGAGCGGCGGCCGGGGCGGCCGACGGGGTGGTGGCCGCCCGGACCGCGGGGGAGGGGCCCGCGACGGCGACGGCGGTGCCGATGAGGGCGGCGGCGGTGACCGGGGCGAGCAGAGCGAGCCTGCGTCGATGGCGGGAAGGCATGGGGGAGGGCTCCTCGGGGTGGGGGGCGTGAGGAAGCTGAGAGCGCTCTCAGAATGGTGAGGATGTGATGACCCTGTCAACCTTCTGAACGAGTTACGCGGGCCAGGCGCCGCGCGCGTTCAACTGGAGGACGAGCGCCGCGATGTTCCAGGCGTCGTCCTCGCCCCGGTGGTGCCGGCCCTCCAACGGCAGCCCCGCGAGCTCCAACGCGCGGGCCATGCCCGGACGCTTGGGCAGGCCGTTCGCCTCGGTGAAGACGGCCTTGGCGTTGGTGTGGCGATGTCCGAAGGGGTACGGCGTGCCCGTCACCCGGCACTGGTGCGTGAACTGATTGCGGTCGTAGTCGCCCCAACTGGCCCACGGGTGGACCCCGGTGGCGTGCTCGACGGCGAGTAGTCGGCAGGCGGCGGCGAAGTCCAGACCGGTGTCCACCTCCGCCTGCGTGAGACCGGTCAGCTCCGTGCAGAACGAACTCACCCTCGAACGTGCGGGTTTGACCAGCACACGGTGCCGGGAGACGCGCTCACCCGCGTCCAGATCGACGACGGTGAGGCCGATCTCGATGATCTCGCTCACCGCCCCCGGCGGCCGCTTCCCCTCCCAGCAGGTCGCCTCGACGTCGACGATGTTCAGCAGGCGTCTGTGATCCATGCCGTCGAGGCTAGGGAATCGGTCCCGGGCCGGGCATCCGGTTTTTCCGCCCCGGCGACCGGCCTCCGGGCCGGCTCACTCCAGGTCCAGGACCTCCCGCAACGCCGCGACCGCGTGCGCCCGGTGCGCACTCAGCTCGCGCACCGCGGCCTTCTCGTCGCCGTGGCGCACCGCCGAGATGACCGCCCGGTGCTCGCGCACGGCCAGCTCCCGGTTCGGTACCTCGGTGTAGTAGAGCGAGCGGTAGGCGTCGGTGGCGTCCCACAGCGTGCCGATGAGCCGGACCAGCCGGGGCATCCCGGACGCCTCGATCAGGGTGAAGTGGAAACGGCGGTTGGCCGCGGCCATCTCCGTCACGTCCCCGGCATCGGCCGCCCGTTCCACGTCGCGCTGGATCCGCTCCAGCGTGGCGACCAGTCCGTCCTCGCCGCGGACGACGGCCAGGCGGACCGCCTCCGTCTCGAGCAGCTCCCGGATCCGGTAGATCTCCTCCAGATCCGCGAGGGACAGCTCGGCGACGAAGTACCCCCGGTGGACGTGGTGCACGACGAGGCCCTCGGCCTCCAGGGTCTTCAGGGCCTCACGCAGCGGAACCCGGCTGACGTCGAGCCGGGCGGCGAGCGCGTCCTGACGGATCTGGTCGCCGGGCCGCAGCTCCCCGGTGGTGATGGCGCGCCGCAGCTCCTCGAGGACGAACTGCTGGGCGGTCGGCGGCCGCCGCTTCTGCACCGCGCTGCTCATCGCCAGTGACCTTCCTTCGTTCCGTGACCGGCGCGCGGTCGCGCGACGCCGGATCCGTACATTTTCCTACGGAGTACGGGGGCGCAGCCCCAGCTCGCCGAGCAGGGACTCGGTGTGCTCGCCCAGGCGCGGAGGGGCGGCCCGGTACACGGGCGGCGTGGCGCCGAACGCGATCGGATGGGCGACCTGGCCCGGGCCGGCGGCCTCGGTGGGGACGCGGGGCTCCAGGCCGAGACGGTCGGCCAGGTCGAAGGCGGCGGCCAGATCGTTGATCGGCCCGCAGGGCACGCCGACGGCGGTGAGCTCCTCGAACCAGCTGTCCGCGGTCCGCTCGGCGAGCGGACCGGCGAGGGCCCGCAGCAGTTCCTCGCGGTGGGCGACGCGGGCGGTGTTGGTGGCGAAACGGGCGTCGTCGGCGAGACCGGCGAGCCCGAGCCGTGCGCACAGCGTCCGGAACTGGCGGTCGTTGCCCACGGCGAGGACGAGCGGCCGGTCCTCGGCCTCGAACACCTCGTACGGGGCGATGCTCGGGTGCCGGTTGCCCATGGCGCCGGGGACCACTCCCGCGCCGAGGTAAGCGGCCGACTGGTTGGTGAGCGCGGACAGCAGCGAGGTGAGCAACGAGACCTCGACCCGCTGGCCCTCGCCGGTACGTTCCCGGTGGCGCAGGGCGGCGAGGACGCCGAGGCCCGCGTGGAGTCCGGTGATCACGTCGACCAGCGCCACACCCGCCTTCGTGCCCTGGCCGCCGGGCTCGCCGGTGACGCTCATCAGCCCGCCCATGGCCTGGACGAGAAGGTCGTAGCCGGGCAGGTGGGCGCCCTCGGCCGCGCCGAAACCGGTCACGGAGCAGTAGACGAGCCCGGGGTTCGAGCCCCGGACGTCCTCGTACCCGAGACCGAGCTTCTCCATCGTGCCGGGCCGGAAGTTCTCCACCAGGACGTCGGCACGGTCGACGATCGCCCGCGCCGTCTCGCGGTCCGCCGGGTCCGTCAGATCGAGGGCGACGGAGCGCTTGTTCCGGTTCACCCCGAGGAAGTAGGTCGCCTCGCCGTCCGCGAAGGGAGGGCCCCACGCGCGCGTGTCGTCCCCGGAACCGGGCCGCTCGATCTTGATCACGTCGGCGCCGAGGTCGGCCAGGAGCATCGTCATGTACGGGCCGGCCAGCACCCGGCCGAAGTCGGCGACGACGATCCCGGACAGGGCGCCCGGACCGGCCGTCCCCTCGTGATCTGCGTGCATAGCCGCTGTCCTCCGCTCTCCTCCGCCCGGTGATCGGATCCAGGGGGAACGTACGCACCGGAGATCAGATATTCAATACTGGATCCAAAATCCGATCTCCCGCTACGCTTCGGCACGCCGAGTAGCCGCACCAGCAAGGAGGCCGTCCGTGAAGCCGTCGCCGCAGTCGCCCCAGTCGCCGAACGCGTCGAAGTCGTCCCCCGTCCACCCCTTCGATCTCTTCGGGATCGACGGTCTGCTGACCGACGAGGAGCGGGAGATCCGCCGGACCGTCCGGGCCATGGCGGACCGTGAGCTGCGCCCCCACGTGGCCGGCTGGTTCGAGCAGGGGGAGATCCCCGCCCGCGAGCTCGCGCGGAAGCTGGGCGGCATCGGTGTCCTCGGCATGCACCTGGAGGGCTACGGCTGCGCGGGCACCAACGCCGTCGCCTACGGTCTGGCCTGCCTGGAGCTGGAGGCCGTCGACTCGGGCCTGCGCAGCCTGGTCTCCGTCCAGGGCTCGCTCGCCATGTACGCGATCTGGAAGTACGGCTCGGAGGAGCAGAAGCAGCAGTGGCTTCCCGGCATGGCGGCCGGCGAGTACATCGGATGCTTCGGCCTCACCGAGCCGGACGCGGGCTCGGATCCCGGATCCATGCGCACCCGCGCCAAGCGGGACGGCGGCGACTGGGTGCTCAACGGCACCAAGATGTGGATCACGAACGGCTCGGTCGCCGATGTCGCGGTCGTCTGGGCAAGGACCGACGAGGGAGTCCGCGGCTTCCTGGTACCCGCCGGCACCCCCGGCTTCAGCGCCCCCGAGATCAAGCAGAAGCTGTCGCTGCGGGCGAGCGTGACCAGCGAGCTGGTCCTGGAGGACGTACGACTGCCGGCGGACGCGATGCTCCCGGCGGCACGCGGCCTGTCCGGCCCGCTCGGCTGCCTCAACGAGGCCCGGTTCGGAATCGTCTTCGGCGCCCTCGGCGCCGCCCGCGACTGCCTCGAGACGGCGATCTCGTACGCCGGCGACCGCATCGTCTTCGAACGGTCACTCGCCTCCTACCAGCTGACGCAGGCGAAGCTCGCGGACATGTCCCTGGAACTCGGCAAGGGCATGCTCCTCGCCCTCCACCTGGGCCGCCTCAAGGACGCGGGCACCCTCACACCCGAGCAGGTCAGCCTGGGCAAGCTGAACAACGTACGGGAGGCCATCGCCATCGCCCGCGAATGCCGCACCATCCTGGGCGCGAACGGCATCACCCTGGAGTACCCGGTGATGCGCCACGCCAACAACCTGGAGTCGGTACTGACCTACGAGGGCACCAGCGAGGTCCACTCCCTGGTCATCGGCAAGGCGCTGACGGGCGAGCAGGCCTTCCGCTGATCCATGTCCTAGCCCGCCGTCACCTTGGCGAGGAAGGCGTCGAGGTTGGTGGTCGTCCGGAGGATGCGCTCGTCGACGCTCAGGGATTCCTCGTGTCGCCCCGCCCGCAGTTTGGGCTGGCGCTTGCCGCGGATGTAGAGGGAGCAGGCCAGGTCGGCGCAGATGTAGATGCCGACCGTGTTCCCTTCGCGGCCCCGGCTGCCGGCGAGCGGCGCCGCGAGCAGGGTCACGCCCGAGGAGGCGTGGCCCGTCAGGCAGACCTGGCAGAGGCTGGACTTCACCGCGCTGGTACGGCTCGTCGCGGGCACCCGCAGGGTGATGCCGAGCGGGCCCTCCTCCCGGGGGACGACGAGATGGGCGCGCAGCGGTGCGCCCGGGTCGACCCAGCCGAGGAAGTCGAGGTCCTGCCACGGGAGTTCGGCGAAGTCCAGCGGCAGCTTGAGCCGGCTTGCCTCGCCCTTCGTGCAGTTCACGAACGACGAGCGGATCTGTTGGTCGGTGAGAGGTTCCACTCGGTGGACCGTACACGCACCACGCGGGCGGGGCATCCGGATTTCGCCCCGGCCCGCCGCAGCGGAGCGCCGCCTCCTCAGGCCACCCAGTCCGGCAGATCCGGGTCCGAGATCCGCGCCGGAGCGCCCGACAAGGCCGCCGCCAGGCGTTCGGCCGCCGTGTCGTAGACGTCCGCCGGGAGCGCGAAGGGGATGCGCAGCCGGTGCTCGTGGGTGCCCGGGTCCACCCCGAACCGGGCGCCGCCCTCGACCCGTACCCCGTGCCGGAGCGCCCGCCCCGCCAGCGCGGAGGCGATCGGACGGCCGAGGTCGATCCACAGGCACAGCCCGCCGGGCGGCATGGTCCAGTGCCACTCCGGGACATGGCGCGCCAGCGCCGTCGCCAGGGCCTCGCGGCGCAGCCGCAGCTCCTCCGCGCGGCGCGGCAGGATGGTGTCCAGACGGTCGATCAGCTCGGCGGCGACCAGCTGATCCAGGACCGAACCCGCGAGGTCGGCGGTGATGCGGACCCGCGCCAGCTCGGTGATCACCCGTGCCGACGCCCGGGCCCAGCCGACCCGCAGCCCGCCCCAGCAGCCCTTGCTGAGCGAACCGACGCTGATGATCTGCTCGCCGTGCCCCGGCCCCGCGACCGCCGCGAACGGTCGCGGGACCGGCACGTCCAGGGCGATGTCCGCGAGCGTCTCGTCGACGACGAGCCACGTACCGGTGGCATGCGCGGAGCGCGCCACCTCCCGGCGCTGCGCGTCCGGCATCAGATGGCCGGTCGGATTGTGGAAGTCGGGGATCAGATAGGCGAGTCGGGGCGCTGTCTGGCGCAGCGCCGCTTCGATCAGCCCGCTGTCCCAGCCGGATTCGGTGACCGGTACGGGGGTGATGCGCAGCCGCCGACCGCGCATGGCGTCCAGGGCGTTGGTGTACGAGGGGTTCTCGGCGAGCGCCCGGTCGCCGGGGCCGCCGAGCAGCGCCAGGGCCAAGGACACGGCCTGCTGTGCCCCGGTCGTGACGAGGATCTGCTCGGGGCGCGTGGGCAGCCCGCGCCGCGTGTAGCGGTCGGCGATGGCCGTGCGCAGTTCCGGCAGCCCGAAGGGGTGGTACCCCTGGGTCCGCGCATAGCGCGGCAGCTCGGCCGAGGCCACGGCGAGCGCCTCGGCGAGTTCGTCGACCGGGGCCTCCGGCGCGGCGAGCGCGAGGTCGATCGCGGCGTCGGAGTGGCCGTGGAACGTGGCCAGACTGATGGGCGCCTGACTGTCCGGCAGCGCCGTCCAGGTGCCCGCGCCCCGGCGGCTGTGCGCGTACCCGCTCTCCCGCAGCAGGTCGTAGGCGCCGGTGACCGTCGTACGGCTCACCGTCAGCACCGTGGCGAGTTCCCGCTCGGCCGGCAGCCGCATCCGCAGCGCGACCCGCCCGTCGAGGAGGGTCTCCCGGATGGCCCGGGCCAGCTCCCGGTAGCCGAACCTGCCCTCCGGCGGCCGGGTGAGCAGCGCTGCCAGCTGGCGGCCCGTCAGTGTGCGGTCCGCGGTGTGGACCACAGTGCGGACCACTCGACCCTCTGCCATGCCAATCACTCCCCATTGGCTCTGCTGTCCAGGCCAATAAGACTACAGACTCCTTCTCAGTGGCCTGGTAGCCCCGTCCCGAAAGGGACGGACGGAGCGAGAGGGCTGGAGAGAGGAGACGAGCGATGTCCGGATACCTCACCGACCGTGACGAGAGGATGTGGCAGCGGCGTGCCGAGGAGCGGGTGGCGGAGCCCCTGCCGATCGGCGCATGGATCCGCAGGCTCGGCGCCGCGGCGGCCCGTCGCCGGGAGACCGGCCGCGCGGAGCCCCGTCGCCGGGAGGGCGGGCCGCGTGCAACGGGCCGCCTGGAGACCGGCCGCCGGGAGGGCGCGCCGCGCGGCTCGCTGCCGACCGCCCCGGTGAGCAGCCCCTGCGAGCCGGCGTGAACGGCCGCCGGATCGTCGTCGGTGTGAGCGGCTCGCTCGCCTCGCTGGCCGCTCTGCGCCACGCCGCCGCGCTCGCCCGGCGCGAGGGGGCCGAACTGCTCGCGGTGCTGGCCTGGGAGCCGCCCGAAGGCGAGGCGCTCTTCGCCCGCACGCCCGACCGGGCATGGGAGCGGATGTGGGGCGAGGCGGCCCGGCTGCGCCTCGACCGGGCCTTCGAGGAGGCCCTCGGAGCCGTACCCGCCGATCTCCGGACCGTGCGACGCGTCGTCAGGGACGCCCCGGCCGCGGCGCTGTGCGGGGCAGCCGACCGGCCGGACGATCTGCTGGTCCTCGGCAGGTCCTCCGGCCGGGGACGACTCGGGCGCATGCGCCCCAGGGCGGTGCTGCGCTCCGTACTGCACCGGTCACGCTGCCCGGTGCTGACCGTCCCGGGGCCCGTGCTGCTGCCGGGTGAGGCGCGGGCGTTGCGGCGCAGTGCCGACAACCCCGTACCGGACAACCCCGCACCGTACGCCGCCGGTGCGGGGCCGGGGTCGGGGTCGGGAGCGACCCACGACGGTCGGCACCGGCCGCGGGGCATGGTCGGCTAGAGGGCGGGATGCGCCTCCGGCCCGGCCTGCGGAGACGACCCGTCGGTGGGCCCGCCGGTCGCGTCGTCCGCGGTCGTCCCGTCCGTCGCCGGCTCCGACGGCGGCTCCGACGGCGGGCTCGGTGAATCGGGGGACACCGGGGCCGGCGAGGACGGGGACTCCGAGGACGGCGACGTCGCCGGGGAGTCGGTCACCAAGTCCGAGACGGACGGTGACGGGGGCGCCGTCGGAGGCGGGGCCGGCTTGTCCTGCTGTCCCTGATGGTCGCCCGGCTCGCGCGCGAACCAGCCGTCGTCCTCGGGGTCGTAGACGACGAAGACGTTCACCACGGTCACCGAGGGCGCTACGACGACCACCTGGGTGGGCTGATAGCCCGACCAGGCAGTACCGGTCGTCTTCGGTGCCTTCTGGGCGACCGGTTCCGTCAGCGGATTGCCGCAGGCGCAGCGCACCCGGGGCACGCCTCGGTCGTCGACCATCACCGCCGTGCCGGCCTGGAGCACCGCCTGGTACGAGGTCGGGGAGCCGTCCCGGAAGCCGTGATTGGTCACGCGGGTGTCGACCCGCAGCTGCAAGGGAGTCAGGGAGCGCAGATAGCCCGGGACTTCGCCGGTGGGGATCTCGAGGACCGAGGCGAAGGCCGCGTTCTTGGCCGGCGCGGCCGCGAGATAGCGGATCTGCTGCTCGACGTCGCAGCTGGCCACGTTGCGCGTACCGCCGTACAGGCCCGCCGCGGAACCGTTGACGCTGCGCGTGGAGTTGGCGTCCGTCGTCTTGGTCGGGCTGGGCAGCGGTACGGCCGACGGGGAGGCGCCGGTGGCGCGAGCCGTGGACTTGGTGAACGGATCGGGCCCTGTGGCGGAGGCGTTCTGCAGGAACACCTCGCCGCCGCCCGCAGCACTGCCGCCGCCGTTGCCGTCGGGGCGGGTGAGGACGACGACGAGCGCGATGGCGGCCACCAGGATGGCAGTGATCGAGGCGACCTTGGGGGCGGAACGCCACCAGGCTCCGCCGCCTTCGCCGCCGCCCGCACCACCTCCCCCGCCGTCACCTCCGCCACCGGAACCGCCTGAACCGCCCCCCGAGCCGTCATGCGGCCGATCGGGGGGCGGAGGCGGGCCGGCGGCCCCGGGACTGGTGCTCGGACCCGAGAGGGGACCCGAAGGCGGACCTGTTGGGGGAACCGAGGGGCGGCCGGACGGCGGGTGGGAAGTCACGTTTTTCCCTTTCTTCCGTTCCGGGCCCATTGTGTGCGCCGAGCCCGTGCCGCCCGCAAGCGCACGACACCCTCCGGTACTAGCGTGGACAGCGTGAGCAGTCAGCTCCCCACCACCTCCCGACCGGCGCACGGCGCCCAGCAGCTCGCCCGCCACTGGGGCGAGGCCCTGGTCGCCGTGCTCGCCGGTCTCCTCGCGATGGCCGTCGTCGCCGCACTCGGCCTCTGGGCCGCCGGCGCCGCCGACCTGCCCGGGGGCTTCGCGAACGTCGTCGGCGCGGTCGTCGTCATGGCCGCGGGCGGACAGATCGACCTCGCCGGCGACGCCGGCGCGCTCGCCGGCACGAACGCCGAACTCACCGCCATGCCCCTCACCGTCACCCTCGTGGGCGCACTGGTCACCGGGTTCTGCTTTCTGCGTCCGCTGCGCCACCACGCCGTCGCCAGGACCCGCGATCTCCTCGCCCGGGTCGCCCGTACCGTCGTGCTGTGGCTGATCGCCCTGGCCTGCCTCTCCGCCCTCGCCCGGCACGACTTCCCGATCTCGATCGGCGGCGGCGAGAGCCAGGACCCGATGTCCGACCTCTTCGGTGAACTCCTCGAGGCGGCGGACCCCACCGTCGGCTTCCGCACCGACCTGGGAGCCACCCTCGGCTTCGGACTCCTGTGGATCCTCGGCGTCCTCCTCATCGCCCTGCTGGTCTCCCGCCGAACGCCGCTGCCGCCCCGGCTCGTCCGCTACCAGGAAGCCGTCCGCCCGCCGGCCTTCGCGATGCTGCTCCTGGTGCTCGCGTACGTCGCGATCGGCCTGGTCATCGGGATCGTGGTGGCGGCCACCAGGGGCCACGCCGCCGAGACCTTCGCCGTGATCCTGCTCGGCCTGCCCAACGTCAGCTGGCTGGCCCTCGGCGTCGGCATCGGAGGCTCCTGGGAAGGCACGGTCGAGGGGCCGTTCGGGCTGCCCATGCCCCAGATCCTCGACTCGGTGCTCCGCACGGACACCACGGGTCTCTCCACCGTCGACCTGTCCTCCCTCACCTCGTACGACTCCCGGGCCTGGTGGCTGCTGCCGGTGGCCGCCGTGCTGGTGCTGGCCGTGGCCTTCCTCGCGGCCGTCCGCTCGCCCGCCCGGACCAGGCTCTGGCAGCACGCGCTGCACCTCGGGATCGCCTTCGCCCTGACGATGCTGGTCGTCGCCCCCGTCACGCTCGTCGAGGCGCGGTTCGGGCTCTCGATCCTGGGCATCGGCGAGCTGGAGTCACTCGGCGGCCAGGTCGTGCTGCGGCCCCACGTCTGGAAGACGGCCGGCTTCGCCCTGCTCTGGGGACTCGTGGCGGGTTTCCTCGGCGGTCTGCTCGCCTCCCGCGTCCACCGCCGCGGCGAGGTGGAGACCGGCGAGGCGGACACCCCCACCCGCTGAGACCTGGACCGTACCCGCTGATCCTGCCGACATCGACGACCCCGACGACGTCGAACTGACC
Organism: Streptomyces sp. NPDC059875; assembly: GCF_042731085.1. Lineage (NCBI taxonomy): Bacteria > Bacillati > Actinomycetota > Actinomycetes > Kitasatosporales > Streptomycetaceae > Streptomyces > Streptomyces sp. NPDC059875. The sequence goes on from NZ_JBHWJZ010000007.1 coordinate 258,925, forward strand.
TCGGCCCGACGTCAGGACGGCTCCCGGACCTCGGCCCGACGTCAGGACGGCTCCCGGAACACCGGCCGTGCCCACGCCGGCGGCGGGGGCGGGGCGGACGGCGGCCGCGGTCGGCCCTGTCCGTCCTGGTCTCCCGGTCCGGTACCGCCCCGTTCCAGCGCCGCCCGCAGCTCGGTGACGAACTCCAGGCACGTCCCGTACCGCTCCTCCGGCGTCTTGGCCAGCGCCTTCGCGAGCACGTCGTCCCCGGCCGCCGGCAGCTCCGGTCGCTCCGAGGAGAGCGGGGGCGGCGGATCGTACTGATGAGCCCAGAGCAGCGCCATGTCGTCGTCACGACGGAAGGGCGGCACACCGGCGAGCGTCTCGTAGACCACGCACGCCAGGCTGTACACATCGCACCGGCCGTCCACCGGCTTCCCCGAGATCTGCTCGGGCGCCACGTAGTCGAGCGTGCCCACGAACTGCCCCACGGTCGTCAGGCCCGTCAGCGACAACGACTTCTTCGTGAGCCCGAAGTCCGTGAGGTACACATGCTCCGGATGGTCGCGGTCCGTCCCCTCGGCGACGAGGATGTTGCCCGGCTTCACATCCCGGTGCACCAGATCGTGCGCGTGCGCCGCGTCCAGTGCGGACGCCACCTGGATGGCGATCCGCCCCGCCTTCACCGCGGGCAGCGCGCCCTCACGGTCCAGGAGCGCCCGCAGGTCCTGCCCGGGGACGTACCGCATCGCGATGTACAGCACACCCTCCGTCTCGCCCGCCTCGAAGACCGGCACGATGTGCGGATGGTCGATCGCCGCCGCCACCCGCGACTCGTGCGCGAACCGCTTGCGGAAGGTGTCGTTGCGGGCCAGTTCGGGGGCGAGGAGCTTCAAGGCCACCGTGCGGCCGAGGCGCTGGTCGCGCGCCCGGTACACGACCGCCATCCCGCCGCGCCCGATCTCGGCCTCCACCACGTAGCTCGCGACCTGTTTGCCGACGAGCCCCGACTCCCGGCCGACGGGGAGATCCGTGTCCCGCATGGCGCCGGCCATCAGTCCTCACCCGGCAGGTTCGTCACGTCCACGACCTGGGTGGGCGGCGGACCGGTCGGCTGGACCCGCTGTCCATCCGCCCTGCCCGTCCCGCCCGCCCGGTCGGCGCTGTCCGCGCCGTCCTCCTCGCCCTCCGCATCCTCGTCGCCCTCGTCGAGCCCGGCCACCACCCGCGTCGGCTCGTGCCCGGCTGCGCCCCCCTCGCCCGCCGGCACGGCGGCGGCCGCCGACGGCCCGAGCGAGGCCGCGTACGTACTGAGCCCGGTCCCGTCGCAGTACACCCAGCGCTCGTGCTCACCGTCGTACAGCCACAGCGACTCGCCGTCGACCACCATCCCGACGCGCAGCCCGAACGTGCGCCGCCGGAACGTGTCCCGGTCCGCCCGACCCGCCGCCAGCTCCTCGGCGGCCCGCCGGAAACGGCCCAGGGACTCCTCCGCCCGGGCGATCAGCGGCCGTGGGTCGGCGGTCCTGGCGAGCGGCTGACGGGCCTCCGGCGGGTCCACGGGTACGGAGACGAGCAGCCGGGCGTCGACCCAGGCGGCCCAGCCGTTCGAGCAGAGGATCTGCCCCCAGTCGCCGACCCGCTGTACGAGCTCCACCGGCAGGAACGCGTCGAGCGGCACGGTGGGCAGGCCCGGATCGGGGGCCTCCCAGGCGGGCAGGCCGTCGCGCGGCACGACATGCGTCGGCCGGAAGTCCGGTACGAAGTCCGGAACCGGGGGAGTGACCGGGATACCCATGGGCGGTCTGCCTCTCTGCTCCTGCTCACTTCCGCATGATCACCGGCTCGTGCCGGCGCAGCAGCCGTGCGACGACGAAGCCGAGGACGAGACAGAGCACCAGCAGCATCCCCATGTCGAACAGCCACGCTTCCAGGGTGTGGTCCATGAGCGGATCCGTCGTCTTCTCGCTCGGCGCGATCGTCCCGATGTCGACGGTCGCACCCATCGCCGCGAACGCCCACCGCGACGGCACCAGCCACGCCAGCTGTTCGAGGACCGGCGTTCCGTGGACCGTGAGCAGCGCCCCGCAGAACACCACCTGGACGATGGCGAGGAGGACCAGCAGCGGCATGGTCACCTCCTCCTTGCGCACCAGGGCAGAGACGAACAGTCCGAGCATCATCGCCGTGAAGGACAGCAGTGCGACCGCGAGCGTGAGCTCCACGAGCGGCGGGAGGAGCACCCCCTTGCCGTCCGGCACGTTCAGCGGCACTCCGATCAGTGCGACCAGCGTCAGGACGACCGCCTGGACGACGGTGATCAGACCGAGCACCACGACCTTCGACATGAGGTACGCGGAACGCGACAGGCCGACGGCTCTCTCCCGCCGGTAGATGGTGCGCTCCTTGACCAGCTCGCGCACCGCGTTGGCGGCCCCCGTCAGGACACCGCCGACACAGAGGATGAGCAGCACGTTCAGCGTCGACTCGGGGTTGAGGCTCCCCTCCGACAGGGCCCGGGCCATCGCCCCCATCACGAACGGCAGAGCGATCATGATGGCGAGGAAGGTCCGGTCGGCGGCCAGGGCGGCGCTGTAGCGACGCACCAGCGTACGGAGCTGGGATCCCCAGCTCTGCGCCTTCGGCGGAGGTCCGGGTTCCGGCGCCGCGCCGGAGGGGGGCAGGCTCGCCCGGTCCATCGCGTCGGCGATGTACTGCCGGTGGAAGCGGGAGGAGCGGTACTGGCCGGCCCAGTCGCGACCGCGCTCGTTCTCGAAGGCCTCGAACGCCTCCGGCCACTGGGCGAACCCGAAGAAGTCCAGCGTGTCGTCGGGCGGACCGTAGTAGGCGACCCGGCCGCCGGGGGCGAGCACGAGCAGCCGGTCGCAGACGTCCAGGCTCAGCACGCTGTGGGTGACGACGATGACCGTACGGCCGTCGTCGGCGAGCCCGCGCAGCATGTGCATCACCGAGCGGTCCATGCCCGGGTCGAGGCCGGATGTCGGCTCGTCAAGGAAGAGCAGCGACGGCTTGGTGAGCAGCTCCAGGGCCACGCTGACCCGCTTGCGCTGACCGCCGGAGAGACTGTGGATGGGCTGCTCCGCCCGTTCGCGGAGGCCCAGTTCGCCGATGACCTCGTCCACCCGGGACCGGCGCTCGGCCGCCGCCGTGTCCTCGGGGAAGCGCAGCTCGGCGGCGTATCCGAGGGCCCGCCGCACGGTCAGCTGGAGGTGCAGGATGTCGTCCTGCGGGACCAGCCCGATGCGCTGGCGCAGCTCCGCGTAGTCCTGGTAGAGGTCCCGGCCGTCGTACAGCACCGTGCCGCGGTCTGCGGGGCGCTGACCCGTGAGCGCGCCGAGCAGGGTGGACTTGCCGGCGCCGGACGGTCCGACGACGGCGAGCAGACACTTCTGCCCGACGGGGAAGGAGACGTCGTCGAGGAGGGTCTTGCGGCCGTGGTCGACGGTGACCGCCAGATCCTGCACGTCGAGGGAGACCTCGCCGGTGTCGGTGAACTCGACGAGCTGCCCGCCGATGAGGCAGAACGCGGAGTGCCCGATACCGACGATGTCGTCCGGTGTCACGCGCGCGTGGGCGACGGGACGGCCGTTGAGGAAGGTGCCGTTGTGACTGCCGAGGTCCCGGATCCAGTACGTGCCGTCGGCGTGCGCCAGGAGTTCGGCGTGGCGCCGGGAGACCACCAGGTCGTCGACGACGAGATCGTTGTCCGGCCCGCGTCCGATGCGGATCGTCCGGGTGGGCAGCGGGCGCACGGACGTCGGCTGCCGGAAGGTGCCGGTGGCGGCCGGATGGGCGACGGAGGAGGGCCGCGGCGGGGTCCGCGGCGGCGCGGGGGCCGGCGGCTCAGGGGCGGGTACGGGGGGAGGTGCGGGGGTCGGCGGCTCGGGCGCCGGTACGGGCGGTGGGGCCGGGGCCGCGGGTCCGGGCTCCCGCGGGGGCGCCGGCGACGGGCCGGAGAGCACGGCGCACGGGCCGTCCCCGGGATGCCCGAACCGTATGACCGTACCCGGGCCGACCTCGCGCAGAGCCACGCGGTGGCTGTCCGCGAAGGTGCCGTTCGTGCTGCCCTCGTCCTCCAACGTCCAGCGCCCGCCGACGGCCCGCAGGACCGCGTGGTGCCAGGACGTCCGGTCGTCCGCGAGGACGATGTCGCTGGTGGGGTCGCGCCCGATGCGATAGACCCGGCTCGGACTCATCACGGTCGCGTCCCCGTCGATCTCGAGGACGAGCTCGGGTGCGGCGGGTGCGACGGGCCGCTCTCCCATGCGTGAATTTTATCGTCCGGGAGTGATCCGTGCCTGCGAGAGGCGCCGGTATCGTGGGCTCCCCGATCGTGGACGAAGGAGGGCCCACCCGTGCCGAAAGGTGTCACCAAGCGCCGGCCGCGGACCCGGGCCGCCCTGTTGAAGGCCGCCCTGGAGACATTCGCGGAGCACGGTTTCCACGCCACCTCGATCGAGCAGATCTGCGAGCGCGCCGGCTACACCCGGGGCGCCTACTACTCGAACTTCGCCAGTAAGGAAGAGCTCTTCCTCGCGCTCTTCGACGAGCACAGCGAGCGGATCGTGCGCCGGCTGGCGGACGCGATCGACGCCCTGCCCGCCGAGGAGTACACCCTGGAGCGGCTGGCCGAGCTCGCCTCCCGCATCGAGCCGGACGAGCGGGACTGGTACCTCGTCACCACCGAGTTCACCCTGCACGCCATCCGCGACCCGCAGGCGGCATGGGTGCTCGCCCGGCACGACGCCCGGCTGCGGGCCGAGATCGCCCGCGGGCTGACGGCCGTACTGCGCCGGGCGGGACGGGAACTGACCGTGGACGCCGACCGGTTCGCCCGGGTGATGATCGCCCTGCGCGAGGGCGGACTCGCGCAGAGCTATGTCGAACCGGCGGAGCTTCCGCCGGGCAGTCTCGAACGGGAGTTCCTCGTCCCGCTGCTGGCGGCATCGACGCGGGAGATCGGGCCGGAGGCTCCGGTCAGTCGAACAGGTCCGGGTCCGACGCCGTGATCTGATCCCACAGCGGGCGGGCCTGGAACCAGCCGGCGAGGTGGGTGCCGACCTGCCCGCGGGTGATCAGCGCCGTCTCGCGGTCGATGAGCTGCGGCGTACCCGCGGCCATCGCCAACAACTGGGCCTGGCAGGAGCGTTCCATGGTGATGAACCACCAGACGGCCTCGGCCACCGAGTGCCCGACCGTGAGCAGCCCGTGGTTCTTGAGGATCACGGCCTTGTGGTCGCCCAGCGCCTTCGCGACCCGCTCGCCCTCGTCCAGCTCGTTGACCACGCCCCGGTAGTCGTCGTACATCCCGTGGTCCTCGAAGAAGGCGCAGGCGTCCTGGGTGATCGGATCCAGCGGGATGCCGAGGCTGGAGAACGCCTTGCCGTGCAGCGAGTGCGAGTGCGCGGCGGCGACCGCGTCGGGGCGGGCCGCGTGAACCCGCGAGTGGATGACGAAGGCGGCGCGGTTCACGGGGCGGTTGCCGGAGAGCAGGGTGCCGTCCTGATCCACGAGGATCAGATCGGAGGCCTTGATCTGGCTGAAGCTCATCCCGAAGGGGTTGACCCAGAAGGCCTCCGGGTTCTCCGGATCGCGGACGGTGATGTGCCCGGCGACCCCCTCGGAGAAGCCGAACCTCCCGAAGAGCCGGAACCCGGCGGCGAGTTGCTCCTTGCGGTACCGGCGCTCCTCCTCGACGGTGTCGAACGTGGGCGGTAGGGGAAGGGTGACGCCCTCGGGCATGGGTCCGACGGCGGCGGCCAGGGCGGGCGGGAGCGTGCTCATGGGTACTCCTCACGACGGCGTGACGGGGTGCGCGCCAAAACATACAGAGATGTATCCGATGCGCCAATGGATCGTGCAGGACTCCCAGGCGGAACGGCCTTGCGGCGCGGGGACATCGGTGGCTACGGTCGGACGGAAAGCGCTTACCACGGGCGCTTGCCCCAGGGAGCTGACCTCGTGCCGCAATCGGACGTCCTGATCTACACCCGCACCGCGGGCTACCGCCACGACTCGATTCCGGCCGGCGCCGCGGCGCTCGTGGAGGTGGCGGGGGCCGTGGGGTTCGCGGCCGAGGCGACCCAGGACCCGACGGTGTTCACGCCCGAGAGGCTGGGACGGTGCGCGGCGGTGGTCTTCCTGTCGACGACCGGCACGGTCCTGACCCCGTCCGGACGGGCCGCCTTCGAGGCGTACGTCCGTGGCGGCGGGGGCTTCCTCGCGATCCACGCGGCGGCCAACGCGGAGCCGGACTGGCCCTTCTACGGGGACCTCCTCGGCACCCGCTTCGACGGCCACCCCGAGATCCAGCCGGGAGTGGTGTGCGTGGACGCCCACGACCACCCCGGGACGGCTCCGCTGCCGGGGCGGTGGAAGTGGACGGACGAGTGGTACAACTTCACGTCGAACCCCCGGGCCGCGGGGGTGCACGTGCTGGCCCGCGCGGACGAATCGACGTACCGGGGCGGGACCCTGGGGGCGGACCATCCGTTGGTGTGGTGCCGCGAGGCCGGGCGGGGGCGCGAGGCGGGGCGGGGGCGCGTCTTCTTCACGGCGCTGGGCCATGCGGAGGAGGCGTACCGGGACGAGACGTTCCGGGCGCACCTGACAGGGGCGCTGCGCTGGGTCTCGGGCGCCTGACCTCCGTACCCCACCCGACCCCGAGATACTGACGGGCCCGGCCGCCGCGCCCCCTGGGGGCGCGCGCCGTCACCCCGGCGCCCCCTCCCCGATTGCGGTGCGGGACGCCGCGCGGGAGGGTGCCTTTGGGGCGGACGGCCAGGAGGAGACGACATGGGTATCGCCACCGTGAACCCCGCTACCGGTGAGACGCTGCGGACCTACGACGCCCACGGGCACGACGAGGTCGAGCGGCGGATCGCCGCCGCCCACGAGACCTACCGGCAGTACCGCACCACCTCCTTCGCCGAACGTGCCCGCCTCATGCGGCGTGCCGCCGACCTCCTCGACGAGGACGCCGAGGACATCGCCCGCACGATGACCACCGAGATGGGCAAGCCGATCGCCGCCGCACGCGCGGAGGCCGCGAAGTGCGCCAAGGCCATGCGCTGGTACGCCGATCACGCCGAAGCCCTGCTCGCCGACGAGCACCCCGCCGACGCGGACGTCCACGACTCCGGCGCCGACACCGCACGGGTCCACTACCGGCCCCTCGGCCCGATCCTCGCCGTCATGCCCTGGAACTTCCCGCTCTGGCAGGTCGTCCGGTTCGCCGCGCCCGCCCTCATGGCCGGCAACACCGGGCTCCTCAAGCACGCCTCCAACGTACCCAGGACCGCCCTCTACCTCGGCGACCTCTTCCGCCGCGCCGGCTTCCCCGAAGGCTGCTTCCAGACCCTTCTCATCGGCTCCGGAGCCGTCGAGGCCGTCCTGCGCGACCGCCGGATCGCCGCCGCCACGCTGACCGGCAGCGAGCCCGCCGGGCGCTCGGTCGCCGCCATCGCGGGCGACGAGGTCAAGAAGACGGTCCTGGAACTCGGCGGCAGCGACCCGTACATCGTCATGCCCTCCGCCGACCTGCCGCGGGCGGTCAAGACCGCCGTCACCGCACGCGTCCAGAACAACGGCCAGTCCTGCATCGCCGCCAAGCGGTTCATCGTCCACGCCGACGTCTACGACGACTTCTCCGAACGCTTCACCGCCGCCATGAACGCCCTGACCGTCGGTGACCCCCTCGACGAGTCGACCGACATCGGCCCGCTCGCCACCGAACAGGGCCGCGCCGACCTCGAAGAGCTGGTCGACGACGCCGTGCGCAAGGGTGCCACCGTCCTGTGCGGCGGAGCCCGCCCCGAGAACAGGTCCCGTGGCTGGTTCTACAAGCCGACCGTGCTGACCGGCATCACGCCCGAGATGCGCATCCACCAGGAGGAGGCGTTCGGCCCGGTCGCCACCGTCTACCCGGTGTCCGACATCGAAGAGGCCGTGGCGGTCGCCAACGACTCGCCCTTCGGACTCAGTTCGAACGTCTGGACCCGCAGCGACGAGGACATCGCCTTCTTCGTACGGGACTTGGAGGCCGGCGGCGTCTTCGTCAACGGCATGACCGCCTCCCACCCGGCGCTCCCCTTCGGCGGTGTGAAGCGCTCCGGCTACGGCCGCGAACTCTCCGGCCACGGCATCCGCGAGTTCTGCAACGCGACGACGGTCTGGCAGCGCGCCTGACCCCTCGCTCGGGGGGCTCGCCCTACCGGCCGCGCGTCCCCCGCGTCCACGCCAACAGCTCCTCGGCCGACCACGTGTTGATCACCCGCTCCGTCGGCACCCCGCACTCCTCCGCCCGCGCACAGCCGAAGATCTGCCACTCCAACTGTCCCGGCGCGTGCGCGTCCGTGTCCACCGCGAACCACACCCCGGCCGCCACCGCCCGCAGCAGCAGCCGCCGCGGTGGATCGAGCCGCTCCGGGCGGCTGTTGATCTCCACCGCCGTCCCCGACTCGGCGCACGCGGCGAAGACCCGGTCCGCGTCGAAGGTCGACTCCGGCCGCAGCCGCCCGCCACTCACCAACCGCCCCGTGCAGTGCCCGAGGATGTCCATCAGCGGATTGCGTACCGCCTTCTCCATCCTCCGGGTCATCGCCGGCGCGTCCATCCGCAGCTTCGAGTGCACCGAGCCGACCACCACATCGAGACGGTCGAGCAGCTCCGGCTCCTGGTCCAGCGAACCGTCCTCCAGGATGTCGCACTCGATCCCGGTCAGCAGCCGGAACGGCGCCCACTCCTCGTTCAGCCGTGCCACCACGTCCAGTTGCTCGCGCAGCCGGTCCGGCGACAGCCCGCGGGCGACCTTCAGGCTCGGTGAGTGGTCGGTCAGGACGGCCCACTCGTGCCCGATCCGCGTCGCCGTGCGGCCCATGTCCTCGATCGTGCTCCCGCCGTCCGACCACTCGGAATGCAGATGACAGTCGCCGCGCAACGCCGCCCGTAGCGTCTCGCCACCGCTGACCTCCGGCACGGGGATCTCGGCCTCCAGACGCGCCAGATACTCCGGCACCCGCCCCTCAAGGGCTTCCTGGATCACCGCCGCCGTCTTCGGCCCGATGCCCTTGACCGACTCGAGGGTGCCGGCCGCAGCCCGCCGCTCCGCCTCGCCGTCCGCCATGGCCGTGACGGCAGCGGACGCGGTACGGAACGCCCGTACCCGGTACGTCGGTGCCTGCGAGCGTTCGAGGAGGAAGGCGATCCGGTCCAGCGCCGCCACGGGGTCCATCCGGGCCACCTCACCCTCGGCCGGGTGGTTCGACAGCGGCCGGCACGGGCTGCGCCGGGCCGATCTCGCACCACACCGCCTTGCCCTCGCCGCGCGGCTCCACACCCCACCGCGACGCCAGCGCGTCGAGGAGCAGCAGCCCACGTCCCGAGGTCGCCGCCTCGCCCGGTGTACGCCTGCGGGGCCACGCGCTCGACCGGTCCTGCACCGAGAGCCGCACCCGCCGCACCGGCTCCGGCAGCACCTCCAGCGTGAGCACCGCGCCGCCCTCGGTGTGCAGCAACACGTTCACCAGCAGCTCGCCCGTCAACAGCTCGGCGTCATCGGCCAGTTCGGACATGTTCCAGTCCCGCAGCGCCTGGCCCACCGCGGCCCGCGCGTCCGAGAGCCCCTGCGGATCGGCCTGGTGGATGTACTGGTGGATGCGCGGCGCCCGCGGAGTACCCGGGTCCGGACTGCGCCGCAGCACCAGCAGCGCCACGTCGTCACCCGCGCCCCACCGCTCCCACAGCTGCTCCGACAGATGGTCCGCGAGCGCCTCCGCCTGCGGCGGGCCACTGCTCATCGCCTCCGACAGGGCGTCCAGACCGGCCTCGATGTCCGAGCCAGGCTGCTCGACCAGACCGTCCGTACACAGCACCAGCGTCTCGCCCGGCACGAGGTCGAGCCGCGTCTCCGGGAACTCCTCGTCCCCGAACACGGTCGCCAGACCCAGCGGAAGCCCGCCGCGGAGCTTCGGCTGCCCCACCCGGCCGTCCGTGTGCCGGATCAGCGGCCCCAGATGACCGGCGCGCACCGCGCGCACGGTGCCGGTGCCCAGGTCCACTTGGGCGTAGGTGCAGGTCGCGAAGCGGTTCGTGTCGAGCTCGGCGAGGAAGCGGGACGCCCGGGCCAGTACGGTCGACGGAGCGTGGCCCTCACCCGCGTACGCCCGCAGCGCGATCCTCAACTGGCCCATGATCGCGGCGGCGTGGGTGTCGTGGCCCTGGACATCGCCGACCACGACGCCGACCCGGCTGCGGGGCAGCGAGATCACGTCGTACCAGTCGCCACCGACCTGCCGGCCGCTCCACGCCGCGTGGTAGCGGACGGCGATCTCGCCGCCGGAGATCGCGGGGATCCGGCGGGGGAGCATCGTCTCCTGCAGCCCCGTGGCCAGTTCCCGTTCCTCGTCGAAGAGGATCGCGCGCTGGAGGGACTGCGCGACGATCGCGGCGAGTCCGAGCAGCAGGTTGCGCTCGTCGGCGCTGAATGACGAACGGCGCCGGTAGAACAGCGCCATCCCGCCGAGCGAGCGGGCCTGGGCGACCAGGGGCAGATAGCAGGCGGACTTGAACTTCAGCCGCTCGACGTACGGGGCCAGCTCCGGGAAGTCCCGCCCGATCGTGGGGAACGCGGACACGAACCGGGGCCGCCCGCTCAGTACCGTCTCGGCCAGCGGCAGGCCCCGGTCCAGCCGCCGCGAACGGAAGTCGTTCAGGGCGTCCAGGGACTCCCCGCTCAGCGCGATGATGTTCAGCGAGCCGCTCTCCACCAGGGCGAGCGCGAGACCGTCCGCGCCGAGCCGCGCGAGCCCGCCGGGGCCCGTCATCGCGGCCGTCACGTCGTCGACCGTCACCGCCCGCGACAGCGCGTGCGTCGTCCGCTCCACGATGCTGGTCTGTACCTCGCGGCGCTTCTCCAGCTCCAGCACGAAGGCGGAGTGCGTGACCTCGGCGGTGGTGTCACGGACGATCCCGACGATCCGGTGGGCCCTGCCGTCCGCCGAGCGCAGAATCCGCGCCTGAACGTGCGTCCACTGGGGTGTACCGTCCTCCCGCTCGATCCGGAAGTGAGCGGTGTACGACGTGTTGCCCCCGGTGATCGCCGTACGGACCACCGTGTCGAGCCGGCTCCGCTCTTCCGGGTCGAGGCGACGGACGAGGGAGACGGGGCGCCCGTCGAACCCGCCCGATTCCAGCCCGAAGACCAGCAGCCCGGCCTCGTCGACGTCGATCGTGCCCGTGTCGAGGTCCCAGTCGAAGCTGCCGGTCCGATTCATGGCGAGCCGCTCGTTGGGCCCGATCTCGCCACTGCGCGTGCCCCGGTCGTCATCGGTCATCCTCACCATTGTCGAACCCGCACCCCTTCGACGCCATGGCGGCGACGCGGCGTGCCGGAGTTTTCCCGCGCCGGGCAGAATGGGCCGGTGATCCCGCGCTACCGCGTCCTCGGCCCGAGCCGTGCCCTCCGGGCCGACGGCCGCGAGGCCGTGCCCAGCGGCGCCCGGCTCCGCGCCCTGCTGACCGCGCTGGCCATCGAGGGCGGGCGCGCCGTCGGGGTGAGCGAGCTGATCGACCGGATCTGGGCGGACGGCCCGCCCGAGGAACCCAGCGCGGCGCTGCAGGCGCTGATCGGGCGACTGCGTCGGGTTCTGGGCAGGGACGCCGTCGCCTCGACGGTCGGCGGGTACCGGCTCGCCGCCGGGCACGAGGACGTCGACCTCCATGTGTTCGAGCGGCTGGCCTCCGAAGGGTCCGGCGCGCTCGCGGCGGGGGACCCGGCACGAGCGGCCCGGCTCCTCGACGAGGCGCTCGGGCTCTGGCACGGGCCCGCGCTCGCCGACCTGCCGGGCCGGGACGCCGACCCTCTCGTCGTACGGCTGGACCGACGCCACGCGCAGGCGCGTCGGGACCGGCTCGCCGCCGACGTGGCCCTCGGTCGGGCGGCGAGTGCGCTGCACCCGCTGGCGGCCCTGGCCGCCGAGCAGCCGCTGGACGAGCCGCTCCAGGCACTCCGCATCCGTGCCCTGCGGGCGGCGGGCCGACCGGCCGAGGCGCTGCAGGTGTACGGCGAGGTCCGCACCGCCCTCACGGACCGTCTGGGCACGGATCCCGGACCGGAACTGAAGCAGCTCCACGCCGAGTTGCTGGCGGGCGATACCCGCCCGGAAGTCCCGCGGCCTCCCCGCGTCCCCGCCCGGCTCACTTCCTTCGTCGGAAGGGAGTCCGAACTGGACGCTCTCGTCGTCGAGTTGCGGGAGCGGCGGCTGGTCACCCTGCTCGGGACCGGCGGGGTCGGCAAGACCCGCCTCGCGCTGGAGGCCGCCGAACGCGGTGCGCCGCACTGGCACGAAGGCGTACGGGTCGCCGAACTCGCCGCCGTACGCGCGGAGTCCGACGTGCCCTCCGCCGTCCTCACCGCACTCGGCGCCCGGGAGACGCAGCTCTGGAGCGGGACCTCGGTCGTCGAGCCGAGCGCGCGCGACGCGCTCACCCGACTCGTGGAGCACTGCGCGGCGCGTCGCCTGCTGCTGGTCCTCGACAACTGCGAGCACGTGGTGGGCGCGGCGGCGGAGCTCGTGGAGCAGCTGCTGGTCCGCTGCCCGGGTGTCACCGTGCTCGCCACCAGCCGCGAGCCGCTCGGGGTCCCAGGAGAGTTCGTACGTCCGGTGGAACCGCTGCCGCCGGACGGCGCGCTGCGTCTGCTGGCCGAGCGCGGGGCGGCGGCGCGGACCGGGTTCGACCCGGCGGACGACCCGGAGGCGTGCGCGGAGATCTGCCGCCGCCTCGACGGCCTGCCGCTGGCGATCGAGCTGGCGGCGGCGCGCCTGCGGCTCCTCGCCCCGCGCCAGATCGCGGCCCGGCTCGACGACCGCTTCCCGTTGCTGACCTCCGGGGCCAGGACCGTGCTGCCGCGGCAGCAGACCCTGCGCGCGGTGGTGGACTGGTCCTGGGACCTCCTGGACGAGAGCGAACGGACCGTGCTGCGCCGCCTGTCGGTCTTCTCGGGCGGCTGCGACCTGGAGGCGGCTGAGGCGGTCTGCGCGACGGCGGGATCCGTCTCGACGGCGGGAGCGGGCGCGGCGACCGGACCGGGTGCGGCGGCCGGACCGGGCGGGACCGCGGGATCCGACGCCACGACCCTCCCGGGCCCGGCCGACGGACCGGGCGCGGCCGATGCGCGGCGGGTCGGGGTGGCGGCCGTGTCTCCCGCTCACGTTCTCGGTCTCCTCGGCGCGCTCGTCGACAAGTCGCTCGTCGTCGCCGTGCCCGCCGACGACGGGGACATGCGGTACCGGCTCCTCGAGACCGTCGCCGAGTACGCCGCCGCGCGTCTCGACGAAGCCGGGGACCGCATCGACGCCGAACGGCGCCACCTCGTCCACTACCGGGAACTCGCCCGCACCGGGGATCCCGCACTCCGCGGGCCCGGCCAGGACGCCTGGTTGCGCCGTCTCGAGAGCGAGCACGACAACGTGACGGCGGCCTTGCGCACCGCCGCCGACCGCGGCGAGGAGCAGGAGGCGCTCTGCCTCGTCCTGTCCATGAGTTGGTTCTGGCAGCTCCGCGCCCGGCAGTCCGACGCCCGCGTCTGGTCCCTTGCGGCGGCCGCCCTCGGCCCCGACCCGTTCGCGCCGCCCGTGCGGCGCGCCGTCCCGCTCGCCGAGCGGTGCACCGACACGCCGCCGCCGTGGAGCGAGGAACAGCTGTGGGAGGCCCGGCGCGGTTGCCGGTTGCTGGTCCTCGCTTCCGAGGGCGGCGAGGGCGCGACCGCTCTGGAGCGGCCCGAGACCCGCGCCCGGCTGGACGCGATCGTCACCGCCTACCGCCCCGGAATGCCGCAGAACTGCCGGCAGCCGGGCTCGATGTGGTACTTCGCCCGCTTGATGACCGGCGAGTTCCCCGGCCTCGGCGACACGCTGGAGGCCATCGTCGCCGCCTGCCGTGCGCAGGGCGCCCACTGGGAGCTCGCCTTCGCCCACCTCCTGCGGGCCAAGCTCCTCGGCGACCACCTCGACGACGCCGAGCGGGCGCTTGCGCACTTCGAGCGGACCCAGGACTCCTGGGCCATCGCCGAATCCCTCGCCGCGCGCGGCGAGGCGTACGAGCGGGCCGGACGCCTCGCCGATGCCGCCGCCGACTTCGAGCGCGCAGCGCAGGCCTCCGCCCGCCTCGGCGCCCGCTCTCAGGTCCCCGTCTTCACGGCCCGCCTCGCCGCCGTGCGGCTACGCCTTCCGGACGCCGACCCGGCGGAACGGGAGGAGGCCGAACGCCTGCTGGTCGACGCCGCCGAGGAGACCGGGGAGCCGACCGGTGAGCCCGTCAGCACGGCCCGGCTGCTGCTCGCCCAGCACTACGGACACACCGGGCGTACGGACCTCGCGCGGGAACAACTCCAGCGTATTGAGGGCGAGTTCGGAGGCGACACGCCCGACCTCTTCGCCGGTCTGACCGGCGGGCTGCGGGGCTGGCTCGACTGTCTCGACGGGGCGTACGACGAGGCCGCCCGGCACCTGGCCGGCGCCGTGCGGGACGTCGAGACCCTGGCGTACCTCGTGGCGCCGTACCTCGTCGTCGGCCAGTTCGTGACGGCGGCCTGGGCCAGGGGCGGCCTCGGCACGCCCCTCGCTGCCGAGGACGGAGCCCGGCTCCTGGGCGCGTACGACGCCCACCGCGGCCACGCGGAAGGAGCCGGCTTCCGCCCGTTCACGGGCCAGACCGAGGCGTCGGCGCGGACCCGTGCGGAAGAGGCCCTGCGCGCGACCCTGGACCCGTCGACGTACGCCCGCCGGTACGAGGAGGGCCGCACCCTCTCGGTGAAGGAGGCCGCGGCCCTCGTCCGGGGCGGTGTGGCCTGAGGCCAGACCTTGGGCGTTCGGGCCCCGTGCGGCCGGCGCCTCTCGGCGTCGGGGCGGTAGGCCCGCCGGCCCTCAGCATCCACGGTGGCCGCGGCCGGATGGTGGGCCCGGATGGTGTAGCTGCGCATCCACGGACGCTCGGCCTCCGGAACGGCGCCGTACGCCGTGTACCAGCGCATCACGTCACCGTCCGCATCCGGGGCGGGCAGCACGGGCTCTGCCTGGCCGGGCCGGGGGAAGTAGAGCTTCACCCTGCTGGTCGGGCCCGGTGAGCTCGAGGTCCGCGAGGGAGTCCCCACCGAAGGTGACCCTGACCATGCGCGGGGTGACCGTCCGGACCGCGACGACCCGGATACGGCGGAGAGGAATCAGCTGAGGCTGGGGCTTGGGCATCGGGGGCTCCCGTGTGTCGTGGCTCGGCCACCCACCCTCCCCGCCCCCGCCGACACGCGGCCGACACGGAACCGACTCAGCTGCCCGACACCACGGCCTGGCACCGCGGCCCGGCAGCGCGGCCCGGCACCTCGGACCAGCACCGCGCGCCCGGCACCTCGGACCAGCACCGCGCGCCCGGCCCGGATGCGGGACCGGGGACCGGACACGAGAATGGCCCGTATCGGAAGAACCAGTAGGAGGCGGCATGAACGCTGAGTCCGACAAGACATCTCCGGGGGAGAGCCCGACGCCCGACCGCCTCTTGCATGCCGGGTCGGAGGGCGAATACACGGCGGAGGACCTGGTCCTCGCCTCCGGGCGTGACGTGAATCCGAAGAGCCTCGCGTGGGCGGAGCGCCGTATGGCGGAGAAGGGACGTGCCTCCCTGGACGAGCTCCTGCCCTGAACCCTGGCCTCGAACGCCGCCCCGGGCCCCAGGGAGCGGGGCGGCGTTCGAGGACCCCGCAGACCGTCCGTCGCGGGGCTTCCGCATTTGTGGAACACGTTCTACCGTGGCCGCCGTCGCGCGCACGGTACCCAGGACGCTGCCACGGGAGGCCCCATGCACCTCGAGTACACGCCCGCCCAGCACCGCTTGCGCGCGGAGCTGCGTGCGTACTTCGCCGAACTCGTCCCGGACGACGTCCACGCCCGTTACGCCGACCCCACCGCCCAGAAGCGGTTCTACCGCGAGACCGTCCGCAGGCTCGGCACCGACGGCTGGCTCGGGGTGGGGTGGCCCACCGAGTACGGCGGGCGCGGGCTGAGCCCGATGGAGCAGTTCATCTTCTTCGACGAGGCCGCCCAGGCCGGTGTCCCGCTGCCGCTGATGGCCCTGAACACCGTCGGTCCCACGATCATGCAGTTCGGCACCGACGAGCAGAAGGCGTACTTCCTGCCGAAGATCCTCTCCGGCGAGATCGACTTCGCCATCGGCTACAGCGAGCCCGACGCCGGCACCGATCTCGCCGCTCTCAAGACCCGCGCGGTCAGGGACGGCGACGCGTACGTCGTGAACGGGCAGAAGATCTGGACGACCAACGGCGACACGGCCGACTGGGTCTGGCTCGCCGTCCGTACCGACCCGGACGCCCCCGCCCACAAGGGCATCACCATGCTGCTCGTCCCGACGAGCGACCCCGGCTACTCCTGCACGCTCATCAACACCCTCGCCTCGCACGACACCACCGCCAGCTACTACGAGAACGTCCGCGTCCCCGTCTCCCACCGCGTCGGCGAGGAGAACAAGGGCTGGCGGCTGATCACCAACCAGCTCAACCACGAGCGCGTGACGCTGGCCGCCCACGGCACCATGGCGATACGCGCCCTGCACGACGTCCAGCGCTGGGCCGCCGACACCAAGCTCGCCGACGGCCGCCGCGTGATCGACCTCGGCTGGGTGCGCCGCAGCCTCGCCCGTACGCACACCCGGCTCGACGCGATGAAACTCCTCAACTGGCAGATGGTGAACGCCGTCCAGCACGGCACCCTCACCCCGCAGGACGCCTCCGCCGTCAAGGTCTACGGCTCCGAGGCGCGCCGCGACGCCTACGCCTGGCTCATGGAGGTCGTCGGCGCGGCCGGGGCCCTGAAGGAGGGGTCCGCGGGGACGGTGCTCCACGGCGAACTCGAACGGGGCTACCGCTCCGCCGTCATCTTCACCTTCGGCGGCGGCAACAACGAGATCCAGCGCGAGATCATCTCCTGGATCGGTCTCGGCATGCCCCGAGTCAGGCGCTGAGGATCCGCTCCCACATCAGCCCGTCCCGCCAGCTCCCGTCGAGAAGGATCGAGGAGTGGGCGACGCCGTACGGGCTGAACCCGTTGCGGCGCAGCACCCGCTGCGACGGCAGATTCTCCAGGTTGGTGGACGCCTCGGCGCGGTGCAATCCGAGTTCGTCCGTCATCACCCGGAGCACAAGCCCGACGGCCTGCCCGGCGTTGGCTACTTCTTGACCCGGTACCGCAGGTGGGTGACGCCGGTGCCCGCGACCACCGCTGTGGGTCCCTCGAACTGCACCGGAGTGTCGGCGAGTTCGCCGAACAGCGTCTTCCCGCCGCCCAGGACCACCGGGACCAGCTCGACGCCGACCTCGTCGAGCAGTCCGGCCTCGAGGCACTGCCGGGCCATCTGTCCACCGTTGACCGCGACGTTCCTGTCTCCGGCCAGCTCCCTCGCCTTGGCCACCGCCGCCTCGATGCCATCGGTGACGAAGACGAAGTTCTCGTCGTCCTCAGGACGGTCGTCCGGGCGTCGGTGGGTGAGCACCACCGTGGTCACGTCCATCGGGTGGCGCCCGCCCCAGGCGTTCGTCATGTCGTACAGGTACCGGCCGACCACCAGCGCGCCGATGTTCTCCCACTCCGGCTTGATCAGCTCCGCGCTCGCAGCGGAGATGCGGATCGGCGGCACGTCGGGGCTGGCCGACGGGATCTCGACATCGCCGTTGCCGTACCACTGGAACAGCAGGTCGAAGCCGCTTTCCTCCGGTCCGGCGATGTAGCCGTCGAGGGACATCGTGGCGCCGGTGATGATCTTGCCCATCGGGTTGGTCTCCTTCGTCGTCTGCGGGGTGTCGTCCTCGACCTCAGAGCTGACGACAGTGAAGCACCCGGCGCGCACGCCGGCGGTGTGCCTCCGTGGGCGGGTCGGGCTCGGCGATGCGTGCGAGAGGAACACGGTCGCTTCGACGGGCGCGGCGCGCCAGACTGTGCCGGACCAACGCGAACGGAGATTCGATGTCCGACCCGACCGGCGAGATCGACCCGACCGACCAGACGGATCCGCTCGACTCGGCCGACCCGACAGACCTCGGTGCGCCGACGCATCCGGAGTACCCGGTCCGTACGAAGCGGCTGAGGCTGCGACCCGTGCGCAGGGACGACCTCGAAGCGATCCACGCCCACCGCTCGTTGCCCGAGGTCGCCCTGTACCTGCCGCACGAGCCGCACACCAGGGAGATGACCGGGCAGACCCTGGACCGCCTGATCTCCGGGGAGGCGCTCGCCACGCCCGGCGACTGGCTCGGGCTGGCCGTGGAGAACGAGGCGGGCCGGGTCGTCGGCGAGGTGTTGCTCCGGCGGGAACCCGACGAACCGGCCACCGGCCAGGTCGGGTTCGCCTTCCACCCGGACGTGCACGGCACCGGGATCGCCACCGAGGCGGTCACGGCGGGGCTCGGCATCGCCTTCGACCACTTCGGCTGGCACCGCGTGATCGGGATCTGCGACGTGCGCAACGTCGCGTCCGCCGCCCTCATGCGGCGCGTCGGCATGCGCCACGAGGCCGTGGTCCGCGACGGGGTCTTCCTCAAGGGTGCCTGGTGCAGCGACTCGGTGTTCGCGGTGCTGGCGGACGAGTGGCGTCGGACCCCGCCGCCCTCGGCCCAGGAGCGCGCCGTCGACACGGCGGTCGCCACGTTCCTCGCCGCGTTCACCCGCCGGGCCGGAGAGCCTGTCGACCTGGACGCCGCCCGCGCCGTTCTCGCGCCCGACGCCGTCATCGAGCGCGTACGGGAGGACGGAGGCGTCGACCGCGTGGGGGTCGATGAGTTCCTGAAGCCTCGTCATGCACTGTTGAACGGGCCGGAGTTGACGGAATTCCAGGAGTTCGAGGTCTCCTTCTCGACCATGGTCGTCGCCGGGCGGGCGCTGCGCACCTCGCTCTACCGCAAGCACGGCGTCCGCGACGGCGTGCCCTTCGCGGGGTGGGGGCGCCAGCACATCGAGCTCTCGGCCACCGAGTCCGCCTCCGACACCGCCTCCGACACCGCCTCCGACACCCCCTCCGACACCCCCTCCGGCCACTGGCTCATCCGGTCCCTCACCTGGAACGACGGGCCCGAGGAGACCGGCCACGAGGGCCTTTGACACACTGGCGCCGCCCGATCTAGAAGAGCGACAAGGAGAAGCGGCGTTGAGCGTGAGCGTTGAAGGACAGATAGACATCGCGGGACCGGTGGGCAAACTGCTCCACCGGCGCCCGCTCAAGAACAGCACGGTCATGCAGTCCTTCGCCATCGACCCGGTGTCCGGCGACATTTTCGTGCTCCAGATCATGCAGGGCGGGATCCAGCTCGCCGGCGAGTCCACGGCGCCCGACTGGGCTCAGCGGACCGCACAGGGCGACCTGTGCGTCACCCGGCTCACCGAGGCCGGTGCGATCACCGGGTACATGTACCTGCGCGGCTTCGGACACGGCGTCAACCTCGGCGTGGAGAACCGCGCCGGGGTCGTCCGGCTCTGGACCGAGACGGCGTCGCTCCCGAACAGCAAGAACGAGGGCTACGGCTCGGCGGTGACGAACTTCGAGTTCCGTTCCGGCACCGTCCTGGACCACGGCTCCTCGCTGCACGCGCCGCAGTACAGCCCCGACCCGGCGGCCCGCTTCATCACCCCGACCATCGACCACAGCGCGGGCGAGGTCGTCCTGCGCTTCTCCCTGGGCGGAGCGATGCACTGGGAGCGGTACGAGCTGGCCAAGGCCGCCGCCGGCGTGTGGGAGCCCCTCCAGCGGCTCACCCCGGCGCTCCCCGCGGGCGTCTTCCAGGGGTACGCCTCCCACAGCGGCGTGCTGTACACGTACCAGGGCGAGTACCTCTCGGCGACCAACCCGCTGCCCGGCAACACGTACATCACCGCGATCGAGTGGGCCACCGGAACCGTCCTGGACCGGCAGCACATCACGGCCGGTCCCGGCCTCGAGTACCGCGAGCCCGAGGGCATGACCGTCTCCGTCCGTTCCGGTGTGCCGCACCTGCACTTCGGCTTCGCGTGCGAGGATCCCGGCCCGCGCACGTGCACCATCATGGCGCTGTCGGCGGCCCCCGAAGTCGACGGCGTGAAGGTCCTCACCGACTGGCGGACCCTCACCCTCGCCGCTGGAGTCACCGCCGACGCCAACGCCCCCAAGGGCCGGCTCATCAGCATCGGCGGCACGACCACGCTCCAGCTCAGCGGAGGCGTCAAGGGCACCTTCGACGCCGACGCACTCATCGCCACGCTGCCCGACGCCCTGACCCCGAGCATGGTCGCCCGGGCCAACGTGCCCCGGAACAACAGCGGCGGCTACTGCGTCGCCCGCGTCGAGGCGGACACGGACCGGGAACTGCGGCTCTACGGCGGACGCTCGACCAACGCCATCACCTGGGCCCAGCTGGACAGCTTCAGCGCCGTCTGGCGCTGACCCGGACCGCCCCTACTTCCCTTCCTCTCCTCATATCTGGCCAAGGAGCCGATCCACCATGTCCAAGTTCCACAACCGCCGCAGCATCCTCGGCGCCGCCCTCGCCCTCCCCGCCGCCGCGGCCGCCGGCAACCTGATCGCCGCCACCCCGGCCGCCGCGGCCGACGGCGTCGTCGCCGAGGCCTGGACGGACCTCGTCCTGGAGCCCGGTGTCACCGCCCAGGCCGGGGCGACCCCGCAGGTCCGCCTCATCACCATCGCCGGCACCACCTTCCTCCAGGCCCGCGGCGCGATCACCTGCAACCTCGCCGCCGACGCCAAGATCGCCACGCTTCCGGGCGGCCTGAGGCCCACCTGGTACGTGCGTGCCACCACGCCGCGCAACAACAGCCAGGGCATCAACTCCTGCCGCTTCGAGGTCAACACCGCCGGATCCGTGAGCATCTACGGGGGCAACACGGGCAACCCGATCACCTGGGTCCAGTTCGACTCCGTCCAGACGATCTGGCGCTAGCACCGCCCTCCCGGGGCGGCGTCCGCGTAGCCTGAACGGCATGAGGCAGGACGCCGACCCCGGGCTCTTCGGCCCCGACTCCGTCACATGGCAGCTGCACGGCGACCCGGTGATGTGGATCGCCGGGGTCCGCGCGCTCTATCTGCAGGCGCTGCACCCCGTCGCCGTGCGCGGCGTGATGATCAACAGCGACTTCAGGAAGGACGCCTGGGGCCGGCTCCTGCGGACGGCGAACTTCGTGGGCACGATCAGCTACGGCACCACCGAGGCCGCCGAGGCGGCCGGCGCCCGCGTGCGGAAGATCCACCGGCTGCTCGGGGTCGACGACCCCGAGCTCCTGCTCTGGGTGCACTGCGCGGAAGTCGACTCGTACCTCTCCGTGGTCCGCCGGTCCGGCATCCCCCTCAGCGACGCCCAGGCGGATCGCTACATCGACGAACACCGCGTCTCCGCCCGGCTCGTCGGGCTCGACCCGCGCGAGGTGCCCGCCACCGTCGACGAGCTCGCCGCGTACTTCGCCGCCATACGCCCGCGGCTCGCCGCGGGCGAGGACGCGCACACCGTCGACGCCTTCCTGCGCCGTCCCCCGGTCAAACCCGCCCTGCGACCGGCGCGCGAGATCGTCTGGCGGCGCGTGGCCGCACTCGCGTACGACTTGTTGCCCCCCTACGCCCACGCGCTCTACGGCCGCCCCGCACCGCCGGCGGACACCGTCACGTATCAGCTCACCGTGGCGGGCAATCTGCTGCGCTGCGTCCCCGCGCGGCTGCGCTGGCGGCTGCCGCCAGGTCACATCTTGAACGCGATGGCCCGTCTCGGCCCCGACGCGCGCCCCGCCCCGTACAAACTCCGCAGCCAGGCGGCCATACTGGACGAGCCGGGGAGGGCGCAGCGAATCGACGGGGGCGACAGCACGCGATGGCGGAAACCAGGCTGATCCAGGGCCGGTACCGGCTGCACGACGTGATCGGACGCGGCGGCATGGGCGAGGTGTGGCGCGCCACCGACGAGTCCCTCGGCCGTCGCGTCGCGGTCAAATGCCTCAAGCCGCTGGGACCGCAGCAGGACGCGAACTTCGTGACGGTGCTGCGGGAACGGTTCCGGCGCGAGGCGCGCGTCGCCGCCTCGCTCCAGCACCGCGGCGTCACCGTCGTCCACGACTTCGGCGAGTCCGACGGGGTTCTGTTCCTCGTCATGGAGCTCCTGGAGGGCCACAACCTCAGTCAGCTCCTGGAGGAGAACAAGCAGCACCCGCTGCCGGTGCACGACGTCGTCGACATCGCCGAGCAGGTCGCCGACGCCCTCGCCTACACGCACCGCCAGGGGATCGTGCACCGCGACCTCAAGCCGGCCAACATCATGCGGCTCGGCGACGGCGCCGTGAAGATCTGCGACTTCGGGATAGCGCGCCTCGGCGCCGACATCGGCTTCACCTCCAAGCTCACCGGCACCGGCATCGCCATGGGCACCCCGCACTACATGTCCCCCGAGCAGATCAGCGGCGGCGAGATCGACCACCGCAGCGACCTGTACTCGCTGGGCTGCGTGCTGTACGAGATCGCCACCGGAGCCCCGCCCTTCGACCTCGACGACTCGTGGGCCGTCCTCGTCGGCCATCGCGACACCCCGCCCGAGCCGCTGCGGACGCACCGCGCCGAACTCCCCGCCTACCTGGAGCGAATCGTCCTCGATCTGCTCGCGAAGACCCCGGACGAACGGCCCACCGACGCGACCGACCTGCGCCGTCGGATCGTCTCGGCCCGTACGTCCCCGGAGCGGGTCTCCGCGGCGGTACGGGTGCCGGACACGACCCTGCCCCGGCTCCCCTCCTGGGCCAGGCGGATGACCCACGGCCACCGGGCCACCGCGGGATCCCTCGCGCTGCGGACCGCGGCGCACGACCCGGCCGCCGGGCTGACGGGGGAGTGGACGACCCCGGCCCGAGTCGTTCCCCCGTGGTCCGCCGACCGTGTGGAGCGCGCGTCGCATGAGCGCCCGGAGGGCGTGACGGGCGTGGAGCGGGCCACGCCGCCGCCCGAACTCCTCGCCGTGCTCGCCAGTCGGCACAAGGCCGGCCTCAGCCTGGGGCGCCTCGGCCGCTGGGACGAGGCGGAGGACGTGCACCGCTCCGTCGCCCAGGATCGTGAGCGGGTCCTCGGACCCGACCACCCCGAGACCCTTGCCAGCCGGTACGAACTCGGCTTCACGCTCAGCAGACTGGGCCGCCCGGCGGACGCCCTGCGCGCGTTCGCCCGGGTCGCCGAGGCCCGCGAGCGCGTGCTCGGACCCGACCACGCCGACACCCTGGCCGCGCGCCAGGAGACGGCGTACGTACTCGGCCGCCTCGGACGGCACTTCGAGGCGCACCAGGTGTACGCGGCGGTGCTCGCCTCCCGCGAGCGCACGATGGGCCGCGACCACCCCGACACCCTGCGCTGCCGCCACAACCTGGCGTTCAACCTGGGCCGGCTCGGACGCCTGGAGGAGTCGTACCGGATGGCCAGGGAGGTGGCCGAGACGCGCACCCGGCTGCTCGGCGACGAGCACCCCGACACGCTGGTGACGCGCTACGAAGTGGCGTACACGCTTGGTCAGTTGGGGCGCTGGGCGGAGGCGCTCGCGACGTACCGGGACGTCGCCTCCGCGCGCGGAGCCGTCTTCGGGCCCGACCATCCCGACACCCTCGCGGCCCGCTACGAGGTCGGCATCTGTCTGGGTCGGCTCGGCCGGAGCGCCGAGGCCCTGGAGCTCTACCGCGACCTGGTCGACGCCCGCGCACGCGTGCACGGCCCGGACGACCCCGAGACCCTGCGCGCCCGCCACGGCCTCGGCGTCAACCTCGGCCGGCTCTCCCGCTGGGAGGAGGCCGTCGAGGAGGCCAGGGAGGTGTGCGAGATCCGCGAGCGGGTCCTCGGCGCCGACCACCCCGACACCCTCGTCAGCCGCCGCGAGATCGCCGTCGGCCTCGGCTGGCTGGCCCGCTGGTCGGACGCGCTCGCGGCCTACCAGGAGGTCGCCGACGCCCGCGAGCGGCTCCTCGGCGCCGACCACCCCGACACCCTGGCCAGCCGCCACGACGAGGCCCACTGCCTGGAACAGCTCGGCCGTCACGCCGAGGCCGTCGAGCTCTACCGCCGCGTGGCCGCCCTCCGCCGCAACGAAGCGGATCGAACGGCCCCCTAGGGCGTGTCCGGTGAGTCATGGCTGGACCGCTGCGTCTGGCGGGGAGCACGTCGCAGGCCGGCTTCTTCTCGGATCGGCAGGGGGCCCATGCAAGGAAGGGGCTGCAGACGTGATGAGTCGCCGTATTGGATGGGTCGGTGTGGCCAACCCCAAGACCATCGGGTTCTTCGCTGCTGTACTGCCTCAGTTCGTCGACCGTGGCCAGGGGCACGTCATGCTTCAAATGCTCTTGCTCGGCCTGGTCTTCAATGCCATCGCGGTCGCTTCTGACAGCGTATGGGGGTTGGTCGCGGCCACCGCGCGGGGCTGGTTTGCCGGCTCACCGCGGCGGCTCGCCTTGGTCGGTGGGGCTGGTGGGCTCACGATGATCGGCCTCGGCGTGACCGTTGCTGCGACAGGCCGCAAGGATTAGGGCCGGGCCGTGTCGGCAGATCCCGCCACGGTATGCCGGTCCGCTGCCGGAAGAGAATGCCGTAGCTCACCGTGCGGTGGCTCTTCCAACGACCGCGGGTAGTTGGGCAGGGCTGAATCCTGGTGGCCCCGGTGGGCGTCGCCGCCAGGGTCGCGTCGTCCTCGTGGGCTGTCGGGTTTGATCGCTTGATGTCGGAGATGGCCCAGCGCCTGATGGGGTTGCGGGCAGACCCTCGGAGGAAGTGAACGGCAGAACGCCAAGTCCCCTTGGTACGGTGCACCGATGTCAGCGATCAAGAAGTTCCAGGTCACCTTTGACTGCGCAGAACCTGAGCGTCTCGCTCGTTTCTGGTGCGAGGTATTGGGGTACGTCGTACCGCCGCCACCAGAGGGGTATGCCACTTGGGATGATTACAGGCGAACGCAGCCGCCTGAGCAGCGGGATTCTTGGTTCGCCTGCAGTGATCCCTCAGGTGAGGGTCCGCGGCTGTACTTCCAGCGCGTCCCCGAGGGGAAGGCCGCCAAGAACCGGGTGCATCTTGATGTGCGGGTCGGCACCGGGCTGGTGGGAAAAGAGCGCCTCGCCGCCCTTGAGGCCGAATGCGCACGACTGGTCCCGCTCGGCGCGGTACACGTGCGAACGCTGTATGACGGCAATGATTCGTGCATCCCGATGCTGGACATCGAGGGCAACGAGTTCTGTATCGACTGAGCGTATGGGGCGGGAGTCATCCCGTGAGGGCGAGGTCGTGCAGCCGGGCGACGCCGAGCACGGCGGTGTGGACGCCGTCGCAGCGCAGACGGCAGTCGCGGAGGATCTTCCAGGTCTTCATGCGGGCGAAGGCGTGCTCGACACGGGTGCGGACCTGTTTGTGGCTCTTGTTGTGGGCCTGCCGCCAGTCCGGCAGTTCCTCGCCCGCGCGGCGGCGGTGCGGCATGACGAGCGCCAGTTTGTAGACCTTCCGCACGCACCCGTACGTGCGCGACTGCTCTGCCGCCTGCCCGTCCGACGGTTGGAAGCGGTACTTGAACGCCCGCTTCACATGAGTGACCATGGCTCACCAAATATCAGGTCAGCTTGTGAGCCATGCGGTTGGCCGGTGACACACGACGATCCACCCTGACGGCGGATCACCAGTCCCTGCCCTGCTCCGCAGCAGTAGCCACGGAGGAATCCCCATGACCGCACAGCGCTCGTACGACGCCGTCATCGTCGGCGGTGGCCACAACGGACTGGTCGCCGCCGCCTACCTGGCCCGCGCCGGACGTACCGTCCTCGTCCTGGAACGGCTCGGCTCCACCGGGGGCGCCGCCGTCTCCACCCGGCCCTTCGACGGGGTCGACGCCCGGCTCTCCCGGTACTCCTATCTGGTCTCGCTGCTGCCGCCGAAGATCGTGCGCGAACTGGGACTGCGGTTCGCCGTGCGGAAACGGTCCATCTCCTCGTACACCCCGAAGGGCGACAGCGGCCTGCTCGTCGGCGGCGGCCCCGAGCGCACCCGCGCCTCCTTCGCGGCGCTCACCGGCTCCGACCGGGAGTACGAGGCGTGGCAGGCGTTCTACGGCCGTACGGGACAGGTGGCCGAGCGCGTCTTCCCCACCCTCACGGAGCCGCTGCCCACCCGCCAGGAACTCCGGGCCCGCGTGGCCGACGAGACCGCCTGGCGGATGCTCTTCGAGCAGCCCATCGGTAGCGCCGTCGAGGAGACCTTCGCCGACGACCTCGTCCGCGGCGTGGTCCTCACCGACGCGCTCATCGGTACCTTCGCCGACGCCCACGACCCCTCGCTGCTCCAGAACCGCTGCTTCCTCTACCACGTCATCGGCGGCGGCACGGGCGACTGGGACGTTCCCGTCGGCGGCATGGGCGCCCTCACCGACGCCCTCGCGGACGCCGCCCGTACCGCGGGCGCGGAGATCCGCACCGCACACGAGGCCACCCGGATCGAGACCGACGGCACCCGCGCCGAGGTCACCTACCGCACGGCGGAGGGCGAGGGCGTGATCGCGGCAGAGCACGTACTTGTGAACGCCTCCCCGCAGGCCCTCGCCGTGCTGCTCGGCGACACACCCCCACCGCCCGCCGAAGGCGCCCAGCTCAAGGTCAACATGCTGCTCACCCGGCTGCCCCGGCTGCGCGACCGCTCCGTCGACCCGCGCGAGGCCTTCGCCGGCACCTTCCACATCGCCGAGGGGTACGGACAGCTGGCCACCGCGTACGCCGAAGCCGCCGCCGGCCGGCTGCCGAGCGCGCCGCCCTCCGAGATCTACTGCCACTCGCTGACCGACCCGAGCATCCTCGGCCCCGAGCTCGCCGCGCGCGGCTATCAGACCCTCACACTCTTCGGACTGCACACCCCCGCCCGGCTGTTCGCCGCCGACAACGACACCGCGCGCGCCGCGCTCCTCAAGGCGACCCTCGCCGAACTCGACGCGGTCCTCGACGAGCCGCTCGCCGACTGCCTCGCCCTCGACGTCGAGGGCCGGCCCTGCATCGAGGCGAAGACCCCGCTCGACCTCGAACGCGATCTGCGGCTGCCCGGCGGTCACATCTTCCACCGCGACCTCTCTTTCCCCTACGGGGAAGAAGGCACCGGCCGCTGGGGCGTCGAGACCGCGCACGCCAACGTCCTGCTCTGCGGCGCCGGCGCCGTCAGGGGCGGCGGAGTGAGCGGCATCCCCGGCCACAACGCGGCGATGGCAGCGCTCGGACGTTGACGCTCCGACCGCCGCCGGCGGCGGCGTGAAGCTCACCTGTGGCCGCGCTTAAGAAAACCTCGATGGACCCCGATGCAGGACATACGGAAGATTCTCTTCAGGGATCTTGGGCGCGAAGCCGCGCCCGGACCCGTACGTCACAGGACAAGCACGTCGGGAGCCAAGGCAT
Source organism: Streptomyces sp. NPDC059875 (assembly GCF_042731085.1). Taxonomy (NCBI): domain Bacteria; kingdom Bacillati; phylum Actinomycetota; class Actinomycetes; order Kitasatosporales; family Streptomycetaceae; genus Streptomyces; species Streptomyces sp. NPDC059875. The sequence goes on from NZ_JBHWJZ010000007.1 coordinate 286,392, forward strand.
TGAAGGCGCTGGTCAAGCACAAGGCGGAACCGGGACTCTGGCTCATGGACGTGCCGGAGCCGGAGATCGGCGCCGGAGACGTACTGATCAAGGTCAAGCGGACCGGTATCTGCGGTACGGACCTCCACATCCGCTCCTGGGACGGCTGGGCGCAGAAGACCATCGCCACGCCGCTGACCCTCGGCCACGAGTTCGTCGGTGAGGTCGTCGAGACCGGCCGTGACGTCGCGGACATCGCCGTCGGCGACCTGGTCAGCGGCGAGGGCCACCTGGTCTGCGGCAAGTGCCGCAACTGCCTGGCCGGCCGCCGCCACCTCTGCCGCGCCACCGTCGGCCTCGGCGTCGGCCGCGACGGCGCGTTCGCCGAGTACGTCGCCCTGCCGGCGTCCAATGTCTGGGTCCACCGCGTCCCCGTCGACCTCGACGTCGCCGCGATCTTCGACCCCTTCGGCAACGCCGTGCACACCGCGCTGTCCTTCCCGCTGGTCGGCGAGGACGTCCTCGTCACGGGCGCGGGCCCGATCGGCATCATGGCCGCGGCGGTCGCCAAGCACGCGGGTGCCCGCAACGTCGTCATCACCGACGTCAGCGAGGAGCGCCTCGACCTGGCCCGCAAGGCGGGCGTCTCGCTCGCCCTGAACGTCGCCGAGCGGACGATCGCCGACGGCCAGCGGACCCTGGGCCTCAAGGAGGGCTTCGACGTCGGCCTGGAGATGTCCGGCAACCCGCACGCGATGCGCGACATGGTCGCGAACATGACCAACGGCGGCAAGATCGCGATGCTGGGCCTGCCCAGCGAGGACTTCTCCGTCGACTGGGCGAAGATCGTCACCTCCATGATCACCATCAAGGGCATCTACGGCCGCGAGATGTACGAGACCTGGTACGCCATGTCCGTCCTCCTGGAGGGCGGTCTCGACCTCGCCCCCGTGATCACCGGCCGCTACGCGTACACCGACTTCGAGGCCGCCTTCGACGACGCCGCGTCCGGCAAGGGCGGCAAGATCATCCTCGACTGGACCACTGGAGCCTGAACTCATGTTTGATTCCGTACGCGACGACCTCCGTGCCACCCTCGACGAGATCCGCGCCGCCGGACTTCACAAGCCCGAGCGCGTCATCGGCACGCCCCAGTCCGCCACCGTCGCCGTCACCGCCGGGGGGCAGCCCGGTGAGGTGCTCAACTTCTGCGCCAACAACTACCTCGGTCTGGCCGACCACCCCGAGGTGATCGCCGCCGCCCACGAGGCGCTCGACCGCTGGGGCTACGGCATGGCCTCCGTGCGCTTCATCTGCGGTACGCAGGAGGTGCACAAGGAGCTGGAGGCGCGGCTGTCCTCCTTCCTCGGCCAGGAGGACACGATCCTCTACTCCTCCTGCTTCGACGCCAACGGCGGCGTCTTCGAGACGCTGCTCGGCCCCGAGGACGCCGTCATCTCCGACGCCCTCAACCACGCCTCCATCATCGACGGCATCCGGCTCTCCAAGGCCCGCCGGTTCCGGTACGCCAACCGCGACATGGCGGACCTGGAGCAGCAGCTCAAGGAGGCCACGGAAGGCGGCGCCCGCCGCAAGCTGATCGTCACCGACGGCGTGTTCTCCATGGACGGCTACGTCGCCCCGCTCGACGAGATCTGCGACCTGGCCGAGCGCCACGACGCCATGGTCATGGTCGACGACTCGCACGCCGTCGGCTTCGTCGGCCCCGGCGGCCGCGGCACCCCCGAGCTGCACGGCGTGATGGACCGCGTCGACATCATCACCGGCACCCTCGGCAAGGCCCTCGGCGGCGCGTCCGGCGGTTACGTCGCCGCCCGCGCCGAGATCGTCGCCCTGCTGCGCCAGCGCTCCCGCCCGTACCTCTTCTCCAACACCCTCGCCCCGGTCATCGCCGCCGCCTCCCTGAAGGTCCTCGACCTGCTGGAGTCGGCCGGCGACCTGCGCGAGCGGCTGCGCGCCAACACCGAGCTGTTCCGGACCCGGATGACGGCGGAGGGCTTCGACATCCTCCCCGGCGACCACGCCATCGCGCCCGTCATGATCGGCGACGCGTCGGAGGCGGGGCGGATGGCGGAGCTGCTCCTGGAGCGCGGGGTGTACGTGATCGGCTTCTCGTACCCCGTCGTCCCGCAGGGTCAGGCCCGCATCCGCGTCCAGCTCTCGGCGGCGCACTCCACGGAGGACGTGAACCGCGCGGTCGACGCGTTCGTCGACGCCCGCGCCGCCCTGCGGAGCTAGTCCCGCAGCCTGCGACACTAGGGGCATGATCGAAGCGCGGCGGCTGCACATCCTCCGTGCGGTGGCCGACCACCGCACGGTCACGGCGGCTGCCGCCGCGCTCTATCTCACCCCCTCCGCGGTCTCCCAGCAGCTCGCCGCCCTGGAGCAGGAGACCGGCCACCGGCTCGTCGAGCGCAATGCCCGCGGGGCGCGGCTCACCCCGGCCGGCGAGATCCTGCTCAGCCATGCCAACGCCGTCCTGGCCCAGCTGGAGCGCGCCGAGTCGGAACTCGCCGCGTACGGCTCCGGCGAGGCCGGCACGGTCACGGTGGCGGCCTTCGCCACCGGCATCGGCCTGGTCGTCGCCCCGGCGATCACCGGCCTCGCCCGCACCGCGCCCGGCATCCGGGTGCGCGTACGGGACGCGGAGGGCGACGAGAGCCTGCTGATGGTCCTGGACCGGCAGGTCGACGTGGCCGTGGCGGTGGAGTACCGCGGCGCGCCCGGCGAGGACGACGCCCGGCTCACCCGCGTACCGCTCTACGCGGAACCCTTCGACGCCGTCCTGCCCCCGGGACACCTGTTGGCGGACGGCGACCGGGTCGCCCTCGCCGACCTGGCCAAGGACGCCTGGATCGGGCAGTCCGCGGGGAACCCCTGCCACGACGTGACGGTCCTGGCCTGCGAGTACGCGGGGTTCGCACCCCGTCTCGAGCACTCGTCCGACGACTTCCGTGCCGTGGTCGCCCTCGCCTCCGCGGGGGCCGGCGTGGCGCTCGTCCCGCGCTCGGCGCTGCGCGGCATGGCACTCGACGCGGTGGTGGTCCGGCCGGTCGACGGAGTCGCCCCCACCCGCCGCGTCTTCGCGGCGGTGCGCCGGGGCGCCGAGGAGCACCCCCTGATCAGCCCGGTCCTCGCGGCCCTGCGCGCCGCGGCGGAGCCCGGGATCTGAGCGCCGCCGACCGCCCTGGCGGAGGACAGGGCGACCCGGCCATGATGGAAGGGGACGCTGCTCTCGTCGGGAGGCGCGCCATGGCCGTCACCGAAGGCACGGTGCCGTTCCGCGGATTCCACACCTGGTACCAGGCCGTGGGCGGGCTGCCGAGCCGGGGCGGGAAGCTGCCGCTGCTCGTGGTGAACGGGGGCCCCGGCTGCCCGCACGACTACCTGCAGGACCTCGCGCCCCTGGCCGAGGACGGCGGACGGACCGTCGTCTTCTACGACCAGTTCGGCTGCGGCAGGTCCGCGCACGCGGACGACCCCGCACTGTGGGTGATGGACACCTTCGTGGACGAGCTCGGCGCCCTTCGACAGGCACTGGGACTCGACCGCGTCCATCTCTTCGGGCACTCCTGGGGCACCCAGGTGGCCCTCGAGTACATGCTCCGCAAGCCCTCCGGGATCGCCGGTCTCGTCCTGGCGGGTCCCATCGCGAGCACCCCCGCCTACCAGGCCGAGACACGCCGCCTCAAGGAGTCCCTGCCCGCCGACGTACAGGACGTCCTCGACCGCCACGAGGCCGCGGGCACCACCGACGACGAGGCGTACACGGCGGCCACGATGGCCTTCTACCAGCGATTCCTCTGCCGGCTCGACGCCTGGCCCGACCACCTCCTGCGCTCCTTCACCAGCATTCGTGAGGACATCTACGGAACCTTGTGGGGCAGCACCGAGTGGAACATCACCGGCAACCTGAAGGACTGGGACGTCACCGACCGCCTGGGCGAGCTCGACCTGCCGGTGCTCGTGACCTCCGGCCGCCACGACGTGGTGACACCCGACGTGGTCCGCCCTGTGGTCGAGGGCATTCCGGGCGCCGAATGGGTCCTCTTCGAGAAGAGCGCCCATGTGCCCTCGGTCGAGGAGCCGGAGCACTACCGTCAGGTGCTGGAAGGCTTCCTGTCGGAGGTGGAGGCGGGCTGAGAGCGCGGCGCGGGGGGCTGAACTCAGTCCGCCGACCGGCTCCAGCCCACCGACTCGATCCGGCCCAGGTCGGACGGCCTCGCCTCGTCGAACAGCGGGCGGCCCGTGGCGTCGAGGACCCGTAGGCCGTCCACGTACACCCCGCGTCCGACATAGCGCTGATCCGTCGTGTACCGCCAGCGGAGGCGTACGTCCGAAGAGCTCCAGGCCGTCAGGTCGGCGACCGTCTGGTGCCAGACCCGTCCCGACCAGCCGCTCACCGAGCCCGCCGGACGCTCCTGCGGCTCCTGCCCCTTCCGTACGGTGGTGAACGGCACGGCGCTCCAGGTCGTCCCGCCGTCCGTGGAGGCCTCCAGGCGGGCGGCGTCCACGCTCGGTTCGGTGTCCCACCACAGGGCACACTCCAGACGCCGCGCGCCGCGCACCGCCGGCAGCGTGAGCGTCGCGGTCGTGGCGCTCGCCATGCCCGAGAACCATGGGGGTCCCCCCTGCTCGAGCGGAGCCGAGAGTTTGGGGGAGGTGCGGCCCCGGGCCGGACGGACGGGAACGGCGCGAGCCAGGTTGTTCGCCGCGGCGACCCGGGGAGCGGAGCCGGAGCGCCAGGTGCGGACGGGGTGGACGGAGTTGCCGAGGACGACGAGGAACGCGTCGGTGGTCGGGTCCAGGACCAGACTCGTGCCGGTGAAGCCGGTGTGTCCCGCCGAGCGCGGGGTGGCCATCGCGCCCATGTACCAGTGCTGGTAGAGCTCGAAGCCGAGGCCGTGCTCGTCGCCGGGGAAGGCCGTGTTGAAATCGGTGAACATCAGCTCCACGGAGGCGGGGGAGAGGATCCGGGCGTCGCCGTACGCCCCGCCGTTGAGCAGGGTGCGGGCGAGCACGGCGAGGTCCCAGGCGCAGGAGAACACACCGGCATGGCCGGCGACCCCGCCCAGGCTGTACGCGTTCTCGTCGTGGACCTCACCCCACACCATGCCCCGGTCGAGGCCGGACCAGGGGAGCCGGGCGTCCTCCGTCGCCGCGATCTTCGGCTGCCAGGAGAGCGGGGGATTGAACCGCGTGCGGTGCATCCGGAGCGGAGCGGTGATCTCGTTCCGGAGCAGTGCATCCAGAGGGTGATCGGTGATCTCCTCCAGGATCAGCTGAAGCGAGATCAGATTCAGGTCGGAGTACAGATACCGGGTCCCGGGCGCGTTCGCCGGGGTCTCGTTCCACAGCAGCCGCAGCTTCCCCTCCCGCGTCGGCTCCTTGTACAGCGGAATCCAGGCCCGGAACCCCGAGGTGTGGGTGAGCAGCTGACGGACCGTGACGTCCTGCTTCCCGCCGCCCCCGAACTCCGGCAGATATGCGGTGACCTTCGCCTCCAGCTCCAGCGCCCCGCGCTCGATCTGCTGCACCGCAAGGATCGAGGTGAAGAGCTTGGAGACGGAGGCCAGGTCGAAGACCGTGTCCTCGGCCATCGGGATCTGCCGCTCGGCCGGCAGCTCGATGCCGGTGTCCGTCTTCTCGTCGTATCCGGCGTAGCGCACCGCCATCCCGATCGGGCGGTGCAGCGCGACGGTGCCGCCCCGCCCGGCGAGCAGCACAGCGCCCGCGTACCAGGGGTGCTGGGGGGAAGGGGCGAGGAAGGTCTCGGCGTCGGTGACCAGCCGGTCCAGGTGCTCGGGCAGCAGCCCGGCCCGCTCGGCGGACCCGTGCCGCAGCGTCGTCCGTCCGCCCCGGGGCGCGGAGGCCATGGCGGCCCCCGGAATCGAGCCGACCATCAACGCACCTCCCAGGGCCAGCAGCCGGCCACCGAACGCGCGGCGACCGAGCCCCCGACCCACCGCATTCCCTGCCGAGACCTCCGTCATCCCTACCCTCTCCCACGCCTCTGAAAGAATCCTTCGGCCACACGCGCAACGACTGAAACTTTCTTACCGGGGTGAGGGTGGGTCAAGGAAGCAGGCGACAGGGCAAAGAATCTGACACTGCATCAGAAAATCTCTTCCCTCGGCCGATCCGCTGCGGCATCCTGCCGCCCATGAAGACGGAGCTGAGCCAAAAACTGGGGATCGAGCACGCCATCTTCGGCTTCACGCCCTTCCCCGCGGTGGCCGCCGCCATCACCAGAGCCGGCGGATTCGGCGTCCTCGGTGCCGTGCGCTACACCGCCCCCGACGACCTCGCCCGCGACCTCGACTGGATGCAGGACCACACCGACGGACTGCCCTACGGCCTCGACGTCGTCATGCCCGCGAAGAAGGTCGAGGGGGTGAGCGAGGCCGACGTCGAGGCGATGATCCCTGAAGGGCACCGGGAGTTCGTCCGCACCACCCTCGCCAAGCACGGCGTCCCCGAACTCGCCGAGGGAGAGGCCTCCGGCTGGCGGATCACCGGCTGGATGGAGCAGGTCGCCCGCAACCAGCTCGACGTCGCCTTCGACTACCCCATCAAGCTCCTCGCCAACGCCCTCGGGTCCCCGCCCGCCGACGTCGTCCAGCGCGCCCACGACCACGACGTCCTCGTCGCCGCGCTCGCCGGCAGCGCCCGTCACGCCCGCCACCACGCCGAGGCCGGCATCGACATCGTCGTCGCCCAGGGCTACGAGGCCGGCGGCCACACCGGCGAGATCGCCTCCATGGTCCTGACCCCCGAGGTCGTCGACGCCGTCTCCCCGCTGCCCGTCCTCGCCGCCGGCGGCATCGGCAGCGGCGAACAGATCGCCGCCGGGCTCGCGCTCGGCGCCCAGGGCGTCTGGCTCGGCTCCCTCTGGCTCACCACCACCGAGGCCGACCTCCACTCCCGCGCCCTGACCGCCAAACTCCTCGCCGCCGGCTCCGGCGACACCGTGCGCTCCCGTGCGCTGACCGGCAAGCCCGCCCGCCAGCTGCGCACCGAGTGGACCGACGCCTGGGACGACCCGGACGGACCCGGCACCCTCCCCATGCCCCTCCAGGGACTGCTGGTGGCCGAGGCCGTCTCCCGTATCCAGAAGTACGAGGTCGAGCCGCTGCTCGGCACGCCCGTCGGGCAGATCGTCGGGCGGATGAACTCCGAGCGCAGCGTGCAGCAGGTATTCGACGAGCTCACGCGCGGCTTCGAGAAGGCCGTGGACCGCATCAACCGCATCGCGGGACGGAGTGAGGCATGAGCGAGCCCAACGGCTTCTGGTCCCAGGCCGCCGCCGACCCCTCCCGTACCGTCCTCGTCGCGCCCGACGGCGAGGAGTGGACGGCCGGACGGCTCCACGCCGACGTCAACCGGCTGGTCCACGGACTGCGGGCGGCCGGCCTGGAGCGGGGCGACGTCTTCGCCGTCGTCCTGCCCAACGGGGTGGAGTTCCTCACCGCCTATCTCGCCGCCGCCCAGGCCGGGTTCTACCTCGTCCCCGTCAACCACCACCTCGTCGGCCCCGAGATCGCCTGGATCGTGGCCGATTCCGGCGCCAAGGTCCTCATGGCCCACGAACGGTTCGGGGCCGCGGCGACGGCCGCCGCCGACGAGGCAGGGCTGCCCGCGACCCACCGGTACGCGGTCGGGGGGATCCCGGGCTTCCGGCCGTACGCCGAACTCCTCGACGGGTTCCCGGAGTCCGCCCCCGAGGGCCGCACCCTCGGCTGGGTCATGAACTACACCTCCGGCACCACGGGCCGGCCGCGGGGCATCCGCCGCCCGCTGCCCGGCAAGCTCCCCGAGGAGACGTATCTCGGCGGCTTCCTCGGCATCTTCGGGATCCGGCCCTTCGACGGCAACGTCCACCTCGTCTGCTCGCCGCTCTACCACACCGCCGTGCTCCAGTTCGCGGGCGCCGCCCTGCACATCGGCCATCCGCTGGTCCTCATGGACAAATGGACCCCCGAGGAGATGCTGCGCCTCATCGACACCCACGCCTGCACCCACACCCACATGGTCCCCACGCAGTTCCACCGGCTGCTCGCGCTTCCCGAGGAGGTACGGAGCCGGTACGACGTCTCGTCGATGCGCCACGCCATCCACGGCGCCGCGCCCTGCCCCGACCACGTCAAGCGGGCGATGATCGACTGGTGGGGGAGCTGCGTGGAGGAGTACTACGCGGCCAGCGAGGGCGGCGGCGCCTTCGCCACCGCCGAGGACTGGCTGAAGAAGCCGGGCACGGTCGGCAAGGCCTGGCCCATCAGCGAGCTCGCCGTCTTCGACGACGACGGCAACCGCCTTCCGCCCGGCGAACTCGGCACCGTCTACATGAAGATGACGACCGGCGGGTTCTCCTACCACAAGGACGAGGCGAAGACCGCGAAGAACCGGATCGGCGACTTCTTCACGGTCGGCGACCTGGGCGTCCTCGACGAGGACGGCTACCTCTTCCTCCGCGACCGCAAGATCGACATGATCATCTCGGGCGGGGTCAACATCTACCCCGCCGAGATCGAGTCGGCTCTTCTCACGCACCCGGCGGTCGCGGACGCCGCCGCCTTCGGCATTCCGCACGCCGACTGGGGCGAGGAGGTCAAGGCCGTCGTCGAAGCGGCCGAGGGCCACGAGCCGGGCGCGGCGCTCGCCGCCGACATCCTGGCGCACTGCGAGGAGCGCCTCGCCGGCTACAAGCGCCCCAAGTCGGTCGACTTCATCGCCGCGATGCCCCGTGACCCCAACGGCAAGCTCTACAAGCGGCGGTTGCGCGAGCCGTACTGGGAGGGCCACGAGCGCCCGCTCTAGCGTCCGTCCAGCGGGACGCCCGTGGCCCGGGCCGAAGGAGGTGCGACCGGCGCGCCCGCTAAGAAGCGGCGGGGCGACGCGGTTCGCGCCACATCGCCCAGAGCGTCGGGCCGTTCCCCGGCAGTTGCAGCTCCTCGCGGACGGTGAAGCCGAAGTGTTCGTAGAAGGGCAGGTTGGACGGCTTGGAGGACTCCAGGTAGGCGGGCATACCCGCCGCGTCCGCCTTGGCCAGCCCCGAGCGGAGCAGGGCGGCCCCGTGGCCCTGGCCCTGGGCGGCGGGGTCGGCGCCGATCAGCGCCAGGAACCAGTGCGGTTCCTGAGGCGTGTGCGCGGCGGACGTCTCGACGGCCTCCCCGAACAGGGCGGCCCGGTCGCCGAGGATCTCCTGGAGCTCCCGGATGGTCTCCGCGTCGGGCACGGCCTTGGCCTGCGCCTCCGGCGGCACCCAGAAGGAGGCCGCCGCTTCGGTGCGCTCGCACACCGCGTGATGGACGTACTGCCGAGTGAAGAGGGTGGTGAAGTAGCGGCCCAGACGCGTCTCGCGCGAGGCGTCGTCCGGGAAGAAGAAGCGCATCATCGGGTCGTCGTCGAAGGCGCGGGTCAGCGTGCGACCGATCAGCGGAGCATCGTCGATCGTTGCCGTTTTCGGGGTGTTCGTTATCGACATACGGGTCATTCTGCACCCCGATGATCTTGGACGAGGAGGGGGGTCACCCTTCCCGGCCGACCGCGTCGACGGTACCCCGCAGCGCGGGGAGCAAGTGCGCCTCCTCGTAGGCGAAATGCTCCTCGAGATGGGCCGCGAGCCGGTCCACGTCGGCCCGGAGCGTCCCGGCCGCGCCACCGCCGCGCACCAGGTCCTCCAGCTCCTCGACGGTCCGCGCCACCACCTGGTGATCCCGGCGTATCCGGTCCAACGCGGGACCGAGGTTCGGGAACTGGCCCGCAAGCTGGTCGAACACGCTGTCCTCATTGTGGTGATGGGCGTGCAGCGCGCTGCAGAAGGTGAGGCAGTGCCGCGCGAGCCGGCTGCCGAGCGCGGGGACGGATGTCAACCCTTCGCGTACGGCGGTGAGTTCGGTCCGCAGCTCGTCGTGGACCCGGACGAGCTGATCGGCCATGGCCCGGTGTCTGGCCGGGTCGGTCAGGTCGATCCGGTGCAGCGCGACCACCGGGATCACCCGCTCCGTGCCGGCCTGGTAGGCCGCGAACGCCGGGTCGCGGTCGCACTGTTCCCCGAACAGCCGGTCCCGCTCCGCGCCCTCCACGACCTCGGCGGTGGCGGAGAACCGTTCGACGGTCCCGTCCGGTGTGCCCCTCTCGACGGTCACATGGGCGTCGGCCCGCAGATTGTGGAACCAGGCCGGGTGCTTGGGCCCGCCGGCGTTGGAAGCGAAGATCAGCAGTCGGGCGCCGTCCCGGACGTACACCGCCGGGTTGGTGTGCGGGCGGCCGCTGCGTGCCCCTGTCGTGGTCAGCAGGAGGAGTGACGCCCCCTCGAACATGCCCCCGACCTTGCCGCCGTTGGCGCGGAACTCCTCGATGACCTGCTGATTGAAGTCGGACATGGTGCGGCCTCTCCGGGTAGCATCGACTCGACAGATCTATTTGCTTTGAAAGCAAAGCTAAATCGGAGGGTGCAGGGTGTCAACCGCCCAGGAGGGTCCGGCGCACGCCGGGCCGGACGTCGACGACGCCGTACGGACGCTGCTGCTGCTGATGCCCCGCATGGTCGGCCGGGTCAAACGCATCAGAATCCCCGACGAACTCCAGTCGCTGGCCCTCGCGCCCCGGCATCTCTCCCTGCTCGCGTACCTGCTCTTCGACGGCCCGATGAGCGTCAACGCGCTCGCCACCCGCCTGGAAGTCGCCCCCACCACGGTGAGCCTGATGGTGGGGGACCTTGCCAAGAAGGGCGTCCTCGAGCGGGTCGAGGACCCCGCCGACCGACGGCGCAAGATCGTCTCGATCGCCGACGCGCACCGCACCTCCATCGACGGCTGGCTCGGCCGCGGCGCGACCGCATGGCGCAACGCCCTGGCGCCGCTCACCGCCGCCGAGCGCCGCCTCTTCATCGACACCCTCGCCGCGTACGAGGCGGGTCTCGCCGAGGGTGGCGAGTGAGGCATCGTCACGTACCGCGCAAGTCCGGCGAATGACCCGTATGTGGCAGGATGCAGGGCATGAGTTCGAACGCGGTGGGGCCGGCACGGCAGTGGACGACGTGGGGCCCGGTGGTGGCGGCCATCGCCCTCGGGCTCGCGTGGGGACGTGGTCTGCCCGGCTTCGTCGTCGGGCTCATCGCGGTCTGCCTGATGGCCGCGGTGCTGGCCGCCGTCCACCACGCCGAGGTCGTCGCCCACCGTGTCGGCGAGCCCTTCGGCTCGCTCGTCCTCGCCGTCGCCGTCACGGTCATCGAAGTCGGACTGATCGTCACCCTGATGGCAGGCGGCGGTGAGAAGACCTCCACCTACGCCCGGGACACGGTCTTCGCGGCCGTCATGATCACCTGCAACGGCATCGTCGGCCTCTCGGTGCTCGTGGCCGCGCTGCGCAACCGCGTCGCCGTCTTCAACGCCGAGGGCTCCGGCGGAGCACTCGCCACGGTCTGCACCCTCGCGACCATGACCCTGGTCCTGCCGACCTTCACGACGAGCCAGCCCGGCCCCGAGTTCTCGGGCGCGCAACTGGCTTTCGCCGCCGTCGCCTCCCTCTGCCTCTACGGGGTGTTCGTCGCCGTCCAGACCTTCCGGCACCGCGACTACTTCCTGCCGGTCGCGCGCGAGGGGCAGGAGTCCGAGGAGGACCACGCCGATCCGCCGACCGATCGGGAGACCTGGGCGAGCCTCGGCCTCCTCGTGCTGGCGCTCGTCGCCGTCGTCGGCCTGGCCAAGCTCGTCTCGCCGACCATCGAGGACGGTGTGGAGTCGGCCGGTCTGCCCAAGGCCGTCGTCGGTGTGATCATCGCCCTGATGGTGCTGCTCCCCGAGACGCTCGCCGCCGTGCGCGCCGCGCGCCGGGATCGTATGCAGACCAGCCTCAACCTGGCCTACGGCTCCGCGATCGCCAGCATCGGTCTGACGATTCCGGCGATCGCGCTCGCCTCGATCTGGCTGTCCGGGCCCCTGGTCCTGGGCCTCGGCGCGGTGCACATGGTCCTGCTCGTGCTCACTGCCGTGGTGAGCGCCCTGACCGTGGTGCCCGGACGAGCCACACTGCTCCAGGGCGGCGTCCATCTCGTGATCTTCGCCGCCTTCGTGTTCCTGTCGTTCAGTCCCTGACCCGCACGACCTTGAGAGCCGGCGAGCGCAGGATGTCCTTCTCGCAGAACCTGGACGTCACCCAGCGCTCGCCCGCGTACAGCTCGGTCTGGTCGCTGTAGTGCGCGGACCCGGGATTGGACGACTGGGAGTACGTCAGCAGGGTGCGCGCGACCGGGCATCGGCTGCCGTCCCAGCCCACCGCCTGGACGTGGCTCGTCCCATGCGCCACCTCGGTGTAGCCGCCGCCCGCCGCGTTCCACACGGGCTCGGTCTTGTTCCAGATGCCCAGCGACTCCGTACCGCCGCTGACCGGGATGCGCTTCTCGCCCCGGACCACGAACTGGTGCGCGCCGAGTGGTGCGTCCAGCGGGATTCCGGCCGCGCGCAGTTCGGCGACCGCGTCCTTCAGCGCCTTGGCGAAGCCGGGCGAGGCGGTGTTCAGGGTGTGCGGCGTGCGGACCGGGTCCGCGGCCGAGAACGGCACCTTCCACTGCTCGGTGGCCGGGACCGATCCGACGAACTTCCGCCAGAACCGGTCGAAGAGCAGCGCCCCCTCACTGTCGGAGTTCACCGTCCGGTCCCAGGCGCCGATCACCCAGCACGCCTCCTGGTCGTCGGGGAGGGCCGTCGGGCACGCCCTCGCCGCGTCGGCGGCGGCCAGATCACCGGCCGGGGCCCGGTTCGCGAACTGCTGGGCCTGGAGGTCCGCCACCGTCAGCCCGCCCCGGCCGGCCATCGCCGCCACGTCCTCGATTCCGCCGCGCGTGCGCAGCGAGCGCGGGGTGTTCACGTTGCCGAAGATCCGCTCGTATCCGGTGATCGGTCGGTCCGCGTTGGTCAGCCACGCGCTGTCGTTGGAGTTCTCCACGTACGGGGCGTTCCGCAGCACCGGCATCTTCGACGGCCCGAAGACCCCCGGCTGCACCGCGTCGGGGTCGGAGCCGAGCGCGCAGTCGCCCCGCGAGCCGTCGAGGACCGCGACGCCCGAGGCCGGGTAGGTGACGCGGCCGAGCGGGGTGGAGCAGCGCTGGGCGAGCTCGTCGGTGATCCGGGGGAGTACCTGCGACTGGGTGAAGAGCGAGTTGCCCGCCGAGTCGGCGGCGATGGTGTTCACCCACGGCAGGCCCTGCGTACGGCGCAGGGCGTCGAGGACGTCCTGTGTGGAGCGGGCCTTGCCGAAGCCGAGCGCGGTGTCGGAGCCGCGCAGGTTGGCCGCGTTGGGGTCGTTCAGGGCGTAGGCCGTCGTCGTCGTCCAGGGCAGCGGGAGCTGCGCGCCCAGGCCGGTGACCACGGGTCCGTACCGGGTCCAGTACTGCGTACGTGTCACGGGCGCGCCGTCCTTCACCGGCACGGTGACCGTACGGCGCGTCATCCTCTCCGGCTTCCCGTCGACCAGATAGACGGTCGGGTCGGCCGGGTCCAGGGTGAGCTGGTGCAGATTGAGGGTGACGCCGGTCGCGACCGTGTGGCTCCAGGCGACCTTGTCGTTGAAGCCGATGTTGACCACCGTCGTGCCGAGCAACGAGGCGCCGGACACGTTGAGTTCGCCCGGGATGGTCTGCTGTGACTGCCAGAAGCGGCGGCCGCCCTGCCAGGGGTAGTGCGGATTGCCGAGCAGCAGCCCGCGCCCGTCCGCCGTCGTACTGCCGTGGAAGGCCACGGCGTTGGAGCCCATCGTGGCGTTCTCCGCCGCGAACAGTTCGCGGGCGGCGGCCGCGGTACGGTCCGGATCGGGCGCACTCGTGGCGGCCGGGGAGGAGGCTGAAGAGGCGGCGGAGGCAGGCGGCTGGGCGGTGGTGATGCCGTCGATGCCGCGACCCTGACCGCCGAGCACGGAGACCGCGAACCCGCGCCGGGCGACGTCAAGAGCCGTCACCGGTCGGAGCCAGGCGGCGTCCTTGCACACCGGGTCGGTGATCCGGTTCTGCTGCAGCCAGGCGTTGTAGCCGGCCGCCCAGCCCCGCATCAGCTCCTTGAGCTGCGTGCTCGGTCCTGCCGGGGCGGGGGTGCGCAGCAGCCTCTCGACCGTGCCCGCGTCCCGTACCCCGCGGAAGTACAGATCGCTGGAGAGGTTCTTGGTGGCCGAGGACAGGGAGCCGTCCGGAGCCCCGTCCGGGCCGAACCAGCGCGAGCGCTCGCCGTTCACGGTCACGAAGCCGTCGGCGAGCGTGCATATCTGGTCGGCGGCCTGCGCCCAGCCGGTGCCGAAGCCCAGGTCGGCGTAGTCCTTGGCGACGATGTGCGGGATGCCGTACTCGGTGTACCGGATGACGGCCGACAGGCCACGGTCGGACGGGCGATGGGGCCGGTCTCCGGAGTCGGCGACGGCCGCGGCCGGGAGCGAGGCGGTGACGGTGGCGAGGACCGCGCCGACGAGCGCCAGATGTTTCAGACGGGTGCGGAGGTGCAACGTGCCTCCCAACAGAGGGGTGGTGATTGCGGGTTGAACCATGCACGCAGCTGAGCGCTTGCTTTGTCAACATCCCGTTCGGTATCCGAGGTCCGGACGCCTGGGGTACGTCCGGGTACTTGACCCGCCCTCCGGACCCACCGAGGATCCAGCCATGGAACGACTGCTGACCCGCACCGTCGACGGCGTTCTGCGCATGACCGCGCAGCGCACCCCCGACCGGATCGCCGTACGGTACGCCGACCGCTCCTGGACCTACGAGGAGCTGGACGCGGCCGTGACCACCGCGGCCGCCGTGCTGCGGGAGCGGTACGGGCTGGAGGAGGGGGCGCGCGTCGCGACCTACGGGCACAACTCCGACGCCTATCTGATCGCCTTCCTCGCCTGCTCCCGCGCGGGCCTGATCCACGTCCCGGTCAACCACCACCTCACCGGCGAGGACCTCGACTACATCCTGCGCCAGTCCGGCAGTTCACTCGTCCTCGCCGACCCCGCGCTCGCCGGCCGCGTCCCCGCCGACCTGCCCGTACGGGCCCTGCGGGACGCCGACGACTCGTTCCTCGCGGCGCTCGCCGAGCCCGACACGTACGACACCGACCGCGACGCCCGCGAGTACGTCCAGCTGCTGTACACCTCGGGGACGACCGCGCTGCCCAAGGGCGCCCGGATGACCCACCGCGCCCTGGTCCACGAGTACGCCAGTGCCATCGAGGCCCTCGACCTGCACGAGGACGACAAGCCGGTCCACTCGCTGCCGCTCTACCACTCCGCGCAGATGCATGTCTTCCTGCTGCCGTACCTGGCCGTGGCGGCCGAGAACACCATCGTCGACGCACCCGACCCGAAGACGCTCATCGACCTGATCGAGGCGGGCCGCGCCGACAGCCTCTTCGCGCCGCCGACCGTCTGGATCGGGCTCTCCAACCACCCGGAGTTCGCGAGCCGCGACCTCTCCGGCCTGCGCAAGGCGTACTACGGCGCCTCGATCATGCCGGTGCCCGTCCTGGAGCGGCTGCGCGGCCGGCTGCCCGGGCTGCGCTTCTACAACTGCTTCGGGCAGAGCGAGATCGGTCCGCTCGCCACCGTCCTCGGGCCCGACGAACACGAGGGCCGGATGGACTCCTGCGGGAAACCGGTCCGCTTCGTCGAGGCCAAGGTCGTCGACGAGGCCGGCGAGGAGGTCCCGGACGGCACCCCCGGTGAGATCGTCTACCGCTCACCGCAGTTGTGCGACGGCTACTGGGAGAAGCCCGACGAGACCAGGGAGGCGTTCCGAGGCGGCTGGTTCCGCTCCGGCGATCTCGCCGTGCGCGACGAGGAGGGCTACTACACGGTCGTGGACCGGGTGAAGGACGTCATCAACTCCGGGGGAGTGCTGGTCGCCTCCCGCCAGGTCGAGGACGCCCTGTACACCCATCCGGGCGTCGCCGAGGTCGCCGTCGTCGGCCTGCCCGACGAGCGCTGGATCGAGGCGGTCACGGCCGTCGTCGTCCTCAAGGCCGAGGTCACCGAGGAGGAACTCCTCGCCCACGCCCGCGAGAAGCTCGCCCACTTCAAGGCCCCGAAGAAGGTCCTGTTCGTGGACGAGCTGCCGCGCAACGCGAGCGGCAAGATCCTCAAGCGCGAGCTGCGGGACCGATTCGCCGCATCATGACGTCGTCAGCCCGCGCGCTCCTCGGTCAGGCAGAGGATGTTCCCCTCGCTGTCCTTGAACCAGGCTCCCCGCAGGTTGTCCGTCTCGGCGACGCCGTCGACCGTCTTGATGCCGGGCAGGTCGTAGTCCTCGAACGTGACGCCCTTGGAGCGCAGCTCCGACATCTCCGCGTCGAGGTCCGAAACCTTGAAGCTCGCCAGCGTGTGAGCGGCCTGGCCGCCGTACGGCGTCTCATAGAGACCGAAGGCCGCACCGCCGGATTCGAGCCTGGTGTCCTCGGGCAATTCCCTCGTCAGAGTGAGGCCGAGGGTCTCGGTGTAGAAGCGCTTCGCGCGGGCCATGTCGCTGACCGGAATGATCGCGGCTATGGGTGAGTCCGCCAGCATCGCTACCACCTCCTCCATCCAGGCTACGCAGCGGCCCGCTCGGCCACAGTCCGAGCGGGCCGGGTCCGCCATGTGAGTAAACGAACCACCACCCGGGGTGACCGGGTGGAGGGGCCGGACAGTTGCTAGTCCCGCAGGTCCACGATCCGCTTGATCTTGCCCACGGACCGCTCCAGCGTCTCGGGGTCGACCACCTCGACCCCGACCGAGACGCCGATTCCGTCCTTGACCGACTGCGCGATCGCCCGGGCCGCCTCCGCGCGCTGCTCGGGCGTCGCCTCCGGCCGCGCCTCGGCCCGTACCGTCAGCGCGTCGAGCCGCCCCTCGCGCGTCAGCTTCAGCTGGAAGTGCGGGGCCACGCCGGCCGTGCGCAGCACGATCTCCTCGATCTGGGTGGGGAAGAGGTTCACCCCGCGCAGGATCACCATGTCGTCGCTGCGGCCGGTGACCTTCTCCATCCGCCGGAACACCCGCGCCGTCCCCGGCAGCAGCCGCGTCAGGTCGCGCGTGCGGTAGCGGATGACGGGCATGGCCTCCTTGGTGAGCGAGGTGAAGACCAGCTCGCCCTCCTCGCCGTCCGGCAGCACCTCGCCCGTGAACGGGTCCACGATCTCCGGGTAGAAGTGGTCCTCCCAGATGTGCAGCCCGTCCTTGGTCTCCACGCACTCCTGCGCGACGCCCGGCCCCATCACCTCCGAGAGCCCGTAGATGTCGACCGCGTCGAGGGCGAACCGCTCCTCGATCTCCCGCCGCATCGCCTCCGTCCAGGGCTCGGCGCCGAAGACGCCGACCTTGAGCGAGGTGGTCCGCGGATCGACGCCCTGGCGCTCGAACTCGTCCAGCAGCGTGAGCATGTACGAGGGCGTCACCATGATGATCTCGGGCTTGAAGTCCTGGATCAGCTGCACCTGGCGAGCCGTCATGCCGCCGGACGCCGGGATGACCGTACAGCCCAGCCGCTCCGCGCCGTAGTGCGCGCCCAGCCCACCCGTGAAGAGGCCGTATCCGTAGGCCACATGGACCTTGTGGCCGGGTCGGGCGCCCGCGGCGCGCAGCGAGCGGGCCACGACGTCGGCCCAGGTGTCCAGGTCGCGCTGGGTGTAGCCGACGACGGTCGGCCGGCCGGTGGTGCCGCTGGAGGCGTGGATGCGCCGGACCTCGGACTGGTCGACGGCGAACATGCCGAAGGGATAGTGGTCCCGCAGATCGGTCTTGGCCGTGAAGGGGAAGCGGGCGAGGTCGGCGAGGGAGCGGCAGTCGTCGGGGTGGATCCCCGCCTTGTCGAAGGACTGCCGGTAGAAGCCCACGTTCTCGTACGCGTGGCGCAGGGTGGCCCGCAGACGCTCCAACTGGAGCGACTCCAGCTCCGCGCGTCCGAGCCGTTCGCCGCTGTCCAGCAGATCCGTCATGTGCCGCCCACTCCCGTCCGAACGCCCTGAACGCCTGAAAACGGACTACCGATCATTCGGTAGATCCTTTCGAGGTCAGTAAATCCGGCCGGACCCGGCCCGTGGCAAGGGGGTGACGCCGATTTTCTGATCCCGTGAGCACCCGACTACGCTCGGTGACCGTGACTCTCTGGCTGCTCAACCACCTCAGCACCCTCACCCTCGGCGTCCTGATCGTCGGTGGCACCGTCCTCCTCGCCCTCGCCGGGAGCGTGCTGGTGCGCCGCCGATACCCGAAGCTCGCCGACGGCGAGCACAACGACATGGTGGGTGTCGTCCTCGGGATGTTCGGCGCCATCTACGGAATCATCCTCGCCTTCGTGATCGTCACCCTGTGGACCCAGATGGAGAACACCCAGAACGTCGTCGCGGCCGAGGCCACCGGCGTCGCTCTCGTCGTACGGGACGCCCGCGCGTTCCCGCCCGCGGAGCAGGCACGGGTGAACGCCGCGGCCGACGGCTATGTGCACGCCGTCGTGGAGGTGCAGTGGCCGCTCATGCGGGAGGGGGCCGCGGACTACTCCGTCACCGGGGCGAAGCTCGAGGCGCTCTACGACGCCCTGCAGTCGTACGAACCCGTCACCGAGTCGCAGAAGGTCTTCTACGCACAGGCCGCCGCCAAGCTGGACGACGTGGCCGGCGAGCGCCGGGCCCGCCTCACGATGGCCGGTCAGCAACTGCCCCCGCTCCTGCAGGTGCTCGCCGTCGGCGGCGCCCTGGTCATCATCCCGTTGACGTTCCTCTATGGAATGCGGAGCCGGCGCATGCAGCTGCTGTTCGTCGGGGCGGTCGCGGCGCTCATCGGCTTCAGCCTCCTCCTGGTCGTCGTCCTCGACCGGCCCTTCGCGGGGGAGCTGAGCGTCAGCCCCGCGCCGTACCAGGAGGGCGCCCTGGCGCAGTTCTGGGAGCCCACGCATGAGGCGTCCGCCGTGCGCTGACGCCCGGTCGGCGGAGCGCGCGCGGCGCTCGAAGGGCGCCCCCCACCGTCGAGTGCTTCGGCTCGGGCGCGACGCATGCATATGTCATCGGCAACAATGCGTTACATCTGGACGCGGAGAGTGACGAACGTAGAGAGTCCAGAAACGGAGTCAGTCCATGTCGGTCGACACAGAGACGTCGGTACCCGCGTCCGCCCCCGCCGCCGAGGTGCGCCAGGTACAGCTCAGTCTCAGCACCGCCGCCGCGCGCAACCTCGCGACCACCACCAAGTCCGAGCCCCAGATGCAGGGCATCAGTTCGCGCTGGCTGCTGCGCAAGCTGCCCTGGGTCCACACCCCCGGCGGCACGTACCGCGTCAACCGGCGCCTCTCGTACATGGTCGGCGACGGCCGCGTGACGTTCATCAAGAACGGCTCCAAGGTCGAGGTCGTCCCGGCCGAGCTGGCCGAGCTGCCCCTGCTGCGCGGCTTCGACGACCCGACCGCGCTCGGCGCGCTCGCCGACCGTTTCGTACAGAAGGAGTACGAGCCCGGCCAGGTCATCGTGCACTCCGGCAAGAAGGCCGACCACGTCTACCTGATCGCCCACGGCAAGGTCGAGAAGCTCGGCACCGGCAAGTACGGCGACGAGACCCTGCTCGGCAGGCTCGGCGACGGCGACACCTTCGGCGGCCAGGTCCTCGGCGGGGACGGCAAGTGGGAGTTCACGGCCAAGGCGACGACCGCGGTCACCATCCTGGCCCTGCCCCAGTCGGCGTACAAGGCCATCGCGGACCAGTACGAGAACCTCCGCTCCCACGTCCTGGGCATCAGCTCCAACGGGCAGGGCCGACCCCTCAACAAGGCGGGCGAGGCGGCCATCGAGCTCAGCGCAGGCCACCTCGGCGAGGCCGTGCTGCCCGGCGCCTTCGCGGACTACGAACTCAAGCCGCGCGAGTACGAGCTGAGCGTCGCCCAGACCGTCCTGAAGGTGCACAGCCGGGTCGCCGACCTCTACAACCAGCCGATGAACCAGACGCAGCAGCAGTTGCGACTGACCATCCAGGAGCTGCGCGAACGGCAGGAGTACGAGCTCGTCAACAACCCGGAGTTCGGGCTGCTGAACAACACGGACTTCGACCAGCGCATCCAGACCCACTCGGGCCCGCCCACGCCGGACGACCTCGACGACCTGCTGAGCATGCGCCGCGGCACCCAGTACCTCTTCGCCCACCCCCGGGCCATCGCCGCCTTCGGCAAGGAGTGCAACAAGCGGGGCCTCATGCTCGGTTCCGTCGACGTGGACGGGCACGCCATCCCGGCCTGGCGCGGTGTCCCGATCCTGCCCTGCGGCAAGATCGGCGTGAGCAAGCACCAGACCTCCTCGATCATCGCGATGCGGACCGGAGAGAACAACGAGGGCGTCATCGGCCTCTTCCAGACCGGAATCCCCGACGAGATCGAACCCGGCCTCAACTGCCGCTTCATGGGGATCGACGAGAGGGCGATCATCTCCTACCTCGTCTCCACCTACTACTCGGCCGCCGTCCTCGTCCCGGACGCCATCGGCATCCTGGAGAACGTCGAGGTACGTCCGCGTGCGTGACCGTCGGAGCGGGCGGATCCACGACGAGCTCATGCAGACCTACGAGGCCGAGGCGGCTCCCCGCAGCCGGCCCGCTTCATCGCCGGAACGTGGGCCTGGCCTCTGTCCCCCCACAAGAATCAGGTAAGGAACCACACGCATGACCACGTCCACGCAATCCGCCGTGCTGCGTACGCCCTATCAGGAGTCCGTGGCCCGTTACTGGAACACCAACCAGCAGGACCCGGTGAACCTGCGGCTCGGCGAGATCGACGGGCTCTACCACCACCACTACGGCATCGGCGACTACGACCCCGCCGTCCTCGCCGGCCCCGAGAACACCCGCGACGCCCGGATCATCGAGGAGCTGCACCGCCTGGAGACCGCCCAGGCCGAGCTGCTCCTCGACCATCTGGGCACGCGCACGCCCGCCGACCGGCTCCTCGACGCGGGCTCGGGACGCGGCGGCACGAGCATCATGGCCGAGCAGCGCTTCGGCTGCCGGGTCGACGGGGTCTCGATCTCCGAGTACCAGGTCGACTTCGCCAACGCGCAGGCCGAGAAGCGCGGGGTCGCCGACCGGGTGAAGTTCCACTTCCGGAACATGCTGGACACCGGCTTCGCCAGTGGTTCGCGCCAGGCGATCTGGACCAACGAGACCACGATGTACGTGGACCTCTTCGAACTCTTCGACGAGTTCTCCCGGCTCCTGGAGCACGGCGGCCGTTACGTCTGCATCACCGGCTGCTCCAACGACGTGACCGGCCTGCGCTCCAAGGCCGTCAGCCGGATCGACGAGCACTACACCTGCAACATCCACCCGCGCAGCGCGTACTTCCGCGCGCTCGCCGAGAACAACCTCGTCCCCATGGAGGTCGTCGACCTGACGGCGGCGACGATTCCGTACTGGGAGCTGCGGGCCAGGTGCTCGGTGGCCACCGGCATCGAGGACCCCTTCCTCACGGCGTACAAGGAAGGCAGCTTCCACTACCTGATGATCGTGGCTGATCGGATCTGACGCCTTCGGCGCGGTGTGGTGCCCCGGGCCGACGCCCGGGACCTCCACCGCGCACCCCGCTGCGCCACCTCCCCGGGTAACCGCGAGGACGGACCGTCGGAGCGTGGAAATCCGCTTGCCGCGCTCCGACGGCCGGTGCTGGAGTGACCGCATGGAACACGAAGCGATACGCGCCCTGTTCGACCGGCAGCTGCGCCTGGGTGCCCGCCCCGACGGGCCCGGCACCCGGGTGGAGCGCGACGGCCCGGTCGTACGGCAGACGGGCCCGGCGCACGCCTGGAACGGAATCCTCTGGTCCGGCCTCGACGAGACGGGCGCCGACACCGCGATCGCCGAGCAGATCCGCCACTTCACCGCGCTCGGTCTGCCCTTCGAGTGGAAGGTGTACGGGCACGACGGCCCGGCCGATCTCGCGCGGCGGCTGCTGGCCGCCGGCTTCACCGCCGAGGACCAGGAGACCCTGATGGTCGCCGAGGCGGCCGCACTCCCCACGACCGTGGCGCTGCCCGAGGGCATCGAGCTGGTCCCGGTCACCGACGCGGCCGGGGTGAAGCTGGTGACCGAGGTCCACGACCGGGCCTTCGGCGGCGACAGCTCCCACATCGGCCGCCAGCTGCTCGACCAGCTGGCCACCACGCCCGACACCGTCGCCGCGGTCCTCGCCATGGCCGGCGACGAGCCCGTCAGCGCCGCACGCCTGGAGCTGTACCCCGGCACGGACTTCGCCGGTCTGTGGGGCGGCGGCACGGTCGAACCCTGGCGTGGCAAGGGCCTCTACCGGGCCCTGGTCGCCTTCCGGACCCGGATCGCCCTCGAGCGCGGCCACCGCTTCGTCCAGGTCGACGCGGCCGACACCAGCCGCCCCATCCTCCACCGCCTCGGCTTCGGCGCCCTCACCACGACGACCCCGTATGTGTACGTCCCGGAAGACAGGTCCTAGCGCGACCAGTGGGCAGGGCGCTCGAAGCCGTCCGGCAGGCGGGTCGACGCGTCGCCGCGGGCCGCGTTCAGCTGGGGCTGGGTGAGGAACAGCGCGCCGGTGAGGTCCGCGCCGGACAGATCGGCGTCGCGGAGGTCCGCGCCGATCAGGTCGGCCAGGGACAGGTCGGCGCCCGTCAGATCGGCGGCGATGAGCAGCGCCCCGCGCAGATCCGCGCCCCGCAGCTTCGCCCCGCGCAGCCGGGCCCCGATCAGATCGGCGCCCCGGCGGCTCTTCGTCTTGCCACCCGCCGTGGCCCGCACCAGCGCGCTGGTCTTCAGGAGCAGCGGGTTGACCTCGCCCCGGACGGCGGCCACGTCCAGCTTCTCCAGGGTGTCCGCCGCGCCTTCCGTCAGCCCTTCCACCCGGGCCAGGGCCCGCCGCAGATCCGTGTGGATCGGGCGCGTCGCGGGCAGGGCGAGGGCCTCGGTGAGATAGCGGAGCAGCTCGTGGAGCTGGCGCATCACGGGGAACACCTCGTACATCAGGCGCGAGGTCTCCGGCGCCTCGCGCCACGAGACCCCACCGAAGGTGACCTGCGAGACCTTCTGGCCGGCGCCGAAGCAGTCGTACACCGTACAGCCCGAGAATCCGCTCGGCCGCAGCTCGGTGTGGATGCCGCAGCGGAAGTCCTCCTGGAGGTTCCGGCACGGCTCGCCGGACGCCTTGTTCACCGCGAAGTCCGCGGACTTGGCGAAGGGGAGGGCGACGCAGCACAGTCCGAAGCAGTTGGCGCAGTCGCCTCGGAGGGTCTCGGGCATGGGTGAGCGGTTCCTTCGTAGGTGGGATGGACACCCACCGTATCGCGCCGTCGGCGAAATCGGTTGCGAAGATCATCCGCCCGCGCGCACGATCGGTGGCATGCCGAAGTTCACGACGTACGACGGGACCGAACTCGCCTATGACGTACGGGGGGAGGGCGGCGATCCGCTGGTCTGTCTGCCCGGCGGCCCGATGCGCGACACCGCGTACCTCGGCGAGCTCGGCGGCCTGGCCGCCCACCGCACCCTGATCGTGCTCGACCTACGCGGCACCGGCGCCAGTGCGGAGCCCGCGGACCCCGCCTCGTACCGCTGCGACCGGCAGGTGGCCGACGTCGAGGCGCTGCGCCGCCATCTCGGCCTGGAGCGGATCGATCTGCTCGGCCACTCCGCCGCCGGGAACCTGGCCGTGCTGTACGCCGCGGCGCACCCCGAGCGGGTGCGCTCCCTCGTCCTGGTCACGCCGGGCCTGCGGGCCGTGGGCATCGAGATCACGGACGAGGAGTGGGACAAGGCGGGCGAGGTGTTCGCCGACCAGCCGTGGTACGCGGAGGCGCGGGCCGGCCTGGCGACGATCGGCCCCGACACACCGATGGCGCGGGTCATGGAGATCGCCTCTCCCTTCGCCTACGGGACGTGGGACGAGGCTGCCCGGGCACATGCGGCGGCGGGCACCGAGGAGGTGCACTGGGATGCCGCGGCCGCGTACTACGCGGCCGGTGCCTTCGACCCCGAGGCGACCCGGGCCGCGCTCACCGGCCTCGCCGCGCCGGTCCTGATCCTGGCGGGGGAGTACGACGGCGGTCCGAGCCCGGCACGTGCGGCCGAGCTCGCGGACCTCTTCCCGCACGCCGAGCTGGTCGTCCAGCGCGGCGCGGGGCACTTCCCCTGCGTGGACGACGCGGGTGCCTTCCTCCGCCCGATCGCCGCGTTCCTCGACCCGCAGGTGCATACGGTCACCGTGGACGGGGTCCGTCTCGCGTACCGGGTGTGGGGCGAGGCCGACGCGCCGCCCGTGGTCCTGGTCCACGGGCGGGGCGGGAACAGCGCCGACTGGGCGGGGATCGCCGAGGAGCTGGCCACGGACCGCCGGGTCTACGCCGTCGACCTGCGGGGCCACGGACTGAGCGACTGGCCGGGCGGGTACGGCTTCGACGTCTTCCGCGACGAGCTGCGCGGTTTCCTGAAGGAGCTGGATCTCGTCGGCGCCGACGTGGTCGGCCACTCGATGGGCGGCGCCGCGGCCTACCTCCTGGCCATGGCCGAGCCGGGCCTGATCGGCCGGCTGGTCCTGGAGGAGGCGCCCGTCTTCTTCCCGCTCGATCCACCGCGCGGCCACGCGGCTCGCCCCGAGGGACCCCTCGGTCTGGACTGGGACGTCGTGCTCGCCACCAACGCCCAGCTGAACGAGCCGGACCCCGCCTGGCGCGAGGGCCTGTCCACGATCACGGCCCCGACCCTCATCCTGGCCGGCGGCCAGGACAGCCACCTCGCTCAGGAGCGACTGTCCTGGATGGCGGACCGACTCCCCGAGAGCCACCTCGTCACGATCGAGACGGGCCACGAGATCCACACGTCCCGGCCGGCCGAGTTCCTCGCCGCCCTGCGCGAGTTCGGGATCCAGCGCTGCTGACCGACCGGCGCCCGCCGGGCGGCCAGGTGCTCAGGAGCCCTGGGCGCCGGTGTCCTCGGCCGCAGCCACCGACCGGGCCCAGCGGTAGTCCGCCTTGCCGCTCGGTGAGCGCTCGATCCGGTCGGTGATCACCAGCTGGCGCGGGATCTTGTATCCGGCGAGCCGGGTGCGGCAGTGGGTCTGGACGGCCTCCAGGTCGAGGGCGGAAGCCCCCGTGCGCAGCTGGACCACGGCCGCCACGTGATTGCCCCACTTCGCGTCCGGGACCCCGGCGACCAGGGCGTCGTACACGTCCGGATGGGACTTGAGCGCCTGCTCGACCTCCTCCGGGTAGACCTTCTCGCCGCCGGTGTTGATGCACTGGGAACCGCGCCCGAGGACCGTGACGATGCCGTCCTCGTCGACGGTGGCCATGTCGCCGAGCAGCACCCACCGCTCCTCGCCCTTCTGGAAGAAGGTCTCGGCCGTCTTCGCCGGGTCGTTGTAGTAGCCGAGCGGGACGTGGCCGCGCTGGGCCAGGCGCCCCGGCTCGCCCACCGGCACCGGCTCGTACGTCACCGGGTCCACTACCTGCGTCCGCTCGTTCACCTCCAGGCGGAAGCCCTTCTCCGGACCCGAGTCGTCCGTCGCCTTGCCGTTGGACCCGGACTCCGAGGAGCCGAAGTTGTTCAGGAGCAGCACGTTCGGTACGAGCGCCTGGAACTGCGCCCGTACCGTCTCCGACATGATCGCCCCGGAGGAGGAGACGCTGAACAGGGAGGAGAGGTCCGTCCCCTTGAGCGGGCCCTGGAGCGCGTCGATCAGCGGCCTGAGCATCGCGTCGCCCACCAGCGACACGCTCGAGACCTTCTCCTTCTCGATCGTGCGCAGGACCTCCTCGGGCGCGTACTTGCGGTGGATGACCACCCGTTGCCCGTAGTTGAAGGCGATGAACGAGGTCAGCGTCGACGTGCCGTGCATCAGCGGGGGAGCGGGGAAGAAGGTGATCCCGGCGCCGCCCGCCGCGACGCGATCGGCCAGCTCCTCGGGCCGCTTGACCGGCTCGCCGGCCGGGTCGCCGCCGAAGAGCCCGGCGAAGAAGAGGTCCTCCTGGCGCCACATGACGCCCTTGGGCATCCCTGTCGTACCGCCGGTGTAGATGATGAAGAGGTCGTCGGCCGAGCGCGCCCCGAAGCCGCGATCCGGCGAACCGGCCGCCTCCGCCTCGGTGAAGGCCACGCAGTCGAGCGCGGGGGAGGCCTCGGGAGGGGTCCCCACCCGCACGAGGTGCCGCAGCTTCTCCGTCTGCGGCAGCGCCGCCGCGACCCGTCCGGTGAACTCGGCGTCGAAGACGAGCGCGGCCAGATCGGCGTCCCGGTAGAGGTAGACCAGCTCCTCCTCCACGTAGCGGTAGTTCACGTTGACCGGGACGATCCGCGCCTTCAGACAGGCCAGGACCGTCTGCAGGTACTCGATGCCGTTGTACAGGTGCAGGCCCAGGTGCTCGCCGGGCCGGATGCCGGCGTCGATCAGATGGTGGGCGAGGCGGTTGGCGGCGGCGTCCAGCTCCGCGTACGTGAGCCGGCGCTCCGCCCCCGTGCCCGGGTGGTCGACGTACACGAGCGCCTCACGGTCCGGCACCACGTCGACGACCGACTCGAACAGGTCGGCAAGGTTGTACTCCACCGTTCCTCCTGACTCCGCTGGTCGTCCTGGCCTGCACCGGCCGAGGCGGTCATTAGAGCGCCGACGGGCGGTGGTGGGAAGGGGTCGCGCAGAAGAATCTGACTGAGTGTCAGAAAACTATTGAACTGGACGCGCACCTCCTGCAACCTGTTCCAGGTCTGGAGACGGGAGGACGTCCATGGGTGGGACCGAACACCTCACCGTGCAGCGCGAAGGCGCCACACTCGTGCTCACACTCAACCGGCCGGAGGCCAAGAACGCGCTCTCGCTGCCCATGCTGGTGGGGCTCTACGACGGCTGGCTGGAGGCCGATGCCGACGACACGATCCGCTCCGTCGTCCTGACCGGGGCGGGCGGGTCGTTCTGCGCCGGGATGGACCTCAAGGCCCTGGCGGGCAAGGGCATGGAGGGCGAGCAGTACCGGGACCGGATGAAGGCCGACCCCGATCTGCACTGGAAGGCGATGCTGCGCCACCACCGCCCGCGCAAGCCGGTCATCGCCGCCGTCGAGGGCTACTGCGTCGCCGGCGGCACCGAGATCCTCCAGGGCACCGACATCCGGATCGCGGGCTCCTCCGCCACGTTCGGGCTCTTCGAGGTCAAACGCGGTCTGTTCCCGATCGGCGGCTCGACCGTCCGGCTGCCCCGCCAGATCGCCCGCACCCACGCACTCGAAATGCTGCTGACCGGACGCCCGTACGGCGCGGAGGAGGCCGCCCGGATCGGCCTCGTCGGCCGCGTCGTCCCCGACGGGACGGCGCTGGAGACAGCCCTGGCCGTCGCCGACCAGATCAACGCCTGCGGCCCGCTCGCGGTGGAGGCGGTGAAGGCGTCGGTGTACGAGACGGCGGAGCTGACGGAGACGGACGGCCTGGCGGCGGAGCTGAGGCGGGGTTGGCCGATCTTCGAGACAGCGGACGCGAAGGAGGGAGCCAGGGCGTTCGCGGAGAAGCGGCCGCCTGTGTACCGCCGGGAGTGACCTTTCCCCACCCCTCCCCTGCCCGAACTGGGGCTCCGCCCCAGACCCCGCGCCTCAAACGCCGGCGAGGCTGAATTCCGCCCTCTGGGCGGAACTTCAGCCCGTCCGGCGCTTGAGGACACGGCCGCAGGCCGTACGGGGGTCTGGGGGCTTGCCCCCAGACCCCCGACCAAGGAGCCCCGCTCATGACAGTCGCCCCCGTCCCGGAAACCCTC